>JAJBUT010000073.1 GCA_020860185.1 Lachnospiraceae bacterium | reverse complement strand
GTCATAAATACTCTGCTCCAGCCGGGTGATACGCCCGGCGAGCTGTTCACCGTAATCACGCAAAGACTCTCTTTCCACGCGAACACCTTCTTTTTCCATCGCGTCCAGCACCCACACCAGGGGCAGCTCCACCTCCCGGTACAGCCGCTCCATACCGTTCTCTCGCAGAGCTTTCATCAGGGGCCGCCATGCACGCAGCGCGGTATACGCCGTAAAGCAGGCGAGCTTCTCCACTGCCTCCGGCTTTTCCTCCGCAGCTTTTGCCAGCTTTAATTTCCCCAGGAGGTCGGCCTTTGCCGGAATCATCTCCCCAAGATATTCTTTCGCGATATCGTCATACGCATAATCGTTTTTCAGCGGATTCAGAAGATACGCCGCCAGACTGATGTCCGTCAGTTGTTTTTTCTCCTCAATAACAACATGCTTTAAAAGCGCCTTCAGTTCAGGTGTGAACAGCATCTCGCATGTGTCGCATAAACGCTGCAATTTCTGATCCAGAAAATCTGCCGGTATTTTCTTTGTACAGGGGATAAATACAACCCGGATCAGACCAGCCGCGCGAACCGCATCTCCGGAACTGCCGGATACGGAGACGGACTCGCCAGCCGCTGCGGTACTGGCCTCATCTCCGGCAGTATCGAACGAGGAAACAGACTCTCCATCCGCTGCGCTGCCGGTCTCATCGCCGGTTAACGAATAAGCAACAGCGATCCCATAGAAGCGATATCCCGCTCCCGAAAGAGAAATTCGCTGACCTTCCTCCAGAATCGCAACTGCCGCCTGTCTCCCCTGAAAGTTCGCGAAAAAACTCTCTGCCTCCGCCCGTTCATCTATGGTCCGAAACGAGTCTTCCACCGAATCCATCGTTTTTTCATTCTGATCAAACCGGAGCAGCATCTGCTTGAATTCCAGCCGTTTGAACCACAGATACGCTTCCTGCGTATAGAGATTCTGCATGGCTGCAGCTTCCATATCATAGTCAATCTCCGCATCCGTCCGGATTGTTGCCAGTTCCTTGCTCATCTGCGCCAGATCATAATGCTCCGCCAGCGCCGTCTGCGCCCGCTTCGGCCGAATCTCATCCACATGCGCGTATGCATTTTCGATGCTTTTGTAAGCCGCAATGATACTGGTCGCACCCTTCTCCCCGATGCCCGGCACCCCCGGAATATTATCCGAGCTGTCTCCCATCAATGCCTTAACATCGATAAACTGACGCGGCGTCACAAGGTAGCGCGCCTCCACATCCGCAGCATGGTAGTCCTCTATCTCTGTTCCGCTCCGCTTCGTCTTCGGGATACGGATTTTTACCTTTTCAGTAGCAAGCTGCAGGAGATCCCGGTCGCCGGAGATGATACTGACCTCCATCCCGGCCGCCTCCGCCTGTCCGGCGATTGTGCCGAGAATGTCGTCCGCCTCCAGTCCCGCCTTTTCAACTGTCACAACCCCCATGGCATGCAGAACTTCTTTCATTACAGGAACCTGCTGGCGCAGCTCCTCCGCCATCGGCTTGCGCGTACCCTTATATTCTGCATACATCTCATGGCGAAACGTGGGTTCACTGCGATCAAAAGCCACCGTCAGGTAGTCCGGCTTCTCCTCATCCAGAATTTTCAACATGATATTTAAGAATCCGTAAACGGCGTTGGTGTGCAGTCCCTCCGAATTCGTCAGATCGGGAACCCCGAAAAAAGCACGGTTTAAAATGCTGTGTCCGTCAATTAAAACTATTTTTTTCATAATCTTATACCTTTCCTCGGAACATCTGTCCGTCACAGGGTCAGACGATCTCTCTCGTATACACTTCCATCCATGCCCGTTCCTCATCCGTCAGATAAGGGGAAACCTTTTCACGTACCATCGCATGGTATGCATTCAGCCAGTCTTTTTCCTTTTCATTCATCAACTCCGGCACTATACCGTCCAGATCTATGGGGCAGTAAGTGATCGGCTCAAACCGCATAAACTGACCGTACTCATTTTTTTCATCCTTCACACAAATCAGTTCGTTTTCGATTCGTATGCCGTATTTCCCTTCCAGGTAAACACCCGGCTCATCCGTCGTGATCATACCCTCTTCCAACACACCGCTGTCCCTGCGTTCCGGAACAATCTTATAACGGAAGCCGTTCGGTCCTTCGTGTACATTCAGAATATGGCCCACGCCGTGGCCGGTGCCGCATTTATAGTCAAGTCCCAGTTCCCAGAGCGGTTTCCGACAGACGACATCCATGCTGATTCCGCCGCAGCCGTAGAGGAACCGCAGGTTCGCCAGTGCAAGATTACACCGGACGACCGTCGTAAAATGAAGCTTCATCTCCGCCGTGACCGGTCCGAGGATAAATGTGCGGGTGATATCCGTCGTCCCCTCCAGATAATGTCCGCCGCTGTCCACCAGCAGCATACCCTCCGGCCGGATCTCCGATTTCTTATCCCGGGTAGCTGCATAGTGCATCATCGCGGCATTCGGTCCGCAGGCACAGATATTCTCAAAACTAAGATCCAGAAAATGCTCCTGCTGCGCACGCAGATTGTCCAGATAACACCCGACGGTATACTCGTCCATGGGGATCTTCCCGACATTCGTTTTCAGCCAATACATAAACTTCGTCATGGCAACGCCGTCTTTTACATGCGCCCGACGGGTATTTTGAAGCTCCGTCGCATTTTTCACCGCTTTCATCCGTTCGGAGGGATCCTCCCTGTCAATGACATTCACACTCTCCGGCAGCGCGGAAATCAGACGGTAATTTACATACTTCCGGTTCAGCAGAATCGACGCTCTCTCCGGCAGTCGTGCCGCCGCGCTGTAAACATTCCGATAGGCATCCACTTCCACACCGCACGCGCCGAGATATGCAGCCGTCTCGTCCCCCACGGCATCCGGCTGAACAAAAAGTATCGCGCTTTCCTTTGAAATCAGCAGGAAGGAGAGGAACACCGGTACGTGTTCAATATCATCCGCACGGAGATTTAAAATCCATGCGATATCACAGAGAGACGCAATCATGTGATAATCCGCTTTTTCTTCTTCCATTTTTTCCCGGATGCGTCCCAGCTTCGAGACAGCGGACTCGCCGCTGTACTCCCCGGCCAGGATCCAGACCGGCGGGCACGCGATGGGCGGGCGGTCTTTCCAGATCGGATCCAGCAGATCCTCCGCCACAGAAAGGCTTCCCTGTCTTTCCCCGGCAATTTCGCGAAACTTCTCTGCCTGCGCGCCATTGACAACACGCCCGTCAAATCCCAGAACACCGCCTGCGGGGAGCTCTTCTTTCAGGAAATCCGAAATCTCCGGCACATTCTCTTCGCCCATTCGGAAGAGATCAAAACCGGATCCGGCAAGCTGCGCCGCTGCCTGAATAAAATACCGGCCGTCTGTCCAGAGCCCCGCCTTGTCCCGCGTCACCACCGCGGTACCCGCGGACCCTGTAAACCCGGTCAAAAACTCCCGTGCGCGGAAATACTCGCCCACATACTCCGATTCATGAAAATCCGAAGAGGGCACAATATAAATGTCGATCCCCCGCCTTCTCATTTCTTCGCGTAATTTTGTCAATCGAATATTTCCCATATAAAGCTTCCTTTCGTTCAGGTCTTCGATATCCGGATGATTAAAACTTCATCTTGAAGTCCCGCTCCGCTTCACGCTTCTGATCCTTTTTTGCGATATCCTGCCGCTTATCATAGAGCTTCTTTCCGCGCGCCAGACCGATCTCCACTTTGATCAGGCTTCCCTTCAGATAGACCTTCAGCGGAATCAGTGTATAACCCTTTTCTTTTATCTTCCCTGCGATCCGGTTGATCTCATGGCGATGCAGCAGAAGCTTCTTCGGCCGCAGCGGATCACGATTGAAAATGTTGCCCTTCTCATAAGGGCTGATGTGAAGGCCGTAAGCAATTACCTCGCCGTTTTCAATGCGGATAAAGGATTCTTTAACGCTGCATTTTCCCATGCGGACAGACTTCACCTCTGTGCCGTGAAGGGCAACCCCCGCCTCATAGGTCTCTTCTATAAAATAATCATGATAAGCCTTTTTATTATTTGCTATTAATTTTATCCTGTCTTTTCCCATTTTTCAACTCCATTATCACAACAAAATCAATCGTTCGCATCAGCCTGTCCGTACCGGCCACCCGGACGGTCACAGTCTGCCCCAGCTTATAACTCCTGCCGGTGTTCTCCCCGACCAGCTCGTATACATCTTCCGCATAATGATAATAATCATCCTGAAGGCTTGTCACGTGCACCAGGCCCTCGATGGTGTTCGGCAGTTCCACATACAGTCCATACTGGGTGATGCCTGAGATCACCCCCTCAAAAACTTCCCCGATCCGCTCCTCCATATACTCGACCTTTTTCAATTTAATCGTCTCACGCTCCGCGTCATCGGCACAGCGTTCCAGATCACTGGCCTGCTTTGCCACCTCCGGCAAAATTTTTTCGTAATGCTGCCGCCGCCTGTCATCCATACGCCCGCGCAGCCCGTCCTTGATAATGCGGTGAATCTGCAGGTCGGGATAACGACGGATCGGCGATGTGAAATGGCAGTAATACTTTGCCGCCAGTCCGAAATGACCGAGGCACTCCGCCGAATAAGCCGCCCGCTTCATGGAGCGCAGCGTCAGCCGCGAGATCAGCGGCTCCGCCGGAGTATCTTCGATTTTCTCCAGAAGCTTCTGCAGCTCCTTCGGATGCACCTCATCGGAACCGATATGAATGTGATAACCAAAGTTGTGGATAAACGTGCTCAGCTTTCTGATTTTCTCCACATCCGGCTTCTCGTGCGTCCGGTACACAAACGGACTTTCCTGCCAGAAATAATCCTCCGCCACCGTTTCGTTTGCCGCCAGCATAAAATCCTCAATGATCCTGGTCGCCGGATTCCGGTCGCAGGGAAAAATCTCCATCGGATGTCCCGCCCTGTCCAGAATCACTTTCGTCTCCGGAAAATCAAAATCGATCGATCCGCGCGCCCTCCGCTTTGCCCGCAGCAGATCCGCCAGCTCCTTCATCTCAAAAAACATCGGCACGAAATCCTCATACTCAGCCATTGTCTTCTCATCACGCAGCGTAATGATCTGATTGACAGCCGTGTATGTCATACGCCGATCCACACGGATGACCGTCTCTGCAATCTCGTGATCCACAATATTGCCCCGCCGGTCAACGGTCATGATACAGCTCAGCGCCAGCCGATCCTCTCCCTGATTCAGTGAACAGATGCCGTTGGACAGAGCATGCGGAAGCATCGGGATCACACGATCCACCAGGTAAACGCTGGTGCCGCGCTTTCTTGCCTCCGCATCCAGCGCGCTGTGTTCCTGCACATAATTGGTCACATCTGCGATATGCACGCCCAGCACGTAGCCACCATCACCCGTCCCGGAAATGGTGACCGCATCGTCCAGATCCTTCGCGTCCTCCCCGTCGATCGTGACGGTCTGCCAGCCGCGCAGATCCAGCCGTCCCGCCATGTCCGCCTCCGACACCGGCTTTGCCGCCCGTGCCGCCTGATTCAGAACCTTCTCCGAAAACTCCATTGGCAGTTCATAGGCTTTTGCCAGAGACAGAATATCCGTTCCCGGGTCATTCACATGCCCGATGATTTCAATAATCCTTCCCTCCGGTTTTCGTCTGTGATCCCCGTAAGATGTCAGCTCCACCACTACCTTATGCCCGGTCACGGCTCCTTTCGACCGCTCTGACGGGATAAATATATCCATCCTGATCCGAGGGTGATCCGGTATGACAAATCCATAATTCTCCGTGCTCTTCTCATAGGTACCCACAAGCGTTTTCAGGCCGTGTTCCAGAATCTTTACGACTTTCCCTTCTCTGCGCTTTCCGCTTGATGGAATATGGACAATCTGAACTAAATCCCTGTGAATGGCGCCGAAGGTATTCCCCTCCGCAATAAAAATATCCTCCGTCTCACCCTCCGCAGTCACAAAGCCATAGCCTTTCGCATGCGCCGTAAATACGCCGGTAATAAAACGGTTGCGGCCTTTACGGTACTTCCCTTTTGCGGACACTTCAAGCTTTCCCTCTGCGAGAAGCGCATCCAGAACCTCCTGAAGCTCCGCACGCCGTTCTTTTGAAACATCTAAAACCGCAGCGATTTCTTTTGCCTTCATGGGAACATACAGTTCATCACAGACAAAATCATAAATTACTTTTTTTCTTTTCTCAAGCTCTTCTCTATTCATAATTCATACATCAACCAATCGAGCAGGAAGCAGCGTTTGTCCCATACTCGCTGCGCGGGGGTGCGTGCAGCAAAGGCTGCATCATTTTCTCACACGCCTCTGTACATACCAAAAAAGGCTGTCGTTTCTTTACGACAGCCTCTCGTGTGCTTAACCCTGAAAACTACCAATATTCATCGCAGCCGCTCCGGCAAGGAAGATAATCAATAAAATTCTCGTCACCTTAACCAGAACGCCCTCCATGGAACGACCCTTATTCTTGCTCCAGTAGCTGTTGTCTATGGTGGAACCGGACAGAGATCCAAGCCCCTGACTCTTTCCCTCCTGCATCAGAACGATGATTGTCATAACCACACTCAATATCATAAATACAATCTTGACGATCAGTCTAACTGTGTCCACGAATCATACCTCCCGCGTGCAAAATATAAACTGTGTCTCTCCGACACCCATAACTGAATAGCATTCTACCACAATCATCCTTAAAACGCAAGGGGAATTTAATCAAAATCAAACTTATCAAATCTCTGATTCATCGCGCGGTAACGGAAGCGCACCATCTCATTCTTTGCGAGAACATCTTCCTCCGTGCCGGTGTACTGACAGCGGATGCAGTAATACTCACCCTTGTCCTTATCATAAAACATATCAATATCCAGATCGCGCATAAAACAGGACGGGCAGCGATAATTTAATTTGCCTTTGCCAGATTGAGCCATGTCGCAAATACCTCCTTATCTGATATTTTCTTCCGGTATCCGAGCGTAAACATCGGCGAAAATGCATATCCCTCTTTTATATATCCTTCCGCCGCCTGATCCGAAGCTGTCAGAGAAACCTTCGTCCCGATCGCCGGGATCACGGCACTGACCGCGGACGCACCCGCGAGAGATGCTTCGCGGCAACGGTACTCATAACAGATCTCCTTCTCATCTACGCCCTCACACTTCAAAAGTATACCGGTCATATCCTCCGGATACTCCGTCGTGCCATAGCAGGCTACCATATATTCATTCAGGAAAACCTCCGCGTCCGAATCGCTCATCTCCAGAATATTCCGCTCAATCTTAATCGACGACGAACCCTCCTCAAAATATTCTTTCGTCTGCAAGGTCACTGTGAGACCCCGGAACTCGATCGTCACCGGATCCAGCGTCAGGATACGGGTATGACCATCCTGAGAAAAGTGTGCTTTTGTGCGGCAGAGAGCCAGATCAACCTCTTCTCCTTTGCAGGACAGCTTTGCACTGCGGATTGTTCCTTCACCGGCATAATGCGTGAAATAACCCGCCCGATATTTCTCCTGGATCAGAAACGGGTAGGAGGCATCCTGCACATGCTTTGTCCCGATGCCGACCGGCCATTCCAGCTTCGCCGCATAAGGACGCAGATCTACAATGGCTCCGCCCTGATCCATATTTACACAGGCTCTCATATAGGGATCACAGTACCAGAACAGCTGCTTGTCCGATCCATAGAGGATATCCCTCCAAAGCGCGCACTCCGGCTCTGTATAGGACTTTTTCTCCCGATAATAATCTGCAAACTCCGACATGGTCATGTCGACCAGTTTTCCTTCTTTTTTCAGCTGTCCGTAGTATTTGCAGCCGTCCGTATAGGACTTCACCAACAGCTCATAGGGAGCCTCCCAGCGCCCCATCTTATTCATCCAGCCGGGTCCTACGAACATCATATTATAAGCATAACCGTTGTTATACTTCTCCAGAGAGCGGTACTGGTCGATCAGGTTGTACAGGTAGGGATACTCCCAGGTTTTCGTGTCATAGATCATACCGCGGAGCACATTCTGAGGGTGGGTTCCGAAGTTAGAACCGTTCCCGTCATAGCATGCGATCAGATCTCTGGAAAGATGCGGAATCGCGACAATCCCGCTGTCCTCCGCTTCGTTCGCCGCAGGCGCATGTGTATTCTGCTTCGACGGAATCCACGGCGCCCACGGGCCGCCGTCAAACAGCGTATACCAGGAATTGTTGCAGGTGTGATAAGCCTTCGGTCCCTCTTCCCAGCAGGTGGCGATCGCGCACTTGACGCTCGGATACTGATTCTTGATATAGTTCGTCAGGTCAGCATCCATATAATAGGATCCGGTGGATTCCGGATAAAAGCCGAACCGGTCACGAAACTTCTCAAATACATCGTTAACGATTGCCTTCTTCTCCTCCATGGAAAACATCCAGATGCAGAAATCCTTCGTCTGATATTTCTCACGGAACTCCTCACAGGGCAGTCCCAGCAGGGAGAGCGCGATCTCATCCCCATATACCTCGTGATCGTGTTTCGCAATCTCTACCGCCTCATCGTTGAACAGAGATGCGTATGTCATATGTATCGTAACCTTCAGTCCGTTCTCATGCGCGATTCTCTGCTGTGTCTTAAAGATATCCAGAGACTCCGTGAGAAGTGCCGTATCCCCGATATCCTCCTCCTTCCCCTGGCCGGTCACAGTCGCGGAATACTCCGGCACCATCTCCGGCCGGTGGATGACATTCACAATAAATTTGTCCATACCAAACCCTCCATGTGTATATACCCCCCGGAATCTCACATGCGTATGATTTGAGGAGCATACGATTTTCTTATACTTCACAGTATATACCATGAAAATCTGCTTTGCAAGATTCTCAAAACAGTTCTGAAAAAAAGACACCGCTGGAAAGCAGTGTCTTTTTATACGAAATCATATGGCTATTGCAGTATACAAAACTCCATCTTACTTGACAGCGCCGGTAAGACCTTCCGCGAACTGCTTCTGCAGAACGAAGAACACAACCATGGTCGGAAT
Source organism: Lachnospiraceae bacterium (assembly GCA_020860185.1). Taxonomy (GTDB): domain Bacteria; phylum Bacillota; class Clostridia; order Lachnospirales; family Lachnospiraceae; genus Eubacterium_I. The sequence continues at coordinate 19,686 of JAJBUT010000073.1, read as the reverse complement.
GGAGCAGAAGAGTACGCCCATCATCAGCATACCGTAATCAATCGTATAACCGCTGGAAAGGTTTGCAATCAGCATCGGCATCGTCTGAGAATCAGACTGTGTCAATACAACCTTCGGCCAGAGGTAAGCATTCCATGCGTTCATGAATGTGATAACCGCAGCAGCCGCATAGGTCGATTTCATCATCGGCATGTACATGCGAATGAAAATACCGAACTCTCTCAATCCGTCAATACGCGCCGCTTCCATCGTATCCAACGGAAAACTTCGCGAATTTTGTCGGAAAAACATGACAAGGAACGGTGTCGAGATCGACGGAAGAACGAAGCCCCACATGGAGTTCAGAAGGCCTGCCGTAGACATCATCTTGAACAGAGGGATCATCGTTGCAACCTGCGGAACCATCATGGCCAGAAGCAGAATGGTAAACAGGGCATCCTTTGCCTTATCATGGTAAAGCTCGAAGCCAAATCCGGCTAGTGAGCAGATAAACAGAGCAAGTATTGTCTGCAGAATGGCATACTTGAAGGAGTTTGCCATCGCACCGCCCAGGTTCTGGCTGGAGATCAGATTCTGGAAGTTCGTGACTGCGTAGGCACCCGGAACGATACGGCCGCGGGCCACATCAATCGACTGGTTGGTAGCCGCCGAAATCATCCAGTAGAACGGGAATACGGATACGAACGCCACAATGATCAGGAATATATAAGTCGGGATCAGCCTGCGCTGAATCATGGATTTATTTTTCTTCTTAGTCACGCGTATCACCTACTTTCATATTGATCAGGGCCAGAACTGCAACAAGTATAAATACGAAGAACGACATGGCCGATGCGTAGCCGAAGTTCGCCACACCGGTACCGAATGCATTATTGTAAATATAATGTGACATCGTGATCGTACTGTTGGCGGGTCCGCCGTTTGTCAGGTTGACGGACTCGTCGAACAACTGCAGCGTACCGTTGATGGACATGATAAATGTCATGATGATCGTCGGCTTCAACAGAGGACAGGTAATGCGGAAGAATGTCTGCATACCGTTGGCACCGTCCACCTTCGCCGCCTCGTACACAGAATACTCAATATTCTGAAGACCGGCCAGATAAAATACCATGTTATATCCGGTCCACCTCCAGATCAGCGCGATAATGATGACCGCTTTCGCGCTCCCCGGATTTCCCAGGAAATTGTATCCCGTGTCGAGTATGTGCAGGCTCGTCAGAATCGTGTTGATCAGACCCTCTGTCGCGAACAGCGACTTGAAGATCAATGCGTAGGAAACCAGCGACGTCGCGCAGGGAAGAAATACGCAGGTACGGAACAGACCCTTGAATTTCAGGTCCTTGTTGTTCAGCATCTGTGCCAGCAGGATCGCCAGAATCAGCATGATCGGCACCTGAATGACAAGATACAGGAACGTATTTCCAATGGAACGGACAAAAAGCTGGTCCTTGAACATACGAACAAAGTTGTTGAAGATAGGCTCATTCCAGACCATGCTGGCGCTGGAGCCTGTTTTTAAGGCCATGATAAAGGCGCGAACCATCGGGTAGAAACTCATGATCGCGATCAGGATAGTGGCCGGCATCAGCCAGACCCATCCTGAGATCGACTGCTTCGCGAGCAACCCGAGTCCCTTTTTCTCTTTCAATTAAATCCCCCCTAACATATGAATCGGGCAGAAGACAGTCCCAGACTCCTGCTCGTCGCACAAACCCATAAGCGGCTCTGCCGCGTCATCTCACGATGATGTCCTGTGCAAAAACCGGCGGGGAAACGGAAAATCGTTTCCCCGCCATTGAAATCAAACTGTAAAGCTGTTCCGGATATTTCCCAACAGATAATTTCAGAATCAGTCAAGACCCATTTCAAATCTGAGCTGGGACTCCGCCGTCTCCAGTTCGGAGGTAACGTCGCTGCCGTTAATGATATTTACGATCGCTGCCGCCATGTAAGTACGTGCAGAGTAGTGAGCGTCATTCTGCTCAACCGTAGGAACATTCGTTGTCATCTCAGCAATCTGCTGATAGATCGCGGTATCGTTGAAGTATGCAACACCTGCGCTGTACACCTCAGAATCGCCTGCCGGTGCGTATGTAGTAACAACGCCGCCGTTCGTCAGAGCGTTATCATAGGTGATGGATGTGCCGGTCTCCTCGTAGGAGCCGCCGCCGAAGGTGTAGGAAAGGAAGTCAACCGCAAGGTCATAGTTCGCGCAGTTCGCAGTAATATACAGGGAAGAACCGCCGTTGGATGCGTAGCCTTCCTCGCCGCTGATGGTCGGAAGAGAGGTGATCTCCCAGAGACCTTCATTCTCAGTAACAGTCTCGATGGTCGGAATGATCCAGTTACCATTGATAACGCCAGCTACCTGATCGCCCTGGATCGCAGTATTGGTGTAATCATCCCAGCTGTTCGTCAGCAGAAGGACGTTGCGCTGTGCCATCTCGACGATAAGGTTCACAACCTCAACCAGAGTCTCATTGTCAGTGATGTACGGCTCGCCGTCCTGGAACTGAGAAACGCCCTCAGCCTGAAGCATGATGTATACAAGGTCATTGCCGTCGCCGTCCATGCAGAGCAGATACTTGCCGGTTGCTTCATAGACATCCTCGCCGATATCCATAAACTCCTCCCATGACACTCCGGTCAGGTCGTCGATCGTGTATCCTGCCGCCTCAAGAAGGTCAACTCGGTAAGCCGCGATACAGGTACCGCCGTCTACGGGCACTCCGTAATGCACGTCGTCAACCGTAGAATAAGCGAGCTTCTCAGCGGAGAAATCATCCCAGCTGATGTCAGCGTCGTTCACATCCTGCCATACATCCGGATAATTGGTATGATACTGCTCAAAGTAGTGATCCTGGAACAGCACGATATCGGGAAGCTGATCATATGCGCTCTCGCCCGCAGAGGCCACGTTCGTAATCAGAGTCTCAATATCGGATGAACCGGACTGCTCCACGATGTTCAGGACGAAATCGGAATCAACGTTCGTCTGATAATCCTCTGCAGCCGCCTCAAGAGCCGGGATATTGAAGGATGCGTCCCAGGCATACACGGTCAGTGTATGTCCATCATCAGAACCGCCGGTAGCTGTCTCTTCCGCCGCGCTCGTGTCTGTGGTGGTGCCAGCACTGCTGTCATCACTGCTGCTGCTGCTGCCGCAGCCTGCCATTGCGCCCATAGATACGACAAGCGCACCTACGAGCATGATTGAAATTACTTTCTTTTTCATGCGTTCTCCTCCTCATGAAATAATATAGATTTGTAACGTGCCGCAGCGCCACTGGTAATCATAGTTAAAATTTCAAATGGCTGCCGCTATCACATGTGCATATTATATCAAAACACGCTCTGTGATTGTTTGCATATTCTTTCACAAAAAAAGCATATTCGATTTTTAATTGTAAAAACAACCAATGAAAAATCAAAAAAAGCGGTTTTTTTGACTATATTTTCAAAAAAACCACGTCTTTTTTATCGTTTTCGGAAAATAACCGAACTTTCCTCTTGTGAAATTGACAGATTTACGAATGAATCACCATTCAGTGACCAGTCACTGGTCAGTCAGATACCGCCCCGGCGCTCACCACCCCTTTTCGACCATGATATTGCATCTGGACAGCCTGCTTTCAAAATTTTCCGGCTGCTTTTTCCATTGATAAGGCGACGTGCCCGTGATCCGCTTAAAATTCCGGTTGAACGTGGATGTCGTGGCAAATCCGACCTTCACGGCAATCTCCTCCATGGAGCTTCCCGTCGTCTTGATCAGGTCGCAGGCCTTGCGAATGCGGATCTGATTCAGATATTCCACCGGTGTCATCCCGATATTTTCCTCAAACAACCGGCGAAAATGAGATTCGCTCACATGGCATACCGCCGCAATCTCCGAAATCTTCATCGGAGAGGAATATTGTTCCCTGATATGATCCAGTGCGGGACGTATCTGGTCAAACCCTGTCTTCAGACGAATGCCCCCCTCCGGCATCGCGGAACTCACGGCATTCAATCGAGCCACATTAATCAGCAGAGCGAGCGATAATCCCCGGATACACTCACGATACAGCGGATCCTGCTTGTTCCTTGTCTCATCCAGAATCGTGTGTACAATGCCCGCCAGCTCCGGCACAGCTTTTTCGTTCCCGAGATACGGTCTTTTGTTAATCTTTTCCATCATCTTCTGCTGAAAAAGAAGATCATCCGGATACATGGCCTGCAGGATTTTTTCAGAATCAACAAACAGGTACTCCCAGTAGCTCTCTGTATCCTCCGTGCTCAGCGTATTGTGAGGATAGTTCACCGGGAGAACACTGATTGTCCCAGCCTGATAGGGCATATCCTCGTTCTCCATCTTCATAATCCCGCTGCCATACCGGCAGACGCCGATCTCCATCAGGTTATGAAAATGCAGTGGGCTGTCCTTCGAACCGTACTGACGTTTCCACTCCAGCCCCTGCAGGGCGAGCATAAAGTCATTCTGGGGAACATCATAATATCTGAGTTCTACTTTCTCTTTTGCTTTTTTCATTGCAGAAATACCTTCTGAGGATAACGGAGCTTCAAAAACCGCAGCGTCTGCTCATCCAGATCCAGAAGCAGCTTAATCTTCTCATCATTCTGGGTAATAATCATCGTATAATATGGAATCCCATCCTCATAAGAAGTATAATCGTATTTTTTTATATGCTCAGTCCCGCCCTTTTTCTTATATTTTAAGACAAGTTCGTGATCCGGAGGCGCCACCACCTCCAGATTTTTATAGTAGAGATAGTGTGCCGTGCGACGCCGCCGTTTTCCCCGGATCACGTCAATGCTGAACGCTTCATTCTCGAAATTATACTCGTAGGCATTATCCGAAAAAAAAGTAAACACATAGTACAAAAAAGCAAGGCAGAAAGCCGCCAGGAAAAATGAATTTGAAAAAATAATGCCGCAGAGCACGAAAATGATTGAAAAAACAACCATCACGGTACTCAGCAGTTTTGAATTTCTCTTCTTTCTGCGCTGCACCTGCTGTGTCAGTTTAAAATCCATCATAGGGTACAAATCCTTTCTTTCATGTTCCCCAGACCAGGTTCTCCCCCTGTCATGACACGTCTGTATGTCCGGATCACCTTCCGTGCATCCGCATGCATCTGTGCCGGAAGCACGGCATCGGATTCACGCCGACGCCATACATACCTCCGCAGACATATCACGCGTCCGCATAGCCATTCGGATTACTGCTCTGCCATCTCCAGGAATCAGCACACATATCCTCGATACCGTACTGCGCCTCCCAGCCAAGCTCCGCCTTCGCCTTTGCGGGATCACAGTAGCACATGGCAATATCTCCCGCGCGGCGCGGCTTGATCTGATAGTTGATGGCATGACCGCATGCCTTCTCAAAAGCATGCACCACCTGCAGCACACTGTAGCCATTTCCCGTGCCGAGATTGTAGATGGATACGCCCTCGTTATCCGCCAGCTTCTCAATCGCCTTCACGTGACCGACCGCCAGATCAACGACATGAATGTAATCACGCACACCCGTTCCGTCCGGTGTATCATAATCGTCGCCAAACACGCCCAGGCACTCCAGCTTCCCGATCGCCACCTGCGCCACATAGGGAAGCAGATTGTTCGGAATCCCCTTCGGGTCCTCACCGATCAGGCCGCTCCTGTGCGCGCCGATCGGGTTAAAGTAACGCAGCAGAACCACATTCCAATCCGGATCTGAGGTATGAATGTCAGTCAGCACCTGCTCCAGCATGCTCTTCGTCCAGCCGTATGGGTTGGTGCAGGTTCCCTTCGGACACTCCTCCGTAATCGGAATAATCGCGGGGTCACCGTATACGGTCGCGGACGAACTGAAGATGATATTTTTACAGCCGTGGTTCCGCATCACATCAGCAAGCACCAGAGTGCCGCCGATGTTATTGTGGTAATACTCAATCGGTTTGACCACGGACTCTCCTACAGCCTTTAAGCCGGCAAAATGGATCACTGCGTCAATCCTGTTTTCCTCAAACACCGCTGTCATCGCATCCCGGTCTAAAATATCCGCCTGATAAAACTTCAGATCCTTTCCCGTAATCTGCTGTACACGATCCAGTGCCTTCTCGCTGGAATTGTACAGATTGTCAACCACAATCACATCATATCCCGCATTTAAAAGCTCCACGCATGTATGGCTGCCGATGTAACCGGCGCCGCCCGTCACTAATATAGTCATATTATCCTCCTCATTTATACAGAGATTCTGAGCGCGAATTCACCTCAGATGATCTGCGTCAAAATCCGTTTTCTGTTTATACAAGCTGATGTTACAGGATTGCCAGGAACCGATCAAACGCAGCCCTGCCTTCGTCGGTGCATTTATAAACTCCGGCGTCCTCCAACACCCTCACAAACACCTTCCCGATTTCATCCTGCAGAATGGACTCGACATTCTCCGCGCTGAAGGTATAGGCATCCCGGAAAGTATCGTACCAGTCGGCATGCTTTTCCAGCAGCTCATCTGACCGCAGATCCCTTCCCTCTAATATAAACTGCCCCATCCGCTCCATCTCGGATTGCAGGCGCGCCGGAAGCACGGCAAGCCCCATGACCTCGATGAGTCCGATATTTTCTTTTTTAATATGATGCAGCTCGGCATGAGGATGATACACGCCCAGCGGGCACTCCTCCGTCGTAATATTGTTCCGCAGCGCCAGATCCAGCTCATACAGACCGTCCCTCATCCGGGCAATCGGCGTGATCGTATTATGCGGCTCCCCGTCCGTCTCAGCAAAAATGAAGGCGTCCGCATCCGTATAAGAGCGCCATTTTTTCAATATATGATCTGCCAGATCAATCACCCGCTCATCATTCTTTCCGCGAATGCGGATAACGGACAGCGGCCAGTGAACGATCCCCGCCTCCACATCCTCATAGCCCGGAATCGTAAAGGTCTTCTCCAGCCCCGCGGTCTCCATGGCAAAGGTATAATGTCCGCCCTGAAAATGATCATGACTCAGAATGGATCCGCCCACAATGGGCAGATCCGCATTCGATCCCAGGAAATAATGCGGAAACTGCTTCACAAAATCAAACAGCTTGCGGAATGCCGCCCGATCAATCTTCATCGGAACATGCTGTCCGTTAAACACAATACAGTGTTCATTGTAGTATACATACGGAGAGTACTGAAACCCCCACTCGCTGCCGTTTATCGTAATCGGGATAATGCGGTGATTCTGTCTGGCCGGATGGTTCATCCGACCGGCATATCCCTCATTCTCCATACAGAGCTGGCACTTCGGATAAGCCGACTGCTTTGCCAGCTTGGCCGCCGCGATTGCTTTCGGATCCTTCTCCGGTTTACTTAAATTAATCGTAATATCAATCTCACCGTACCGGGACGGCACTTTCCATTTCCGGTCTCTCGCAATACGGTCTTTTCGGATATAATTGGTCGCCACACTGAACCTGTAGTACGCATCCGTCGCCTGCCGGGGACTTTCTGCGTAATTCTCTCGAAATGTGCGAATCACCTCCGACGGACGCGGCGTCAGACAGTTCATCAGCTTCGTATCAAACAGATCGCGTGAAACCACGCCGCCGTCTTCCAGCACGCCGGTCTCCAGCGCATATTCCATAAGATGCTCCAGCGTATCCGCCAGATCAATGCCGGACTCCTGCGCAGCATCACACCCGCCCGATTGTGTCTGTAACAATTCCGTCTCCTCCGGAACTTTATAATCATCCTTTTTCAGCACTTCCAGTATCTGATTCGTGCTGTAGATACGTTCCTCCTCCGGGATCAGTCCGGAATCGATCCCATACTGAATCAGCCTGGCGATATATGTATCTGTCATGCTGTACCTCCCCTTCTTATCCAAACCCATCATCAGGCAGATCAGCGCTGCCCATTGTGATACCTTCTCAGTTTTCTGAAAGGAGCTATGTCTGCCGGCCGTCCGGAGATATCATGACAGTATCCGGACACCGTCTTTCAGATAAACTTTCACTGCAGTACCCGGCCGCCGTCTCCAATCTCCACTACATAGAAATCTGCTGCATAGCCGATTTTATCCAGATAAACCTTTCCGACATTCTCTATAAACGCATCGACACAGTCCGCCTTCACGATGCTCACGGTACATCCGCCGAAACCGGCACCGGTCATACGGGAACCGATCACCCCGTCCTGCTCCCACGCCGTCTCGACCAGCGTATCCAGTTCTATACCGGTCACCTCATAATCGTCGCGCAGGGATACATGAGACGCATTCATCAGCCTGCCGAACTCCGCAAGATCGCCCTTCTGCAGAACTTCCACTGCCTTTAAGGTGCGCTGGTTCTCATACACGGCATGCTTCGCGCGACGTTGTCTCACCTCGCTTTTGATCAGATCCTTATTCGCCTCAAACTGCTCCTCCGTCAGCTCGCCCAGTGTCTGAATGTCCAGTCTCTCCCGGAGCTCCTCCACAGCCTCTTCACACTCGGCGCGGCGCTCATTATATTTCGAATCTCCCAGCCCCCGCTTCTTATTGCTGCAGGCAATAACGATCTTTGCATCCTTCAGTTCCAACGGTACATAAGTATAAGAAAGATCGCCGCAATCGAGAAAAATCGCCTGATCCTTCCTGCCCATAGCGATGGAAAACTGATCCATGATACCGCAGTTCACACCGATAAAATGATTCTCGCAGTACTGTCCGTACAGAGCAATATCCGTCATGGTCACATCCTCGAAGCCGAACATATCGCGCAGCATCACACCAATCACCACTTCCACCGAAGAGGAGGATGACAGGCCGGAACTGTTCGGAATATTGCCAAACAGCAAAATATCCAACCCGTTGTCGACCGTGTATCCATGCTCCAGAAAAGCCGCGATCACACCGAGCGGATAATTCGTCCAGTCCGCCGCCTTCTCATACACCAGATGATCCAGACTGCCTTCCACTACACCGAGTTCCTCAAAATTCTGAGAATAAAAGCGTATTTTCCGATCATCACGTCTGCGGGCGATGGCATAAGTGCCGATCGTAAGCGCACACGGGAACACATGCCCCCCATTATAATCGGTGTGTTCTCCGATCATATTCACCCGACCGGGGGCAAAATACTTCCGAATGTCTCCCCCGTCTCCGAACGTCCGGATAAAATCCTGCATTAACTGAGTTACCATATAAATACCCTCCATAAATTATATGAAATCATTCCAGCTGTTCCATACCCTCACTGTGCCGAACAGATTCAATCTTCGCCGTGCGGAAAAAATCTGTCATTCTGTATACATATTCGGATATTATTTTACTTTCTTTTATAAATTATTGCAAGAAAAAAGTACTTACCTTACCGGTCACTCCCTGACCATACACCAAAATCTCCTGTCAATCAGACATTGATCTCTGCCTTTACGCCGAGAAGATCCCGATTCGCATCCAGCACAGGATTTACACAGTCTCTCAGGAACTTCTCTACCTGAAGTTCCGCTCTCCCGGTATATTTTGACGGTTCCATGGCAGCCGTAAGGTCCTCCAGCGTCAGGCCGAAGCTCTCGTCCGCAGCGATCAGCTCCAGAAGATTGTTCTCCCGACCATTCTGTTTGACATTCGCCCCCGCTTCCATGGAAAGCCGGCGAATCCTTTCATGAAGTTCCTGACGGTCGCCGCCCTTTTTCACCGCATCCATCATGATGTTCTCGGTCGCCATAAACGGCAGCTCGCTCATCAGTCTTTTTTCAATGACTTTGTCATAGACGACCAGACCGTCCACAACATTAAGGCAAAGATCCAACACCCCGTCGATCGCAAGGAACCCCTCCGCAATGGATATCCTCTTGTTGGCGGAATCATCCAATGTCCGCTCAAACCACTGGGTTGCCGAGGTAATCGCCGGATTCAGCGCGTCGATCATCACATACCGGGAGATGGACGCGATCCGTTCGCTGCGCATCGGGTTTCGTTTATATGCCATGGCAGACGAGCCAATCTGATTTTTCTCAAAAGGCTCCTCCACCTCTTTTAAATGCTGGAGCAGGCGAATGTCATTCGACATCTTGTGCGCGCTCGCCGCAATACCCGCCACCACATTCATCACTCTGGTATCCACTTTTCTGGAATAGGTCTGCCCCGAAACCGGATAGCAGGAGGAAAAACCCATTTTTTCCGCGATCATCGGATCAATCTTATCGATGGTCTCCTGATCCCCGTCAAACAGTTCGAGAAAACTCGCCTGCGTGCCGGTGGTTCCCTTGGAACCGAGCAGCTTTAAAGAACCGAGAACATAATCCAGGTCCTCCAGATCCATCAGAAAATCCTGCGTCCAGAGCGTGGCGCGTTTGCCAACAGTCGTCGGCTGTGCCGGCTGAAAATGCGTAAACGCCAACGTCGGCAAAGCTTTATATTTATCCGCAAAAGCAGCAAGCTCCGCGATGACGTTCAGCAGCTTGACACGAATGAGCCGCAACGCCTCAGACATCAGTATAATGTCGGTATTGTCACCCACAAAACAGGATGTCGCGCCCAGATGGATAATGCCTTTCGCCTTCGGGCATTGTACACCGTAGGCATATACATGAGACATCACATCGTGCCGAACCAGCTTCTCCCGTTCCTTCGCCACTTCAAAGTTGATATCGTCCCGATGGGCTTTCAGCTCCGCGATCTGCTCATCCGTGATATCCAGACCGAGTTCTTTCTCGGTTTCTGCCAGAGCGATCCAGAGCCGCCGCCAGGTGCGGAACTTCTTTTCCGGCGAAAAAATGTACTGCATCTCTTTGCTGGCATAGCGCTCAGAAAGAGGACTGGTGTAGGTATCGTAAGACATGATTTCCTCCTTTATTGTTCGTAGTCACCCCTGATATCATCCTCCGGCGGCTCCAGCGGATATTCTCCCGTGAAGCAGCCCCGGCAAATCGGCAGGCCGCCCGCCATCGCATCGAGCCGTCCGATCTCCAGATAGGCGAGAGAATCAGCCCCTATAATCTCCCGGATCTCCTCAACTGTATGATTATAGGCGATCAACTGCTCCCGCACCGGAATATCCGTTCCGAAGTAACAGGGCCACAAAAAAGGCGGAGAACTGATGCGCACATGAACCTCCGTGGCTCCCGCCTCTTTTAACATATTGACGATCAGATTGGACGTCGTTCCGCGGACGATGGAGTCATCGATCATGATGATGCGCTTGCCCGCCACCGCCTCCCTGATTACATTCAGTTTTACACGCACACTCTGCTCCCGGCTGCTCTGCTTCGGTTTGATAAACGTGCGCCCCACATAGCTGTTCTTCATAAAAGCAACTCCATAGGGAATGCCGGCCTCCATGGCATAACCGAGAGCCGCCGCATTTCCGGATTCCGGAACGCCGACCACCAGATCTGCATCTGCCGGCGAATCCTTAGCCAGAAACTGCCCCGCCATAATCCGCGCCTCATACACACTAACACCGTCAAACCGACTGTCTGTCCGCGCAAAATAAATATATTCAAAAATGCACCTTCCATGCCGGTTCTCCGGAATGGCGTTTGTCATATCAGATAAGATCTCACCCTTTTCTGTGATCGTGACCACCTCTCCCGGCAGAACATCCCGGACAAACTCCGCCCCGATCGTATCCAGGGCACACGTTTCAGATGTGATGATCCAGGCATTGTCACGTCTCCCGATGCAGAGCGGCTTAAACCCGAAAGGATCCCGCGCACCGATCAGTTTTCTCGGACTCATAACCACCAGAGAATAGGCGCCCTTCATCTTATGCGCCGCCCGACGCACCGCGTCCTCTACCGTCCCGCTGCGCAGCCGTTCCCGCGCGATATGGTAAGCGATCACCTCAGAATCAATGGTCGTCTGAAAAATAGCACCGGTGTATTCCAGGTCATGGCGCAAATCCATGGCATTGATCAGATTTCCATTGTGAGCCAGCGCCAGCGTACCCTTCACATAGTTCAGAACAAGCGGCTGGGCATTCTCTCTCGTCGAAGCCCCGGCCGTCGAGTAGCGAACATGTCCGACCCCAATGTCTCCCCTCATGGATTTTAACTGATCCGCCGTAAAGCCCTCGCTTACAAGTCCCATATCCTTCTGAGATGTAACCTTTCCTTTCGGTCCGTGGGTATCACTGACCGCAATACCGCAGCTCTCCTGTCCGCGGTGCTGCAGTGCAAACAATCCATAGTAGATAGTAGAAGCCACGTCGTTCCCGTCAAAATCGTAAATGCCGAAAACACCGCACTCCTCATGAAGCTTCTCCGGAAGGACAGCTTCTGTCATTTTCTCCTGCATGTTGGGTTCCTCCAAAAGAAACTCTTCTAATCAAAGCTCTTTCCTGTCAACAGTTCAAACGCCTCTTTGTATTTATCCACGGTCTTCTCGATCACATCCTCCGGCAGCAGATAGTCACTGTCCGGATTCTCTTTCAGCCAGTCCCGCGCAAACTGCTTGTCATAGGACGGCTGGCTCTTACCCGGCTGATAGCCCGCAAGCGGCCAGAACCGGGAACTGTCCGGGGTCAGCATCTCATCGCCAAGAATAACATTCCCCTCCTCATCCAGACCAAATTCAAACTTGGTATCCGCAATAATAATGCCCTTCTCCAAAGCGTAGGATGCACACTTGTTATATAATGCGAGCGTATATTCCTTCAGCTTCAAAGCATACTCTTCTCCTTTTCCGGGGAACTGCTTCTCCAGAATATCTATCGTCTTCTCATAACTGACATTCTCATCATGATCACCGATTTCCGCCTTGGTAGACGGAGTATAAATCGGCTCCGGCAGCTTCTCAGATTCCTGCAGTCCTTTCGGAAGACGAATCCCGCAGACGGTACCGTCCTTCTGATAACCCGCCCAGCCGCTGCCGGTAATATAGCCACGCACAATACACTCTACCGGAAGCATTTTCAGTTTTCTGCATTTCATACTGTTTCCGTCAAACTCATCTCTCTGAAAAAACTCCGGCATATCCTTCACATCCACCGAGATCATGTGATTCGGGACAATATCCGCCGTGAAATCAAACCAGAACTTTGACATCTGCGTCAGGATCGCACCCTTATCCGTCACCTTGTTTTTCAGGATCACGTCAAATGCCGAAATACGATCTGTCGCCGTCATGATCAGGCTGTCTCCGATATCGTAAATCTCACGCACTTTCCCCTCTTTTACCGGTTTAAATTCTATCATGCTTTTTTCATTCCTTTCTGTTATCATGCCCGTTCATTTACAAGCCGTTTACAGTATAACGCGTCAAAAAAGCATTCGTCAATATGAGAAAAAGAAAAAGTATGAATCCGCAAATACTATATTGTCCGGAATTATTTTTGCCGAAATTTTTTTGTAATTTTTTTAAAAAACCATTTGACAAACAGACAAAAATGATGTAGAGTATCTCTTGTGTTCAGCACATATGCGCGAGTGGCTCAGTTGGTGGAGCGCGACCTTGCCAAGGTCGAGGCCGCGGGTTCGAGTCCCGTCTCGCGCTTTATAAAAAGTCAATAAAATCAAGGGTTCTTGGCATTTTGCGTTGACTACCTTTGACTACCTGTTGACTACTTAACAAGCGCTAATTTCTGTTGAAATTCGGGAATAGCGCTTATTGTTTTTGCTTTTTCATCAAATTTCTGCCTGTTCCTGTTGTAGAACTGGTTGCTGATCAGGATACTTGTATGACCCATCTGGTCGATGATCAATTTCTCACTGACTTTGTAATCAGATAAGATTGAGCAGTACGTTTTCCGGATCTTATGCGGCGACCGGGGCAGGATCCCCACTTCCTTACAGACCCTGTACATCCGGTGCCTCATGCAGTTCGTGTTCAGGCGGCTGCCATCTTCACGCACCATGATAAACTCGCTGTCAATGCCCTCGTTAAGGTTCTTAAAAGCGTCATAAATCCACTGGTAAGCCTGCGGGAGAACAACAGCACGCCATCCAGCTTGTGTCTTAGGGAATTCCTTGATCGCATACTGGTATGGGCCGTCACCGTCCCTGAACCGCGTCTCTGTCCGCCTGATGTAAATCACATCCGGCTGGAAACAGTCCCATTTCAGCGCCACCAACTCGCCGACGCGGATCCCGCTCATAAACATTAACAAAATGCCAAGGTTCCAAACGTCCGGGTGCCGGATCAGGTACCTTACCATCAGGTCTGTTTCCTGCTCGTCAAAGACTTCCTCACAATCCTCTTTCACGACCTTGCGAAATTCAGTCTCTGACACGTCCGCTTCCTCGAACACCTCGTCCGGCGAAAAACTGATCAGCTTCCTGCGCTTCGCCCGAAGGAGCAGCCCCTTTGTGACACCTTTAAGGTTTGCATACCCTTTCGCCGTCAGGTCAAATTCCGGAATCTGTTCTTCCAGGAACTCGATGAAATCCTCCATCGACAGCGATTTGATCTTACGCTCTCCGAACATCCGGAAATGCCGGTTGAAGATCTGTTTGTTCCGGGTGTGCGTAGCCGGGGAAATCTTTTTCAATTCCAGCCGCCTGTCATTCCACTCCGTGAACACTTCCTGGATCGTTGGATTTTCCGTTTTGTCCTTCCAATACTCAACTATCACATTTTCAATTTCTTCTTTTGTTGCCCGCTTTCTAAATACTCGTCCTTTCTTTTCATCTGGCAAATATGTATACCATTTGCCATCTTTACCCTCATACACTTTGTAAGGGTGTTTTTCTAATAGTTCTTTTCTCTGTCTCAAATCTATACATTCCTGTATATGTGACAGGTCAATCATACCGTTTTCTACAGCATATTTCAACATCTCATCCATAATTTTTTCAGGGAGCCAGGATATCCTTTTACGCTGGCCAACGGCTCCGACTCCCTTCTATCATATAAAATATTTATTTCTTGTCAGACTAGTACCTCGAATATTCATCCTCCAATCCTTTTTCTTTGATGAACTGTTCTGCACGCTTCCACAACGTGTCATACTGCCAGGACTCCTCCTGCAAACAGGCACACTGCATATCAAGCTCTTTTATTTCCTCTTTAAGGTCCTGAAGGATTTCCAAAATCACATCTAACTTTTCTATCCCGAATTTGCTATACCACTTGTATTCGCTTTGCATCTGTACCATCCTCCTGTGAAAATTCGAAAAACCTCATATCGTTATACCTGTATCTCTTCCACCTGGATATTTATGCCGGGAACCTCTGCCCAGCGTTTTTCCACATGCTCACGGACAACCTGGGCATCATCGGTCCAGAATCCCGCCGTGGTCATGCAGTCTTTTAAGAGCTTCTGCAGATTGTCCGTGTCAGGCCTCGTAACCCGGTATTCTCCATCTTTGTGCCTGCCCCTCGGAAAATGCCAGCATACTGACAGTTCTACCGGACCTGTCAGTGCTTCCGGCGGCCTGTTGGCAATCAATGCATCCGTAAGCTGCCGCCTGGCGGCCTTGATTCTCGCCGTGTCATAAAAGACCGGCTTGCCATTCACAATCCTGACTTTATGCTCCTGCGCCGTGACCGTCGGAGGTACCATCTCCATACAAAAATCTAGCCTCATAACATTATTCCTCCTGAAAATCTTTTCCTGTTCCATTATGGATATCCCCGTCCCCGATGAGGGAAACAGGGAATCACCCTATTTTCCTCCCGGGGACTGCTTATCAGGTTTACGGATAACCACACTTTGATTAACTTTATAATTCTGTTTATTCTCATTAATATATTTACGAACTGTTTTTTCTGAGACCCCCATAAATTCTGCCAAATCCGAAACCCTTACCATCCCGCTTTCCGCTAAAACCTCGTATGCTTCGTCAAGGCGTTCCCTGCGCTCTTTCGGATATGAGCGTTTCGAGCTTTTTTGCAAATTTGCACCATAACTCCCCTCTGTCGGACATTGATCCAATTTCCCAGTCGTATCCAAAAAGTGCACGGGATAGTCAAAAAAGAAATTGACCGGTTTGAAACCAGCAAACTCCCGCAGGCTCCCCTCCAGACGCCATGCACTTGGTCCCTGATCTGTTTCGCCTGGATATGCCAGCTTGATAATATCCAGGACAGCATCTGGGTCTCGCGCGAACACTCCACTGCCGCTGCTTCTGTCAATGGCCTTCTTATTCGACTGGCTCCCCTTGGAATGATGGTGAGCGTACACTACCGCACACCCGACTGTATTACAAATTTTGTCAAACTGATTACAAAAGTAACTCATATCGGATGCGGAGTTCTCGTCACCAGTTAGCACCTTATAAATAGGATCAATTATAACTAATCCGTAATTCTTTGCTCTGATTCTTTTAATGATTATCGGCACAAGCGCATCAAGCGGTATTGCTCGGCCTCTCAGATTCCAGAAATCGATATCCCAGATATGCTCTGTCTCATAATTCAAAGCTTCGTAAATCTTGAAAAAACGATGTACGCAACTGATTTTGTCAATCTCCAAATTCATGTAAAGTACTCTGCTTTTACGACAACGGAAACCTAACCAGTCTTTACCCTCTGCCACCGCAATGGCTAATTCATGAAGCAAATACGATTTTCCTGCTTTACTTGGACCCGATATTAAAAGTTTGTGGGATCTACGGAGAATCCCCTCAATAAGCGCTTCCGGCAACTCCGGTATTCTCCCCTTATAATCAGCCAGACACTCAATGGGCGGCAGATCCAGATCATCCTCTTCCTCGGAAGAAATCGCGTCTCCGGAAATCGGCTCTTCCATTACCGTCTGATTTTCAGGTATAGGAGATACATCCGGATCAAGAACCATGACGGGCTCTGCGCCCAGGCCATTTGATACAAAAGCCTCCCACTCTGCCCAGGACTTCTTTCCCATGTTTGTGGCGACCAGATACTGCCGCCTCCCGTTTCTCATTACGCCCGGCAGCCGCGAAAGCCGCGACGGATTTTTGTTCTGTATATCAATACCTACACCCTGCTCTGCCAGAATCGCATACAATCGGTTCACCCGGTCATAATATTGCGCCTCATCCGCAGCATCTACCCTGACAATCGCGTGAAGGCTTTTTCCTCCGCTGTGAACCAGACAGGCTATCGGAAGCTCTAAAGCCGTATATGCAGCATACTGTTCCTCTACAGAGACCGTATCGCACTCGACAAGAGCATAGTCGAATCTGGTAATATGTCTGTCCGATAAGCCTTTCTCACCAGCCTCCTTGTCCGGCGGAAGGCCATCTACCGGGTTAAAGCGGATCCAGGCACCGGCTTCCTCCTGCCAGTCGCCAAACACAGCCCCGGGATCATCCGGATACTTTTCCAGCTGTGAGACCAGCTCCCCAGCTGTACGGTCGTAACATCCTACCTTCGGCTTCCAGCTGCCGTCCATATCCTTCCAAACATCAGATGTGACATAAGATACATGATCCGACGGGTCAAATAATGTCTGCAGGTACCGGATCGTCTCCCCGGATCCCTGCAGGTCCTCTGGCGGGACAGGCATCTTTACAGCGGGAAAAACCGCCGGTTTTCTGCTCCTCTCAGGCAGGACAGACACATTGGCAAGAGTCTGGTTCCGGTCACTGTCCGAAGCCTGTGCCGGCATATCCACCGTGATCTTATCGTCCCAATCCATTGCTCCATTATCAAGATACTTCCAGCCGCGCTCCTGTGCCATCTGGATGACCGTCGCAGCCGTGACCGGGTTTGAGGAACCGCGGAAAGACTCCCATTTTTTCTGGCACTCACCAAAGTGATAGCGGCTGTCATTTCTGCTCCAGTTATCCCAAGTGTCACACCCCAATCCGGCCTCTTTGAGTGCCATCCCTACCTGTCTCCATTCATCGTAACTGCAGGCTGCAACATCAATGTGATTTAACGCGTCCATGATCGTCTCTGCTTTAATCATGCGTATATCCTTTCTTTTGTGGTAATCCATCTAAAGTTACATTCAGCGGGCAGAGGGAAGACGGGGATGATGCCCCGCCTTCCCTTCTCGCCGCGGTTTAAAACGGCAGTTCCTCGCCCTCATCGACCACCATAAAATCTTCTTCTGCGGTGTCTGCCGGCTCAGTCTGCGCAAAATTACGCTCGTTATATTCGTAAAACTTCGTGCATTCATTGACGTTATGCTCTTTTCCGTCTCTGCCGATAAATGTCTTAGGCTTAAAATGCCCGTAGCCTCTGGCACCAACCACGGCTTTCCAATTCATCGCCGTCTGCTCACCCTTACGCTTCGCTCCGATGCAGCGGAAAAACGCTGCCAGACGCCACTCCAAAGTCATGTGAAGAATCAGGTCACATTTTACGTCGACCGTTTTCCCCGGTTCAGGCTCCACGCTTAATGTAAGCTCAGCCCTATTGCAGGGCGGCAGCTTCCCAGTACCCGAGGTGCGCCCCCGGCGCATCTCGGTCACAGTAAAGGGATAATCCCCCTCATCCAACAGGTTATACATATTACGGCTGCCATCGTTGATCGGGTCGCCCCAGTCAAGGCAGCCAGACGTCCCTTCCAAATTACGACTACGCATTATTTACTTCCTCCTTTGCGGTATTGTGAATCATATCTACGATCTGGCCCCAGTATTTAATGATCCAGCCATTGACAAACTTATCCGGGTAATCACTGACCGGTGTCTCCGCCGGATAATGCCCCCTGGCAGCCACGACCTGCTGTATATCTGCCTCCGTGACAGCTGCTTCATCCATCAGCTGCCGGAGCTTGTCCCGGCAGGTCTCCTGCGGGGCTGCTGAACGCTCCACCACATGCCTGATCGCGCCGTAATCCAGCGGCATCTCATCCGGCAGGCCGAAACGGTTCTTAGCATCCCAGTGCGGCGTATGCGTGGCATACATCACACGCTGGCCGCCCTGCGCCTTATTCTTGCCGTCCACATTAACAACCATTGTTTTAAAATTGCAGAACAAAACCATCGAGGCCCATTCTTTTAATAACGCTGCAACCTTTTTGGATGTCTTCAGCTCATACTTGTCGAACGCTCCCATCTCGTCCGGAAGCTCAACTTTCCGCAGCTGCGAGTGCGCGATCACCACAACGTTAATACCCTTGGCAACGACTTTATTCAACAGATCCAACAGCCGAACAAACTCTTCCGCGACGTAGGTGTAACCTTTGCCGTACCCGGCACTCTCCAGGCCATCCCAGCGATTCTTCTTACACACCCACTCGATTGCCATCTGCTCTGCCCAGTCTGCCGTATCCAAGACCAGCGTCTTGCAGATATCCGGGTGATCATTCACGTACTGGACCATATCCAGGATATCCTGCCAGCGCTTCGGCGCCTCAAACCGCGCAACATCTAACGCTTGCGTGCTGCCTTCCGTATCGACGAAAAGCGGGAACGGGAACTGCGCCGCGATCGTTGACTTGCCTACTCCTTCAATGCCGTAAATCACAACTTTGAGCGATGACTCCATAATACCTTTGATAATATTAATAATATTCATATCAGCCTCCTGTAAAACAAAATGATAATTAATCTGACAATAAGTTCCTGGTTCTTTTTTAAAGAATCCGCCTATGGTCCACGGATGTTGTCTTTTGCTCGCTTCGACAATCTCTACACCTCCTGTCTTGCCTGTTTAAATGGCCCTCTATATATGTAAATTTTGTTGCACGGCAAAAACAGATGGTTTTTATGCGATATTGCCATTATTCTCTGTTTATTTGCCTGAAAAATATCGCATTTGTACAAATTAATTTTTCTTACCTAAAATTCTTTTGTTTAATATGTTTAATTTTCATCGCTGCATTGGTAGTACGGTGGTTCTTTAAAAA
>JAJBUT010000195.1 GCA_020860185.1 Lachnospiraceae bacterium | reverse complement strand
CGCTCGCCGAGCCGAAGATTCGGAACTGCATTCAGATCCCATCCGTGCCGCGTCCCCGCTAGGTACTCATAATAAGCCGCCGCACCGATCATGGCCGCATTATCCGTGCAGAGGATCGGTGACGGATGATAGAAATCAATCCCCCTTCTTTCACAGGCCGCCCTCATTCCGCTGCGCAACACTCCGTTGGAAGCAACGCCTCCGGCGATTGCCAGCCTGCGCATGCCGGTCTCCTGTGCCGCGTGCATCGTATGCGCAATCAGCACATCCACCACCGCTTTCTGAAAAGATGCAGCGATATCCTCCGGAACAATCTCCTGATGTTTCATCCTGCACCCGTTGATATAATTCAGAACCGCGGACTTGACTCCGCTGAAGCTGAAATCATATGGATGATCTTTTATTTTTGCCTGCGGAAAAACGATGGCTTCCGGGTTTCCGTTTTGAGACGCCTTTTCTATTTTCGGACCGCCCGGGTATCCCAGACCGATCGCGCGCGCCACCTTATCAAACGCCTCGCCCGCCGCATCGTCACGGGTTCTGCCAAGGATCTCATATTTGCCGTAATCCAGGACCCGAACCAGATGGGTATGCCCGCCGGAAACAACCAGACACAAAAAAGGCGGTTCCAGCTCTTTGTTTTCTATATAATTGGCGCTGATATGCCCCTCAATATGGTGGACGCCGATCAGCGGGAGCTTCCCTGCATAGCTGATTGCCTTTGCCTCAGCGACGCCGACCAGAAGAGCCCCCACCAGACCCGGGCCGTAGGTCACGCCGACAGCCGTGATATCATTCAGTCCGACGCCGGCCTCCGACAGCGCCGATTCTATTACCTGATTGATTTTTTCAATATGTTTTCTGGAGGCGATCTCAGGCACCACTCCGCCATACAGCGTATGCAGCGCGATCTGCGATGAAATCACATTGGATAAAACCTCCCTGCCGTTTTTTACAACCGCCGCCGCCGTCTCATCGCAGGAGCTCTCAATTGCCAGAATCAATACATCCTTATCCGCCATGCCGCATCTCCGTCATTCTATATAGTCTAATTCCACCGAACGTCCGTCCGTACCGGGAGACGCATTCGGGAAAATCTTACGCACATCCTTCATATAATTTTCCGCATGAATCAGGGATGGGCTGAAATGTGTCAGCCACAGCTCAGCGACCTCCGCGCGAGCCGCAAGGGATGCCGCCTCGTAAAAGGTCATATGTTTATACTGACGGGCTTTTGCCTCCTTATCCTTCTCGGCATACATGCCCTCGCAGATAAACAGGTCAGCGTGCTTCGCACACTCCGCAATCAGCGGAGTCGGCCGGGTATCCGTGCAATAGGTCACCTTAATCCCGCGCCGCGGCGGTCCTAATACCATATCCGGCGTAAATATCTGACCGGAATCCTCCACGGTCTCTCCATTCTGGAGTCGGCTCCAGATTTTCTGCGGGATGTCTGCCTCCAACGCACGCGCCACGTCAAATTTCCCCTTCCGCTCAATCTCCAGCGTGTATCCGTAACAGGTCACATTGTGCTGCACACGAAATGCGGTGATTTTATATCCATGAACCCGTATCGTTTCTTCCTTTTGAGACAGCTCATGAAAGCGAATCGGGAACGGAAGTTCCGGTGCGATCGTCCGCAGAGCGTTCACCACCCGTTCCAGTCCCTTCGGTCCGATCATGAGAAGAGGCTCCGTGCGCTCCGCATTCCCCATGGTCAGAAGGAGCCCCGGCAGCCCGCTGATATGATCTGCGTGATAATGGGTAAAGCAAATCACGTCAATAGGGTGAAAACTCCATCCTTTTTCTTTGACTGCGATCTGTGTTCCCTCTCCGCAGTCAATCAGAAGATTGTGTCCGTTATACCGGGTCATCAATGCTGTCAGTTTCCGGTAGGGCAAAGGCATCATCCCCCCGGTACCCAGCAGGCATACATCTAACATTCAGATAATTCCATCCTTTCGATTTTTCCATGCTCAACGGAACTGACGAATGCAGCCTCCATGCTAACACTCGCAACTCTTCAGCGCCTTCACGCTAACACTCAAACAATTCCGTCTTCTCTGCATCCTCCGGTGCGATCTGAAACCTCAGGATCCACCGGTCCAGACAGTCCTCGCAGATATCCGCTGTCTGGGTCACTCCGTCTTTCCGGGAAAAATATCCCCATGTTTTCTGCATATGAAAATAATCCTCCATCTGACTCCCTGTTTCAGTCTGAAGTTCCTTTCCGCAGCAATTACAGTAAACATGACCTTCTTTTTTCATTCCGGTCCTCCTGTGTGCAAACCGCGCAGCTCATTAACAGGGCATCCTCCGTCGGTCTCCGGTAAAAACCCCTTCGCACTCCGCATGTCTCAAACCCATATTTTTCATAAAGGCGGATCGCCGCCTCGTTTGATATACGTACCTCAAGAAAAATCCGTATTATCCCACATGCCCGCGCCCATCCCAGCAGCTCTGCCAGCAAAGCGGCTGCTGTTCCCTGTCGTCTGCAGTTCTCTGCCACCGCCACATGGGTGATCTCACCTTCATCTCCGGCCGTGTACAATCCGCAATATCCGATGACCCCGCCGTCCGGTCTGAAGGCAGTCAGAAACAGATTCTCTCTCTGCGCAAGAGCATCCGCAAAGCCGGTTTCGCTCCACGGTTCAGAAAAAATGTCCCTCTCCAGCGACGCGACGGACGGGATATCCGCCGGCTCCATTTTTCGGATCCGGAGCACTCTCCCTCTGTCTGTTTCCGAATCTGTACTCTCCGCCATACCCGATTCTGTGACTTTCTCATTCGCTGTCCGGGCAGTTGTCCCATGAATCACATATCTCTGCATCTCCTCTGCGCCGCTCATACATTCGATATTCGGGCAGCTATCCTTTCTGATTCAGTCTCCTTCATGTATCTGTCCGATCCGCTGACGGCGCTCTCTCTCCGCCTGGGACACACGCAGATAATCCGGCCGGTGCTCCGCTGCAGATTCCAGCTTTCCTTCTTTCGCATATTGCATGCCGAGATAAGCTACCGCTCCGGCCCGCTGACGGTTCATATGCGCCGGGGCAAGAGAATAGGGAACCTGACAGTGTTCTTCTATATATAATGAAAAAACAGGCACGCCGTCTCCGAGGAAAACAACCGGCTGCCCGACACGGTTCACATCTTCGATGATCTCATCAATGCCCACCGCGCACTGCGGTCTGATAATCTCCAACCGCTGATTCATGCTCTGCATTCTGGCACAATCCGACAGCCGGTCTGTATGCCGCACTCCGTTACTCTCCGCCCGCTGAGCCGCAAATCGATACAGCCCGGTGTATGCCTGATTCCTCCTGGCATCCATGAGCGGGCAGACAAGATCACGGCATCCCCAGAGATTACAGGCAAGGGCGTCCACGGTAGGCACATGGATCAACGGCTTGTCCAGCGCCAGTCCCAGCCCCTTCGCCGTCGCGGACCCGATGCGCAGTCCGGTGAAAGAACCCGGCCCGGCCGATACCGCAATGGCATCCAGGCTGTCCAGATCCAGTTCAATCATTTTCGCCACCTCATCCAGCATAGGCAACAGCGTCTGAGAATGCGTCTTTTTATAATTGATCGTATACTCGCCGATCAGATTATCATCCTCGACCACAGCGATCCCGGCAACCAGACCGGAGCTGTCCATCGCTAAAATCTTCATGAACGATGCACCTCCTCTATCCTTACTCTGCGGTAATCAAATCCCTTTGCCGGGTCTTTCTCAATATAAATCTCCCATCGATACTCCGGCAGGATCTCTTCTATAAGATCTGCCCATTCGATCATTGTCACGCCATCGCCGTAAAAATAATCCTCATAACCAATCTCGTCCATCTCTTCGACATCCCCAATGCGGTACACATCAAAATGATAGAAGGGAAGTCTTCCCTCCTCATATACCTGCACGATCGTAAACGTCGGGCTGTTCACCGGCTCCGCAATACCCAGCCCGCAGGCGAATCCCTGTGTAAAAACGGTCTTTCCGACGCCAAGGTCTCCGATCAGAGTATATACTTCGCCGGGCTTTGCATGTCTGCCGATGTTTTCCCCCAGTGCAAAGGTTTCCTCCGATGAATATGTCTCTGTCTGCATGGCGGACCCGTCCTTCCTTTTCAGCTGTCTTTTTCAAAAGAGATTGTAGTACACTTTTCTGTTTTTTGCAATCGCAACCTGTTTGCAGGACGGCAAAAATTTAAAATGACACATACAAGCCTGTATTGACATTTTCGGTCTAAATGATACAATGTGCGTAAGCTATGAGCCGTGCGGCAGAACGCGAAAAGTCAGGCACGGCGACGTGCACGAACCAACAGACTCATCACAAAATTGAGGTGCTCCAGATGTATAATCCAAACGAAAACCGCTTCGGCGACCCGGAAGACCAGTTTAACCGCCCGCAGAGAAGATCCTCTGCCATGGCATCGGCTGCCATTGCCTGCGCGATCATCGGCATCATCACCACATTGACCGGATTCTTCGCCATCCTGTTCGGTTCACTTGCGATTTTATTTGCCGTACTCTCCAAAGGCTCTAATCCAAAGCCGGAGCGCGCTTCCAGATATGCCTTTATCGTCGGTCTGATTGCCGTGCTGATCAGCGTTGCGATCATTATCGCCAGCTTTGTCATGATCATCCGGACATACGGCAGCCTGGAAAACTATTATAACACGTATCTCTACACGATTGAACAATATTACGGCATAGATCTCGATACCGGAGACCTCCTGTAAGTACGAAATGGAGTCCTGTTTATGAAGAAAAAGAATGCACTGCTGAAAGCTTCCGCCAGACAGAATCTGCTCGGCCATTACAAAACAGTGATTGCCGCTCTGTTTCTGTCAGGGTTCATCATTACCCTGTTAAATATTCCGTTTACCAATATGATACGGCAGGGCGCCGCCTTTGCCGCGGTCTCCCGTATGATAACAGGTCTGATCGGCATCGTGATCGTCTCGCTGATCTCTGTACTGTTCGGAGCCGGTATCTCCCGCATCCATCTGCTGCTGGCCCGCGGACAGAATACTGCCCTGAAGGATATCTTCTACCCGTTTCAGAACCGTCCGGACAGATATTTCGGCTACGGGATTCTGGTCATGGCAGTCTCCATCCTCTGCCAGCTGCCGGGAACCGTCTGTCTCATCCCCATCCTTTCGGAAACGGATGAATTCAGTCCTCTCGGAAGTATTGGCTGGACGTTTCTCGCCATATCGCTCTATGTGATCGGAGTCATTGTACTGATTATCCTCATGCTCGCCTGGTCGATGACCATCTTCATCCTGGCGGATGATATGGACATCCGCGTCATGGATGCCATCCGTCAAAGCCGCCGTATGATGAAGGGAAACTTATGGAGACTATTCCTTCTGTGTCTCTCCTTTGTCGCATGGATTCTGTTCGGATTCCTCTCATTTCTGATCGGGCTCCTGTGGATCATTCCATATATGACGCAGAGCCTGACCTGTTTCTATCTGGATCTCCTGCCGGACGAGACAGTGTAATCCGGCACAGCGAATCCGCAGATTCTTTCACCTGTATACACTTATAAGAGGAGCGATGATTCCATTCTCATCATCGCTCCTCCATACTTTTTGACCCTGGTCTCATCATGATGTCGGGGTCAAAAGCCTTCATTGATGATGATACCCACGGATTGCTCCGCAAAAACCGCTCCCGCAATCATCATCATTTCACACGGATACACTGCAGAATGCCGCCCAGCTGCTCTGCCGCCTGCTCATATGCATATCCGTCCATCTCGCCGGTAACAAATGCCGTCTCTCCCGTGACACCCTCCGCCTTTACCGGAGTCACCGCTCCGAAAATTCTCTCAATCTCCGCCTGCTCTGCTTTTGTGCGGACAAAATACCGACCGGTGAGCCGTCTGTAATCAACAAGCTCCAGCTTCTCCGGCCTCCATTCCACCGGGATATGTTCTTCCTTATGCCGCACGATATCAATCACATCCGCCGCAACCGCACTGGCCGTCGGAAGCTTTCCGGCGCCGCTGCCGTAAAACATGGCATCACCCAGCATATTTCCCCGGACAAAAACGGCGTTAAATACACCATTGACGCCGTAAAGCGGATGGCTGTCATCTACCATATAGGGCGCAACCAGAGCACAGTAGCTGTCGCCGGTCTTATAGCTGGATCCGAGGAGCCGGATCCGTCTGCCCATCGCCTTCGCATACCTGATATCCGTTGCCGTAATTTTCGTGATGCCCTCGGTATGAATATCCTCAAAATCAACCTGCTGTCCGCAGATCAGGGAGGTAAGTATGGCAATCTTCCGGCAGGCGTCATATCCCTCGATATCAGCCGTCGGATCTGCCTCGGCAAAGCCCTTCTGCTGAGCGTCCTTCAGCACATCATCAAAATCCGATCCCTCATCAGACATTTTTGTCATCATGTAATTCGTCGTTCCGTTTAAGATACCGGAGATCTCCTCAATCACATCCGCGGTCAGGCAGCAGTTCAGCGGACGAATGATCGGAATACCGCCTCCCACACTCGCACCGAACAGACAGTTGACATTCTTCTCCCGCGCCATGGCAATGAGCTCCGCACCGTGTTTCGCGATCAGCGCTTTATTTGAGGTAGCAAAATGCCGGCCTGCAAGAATAGCCTGCTTCGCAAAAGTAAAGGCCGGCTCCACGCCTCCCATCGCCTCCACGACCACTGCGATCTCCGGATCCTGCCGGATCACCTCATAGTCATGAACGATCCTGTCCGCGTACGGATCCTCCGGGAAATCGCGGAGATCCAGAATATATTTCACTGTGATCTCCTCTCCGGCTCTCTTTGTGATAATGTCCCTGTTTCTCTCTAATACTTCCACGACACCGGAACCGATCGTGCCGTATCCTAATACTGCAATCTTAACCATCGTCTACTCCCTTGCTAATATTTTTAAATAATGTATGCCCGGCTGTTGCTCGATCGTCTCAACCATCTGGGAAATATCCCCGGTATCATTTAACACTTCAACACTAAGCGTCAGCGAGGCGACCCCGTTCACCGGGATGCTCTGGTGGATCGTCAGGATATTGGCATGGTAATCCGCTACGATGTGCAGCACCTCGGACAGGAGTCCCGGTTCATCGTTCAGCTGAACCACAAAGGTGATCGTGCGTCCTTTGGAAT
Organism: Lachnospiraceae bacterium; assembly: GCA_020860185.1. GTDB lineage: Bacteria > Bacillota > Clostridia > Lachnospirales > Lachnospiraceae > Eubacterium_I. The sequence goes on along the minus strand of JAJBUT010000195.1, from coordinate 21,798 downwards.
TATCATGGAAGGGAAAAATGTCGTCCTTGTACTTATAAAAAGAACTGCGGCTGATTCCGACCCTGTCCGTTGCATCCTGCACCGAGACAGCCCTGCCCGAATCAATCAGCCGTTTTGCCTCCACGACCTTCAGCAGCACCTCCGGCACCGCTTTCTGCTTCAGGACAAAATATTTCGTCTTTTCCGCCATATCCCGCCTCCTGTGTTCTCCACAGAGATACATTTGTTTTTACAGCAAAGATATATTAACATATACGAACAGACGGTGCAAGCCCTTTCTGTTACATTTTCGGTCTGACCCCGCAGTAAATGCGTGGCCAGGGAGTGACATGTAACCGTCAGTTCAGCGCCACCCACTTCAGGTACGCGTTCATAAACGGATCCAGATCCCCGTCCATCACACCGTCTACATTCCCGGTCTCTTCATTTGTCCGCAGATCCTTTACCATCTTATAGGGCTGCATGACATAGGAACGAATCTGATTCCCCCAGCCGATCTCGGTCAGCTCACCGCGGATATCGTCTGCCTTTTCCCGGTTTTCCTGCTGTTTCAGAAGATACAGTCTGGATTTCAGCATCTGCATTGCCTTATCCTTGTTCATATGCTGGGATCGCTCATTCTGGCACTGAACGACGATTCCGGTAGGCAAATGAGTGATACGGATCGCCGAGGACGTCTTGTTGATATGCTGTCCGCCCGCGCCGCTGGAACGGTAAGTGTCAATCCGTAGATCATCGTCATTGATCTCCACCTCTATATCCTCATCCAGCTCCGGCATCACGTCACAGGAGGCAAAAGAAGTCTGCCTCTTTCCTGCCGCATTAAACGGGGAGATGCGTACCAGCCGATGCACACCCTTCTCAGACTTCAGATAGCCGTAGGCATTCTCACCGTTCACCTGAAAAGTGACCGATTTCACACCGGCTTCATCACCATCCAGATAATCCAGCACCTCCAGATCATACCCTTTTGCGGCGGCCCACCGGGTATACATGCGGTAGAGCATGCCCGCCCAGTCACAGGCCTCTGTACCGCCGGCACCCGCATGCAGAGTCACGATAGCATTGTTGCCGTCAAACTCGCCGGACAGCAGCGTCTTGACGCGAATGCGTTCAAACGCCGTCTCAAACTCCTGAAGCATCTCTTCAATCTCCGGAATCAGCGAGGCGTCGTTTTCCTCATATCCCATCTCAAGCATGACTTCAATGTCGTCCATCATGGAAGCCAGATGCTCATACACCTGAACATCGTCCTTTTTACTTTTTAATTCTTTCATCATCTGCTGGGAACGCTCCGGATCATTCCAGAAATCCGGGGCTTCCATTTCCCGCTCCAGTTCTTCAATCCTCTGCTCTTTATTAGCGAGGTCAAAGTGAATCCCTTACTTCCTGGAGCGGGTGTCTGTATGCGTTCAGAACAGATTTAAACTGATCTAATTCAACCACACAACTCACCTCTTTCTCTTTATATTTCATGGCCCTTCCACCGGATTACATCAAGGACCTGGTCGACACAGCGCTCACAGAGCTCTTCAGTCTCCGCCTCGACCATCACGCGAACCAGGGGTTCCGTCCCGCTCTCGCGGACGAGAATACGGCCGGTATCGCCGAGTCTGTCAGCCACAGCTCTGACAGCAGACTGTACATCCGGATCATTCTGCGCCTCGGACTTGCTCTTTACCCGGATGTTTTTCAACACCTGCGGATAAATCCGAACCGGTTCTGCCAGCTTTGACAGCGGCAGCTTCTTCGCAAGCATGACCTCCATCACCTTGATGGATGTCAGGATACCGTCGCCGGTCGTGGCATATTTGCTGAAGATGATATGTCCGGACTGTTCTCCGCCGATGCGGTGTCCGTTCTTCTGCATACTCTCGTATACGTATTTATCTCCAACCGCCGTCTTGTCATAATCAATCCCGGCAGCATCAAAAGCTTTATACAGACCGAAATTCGACATGACCGTGGTGACAACGGTATTGTTCAGCAATTTCCCGCGGTCCTTCATATACTTTCCGTATATGTAAAGAATCAGATCTCCGTTTACGACGTTCCCCTGCTCATCCACGGCAATACATCGATCCGCATCTCCGTCATAGGCAAAGCCGACATCCAGGCGCTGTTCTTTTACGAACTGCTGCAAGACTTCTATATGCGTAGAACCGGCATTGTAATTGATATTGGTACCGTTCGGCTCCGCATTGATCACATACGTCTTTGCGCCCAGCGCATCAAACACATTTTTCGCAATCATCCAGGCGCTGCCGTTCGCGCAGTCCAGCCCGACACGCACATTGCGGAAGGAGTGAACAGCCAGCGATATCAGATACCCTACGTAACGGTTCCTCCCCGCGGCATAATCTACGGTACATCCTATGTCCTCCCGAACCGCAAACGGCAGTTCCTCCAGCTGCTCTCCGAACAGATCCAGGTGCCCGTCTATATAATTCTCGATATAGGAGATGGTCGTCTCATCCATCTTCTCACCCTGGCCGTTGATCAGTTTGATCCCATTATCATAGTATGGGTTATGACTGGCGGATATCATGATGCCGCAGTCAAAATCCTCCGTGCGGACCACATAGGACACCGACGGCGTCGTCGTGACATGCAGCAGATAAGCGTCCGCTCCGGAAGCCGTCAGTCCTGCCACCAGTGAATACTCAAACATATAGCTGGATCTTCTGGTATCCTTGCCGATCACTACCTTTGTCCTGTGTCCGTTGAGCCTGCGGTAATACCAGCCGAGAAACCGTCCCACCCGATACGCATGCTCTACCGTCAGTGTTTTATTTGCTTCCCCGCGGAAGCCGTCTGTGCCAAAATATTTTCCCATTTGAAGTTCCTCAGTATCTTTTTTCAGGCCGGTTACAATTCACCGGCCGGTGCTCTCCATACATCATGCACGATCATCTCTGTTTTACAAAAATCTCTCCAGCTGATCCATGACTTCCCTGACGCATTCCTCCAAAGTTCCTTTGCTGGTATCGATCACAATATCCGGGTGCTCCGGAACCTCATACGGACTGGTCACGCCGGTAAAATTGTCAAGCCTGCCGCTGCGCGCTTTTTTATACAGCCCTTTCACATCCCGTTTTTCACACTCTTCCAGCGGCGTACTCACATAGACCTCCACAAACGCATCTCCGATAATCTCGCGCGCATTCCTGCGATCCCGCGCAAACGGGGAGATAAAGGAAGTGAGCACGATCAGCCCCGCATCGTTCATCAGCCTGGCAACCTCCGCAATCCTGCGAATATTCTCAATCCGGTCATGTTCCCGGAAACCAAGGTTCTTATTCAGACCCATCCGGATATTATCCCCATCCAGAAGCATCGTATGCCTTCCCTCGCGCACGAGGCATTTTTCCAGCTCATTGGCGAGAGAAGATTTCCCGGCGCCGGAAAGACCGGTAAACCAGATGGTCTTCGCCCGCTGTCCGAGCTGCGTCTCGCGGAATCCCCTGGTAATGTCCATATCGTGCCACGTCAGATTATCGCCGCGGTTCAGCGCATGCTCCACCACACCGCAGGCAGATGTCATATGAGAAATGCGGTCGATCAGAATCAGGGAACCCAGTGCATTATTTTTTTCAAATCTGTCAAATACGATCTTAGAGGCTACGGAGATCTCACAGCGCGCGATCTCATTTTTAAAAATGGTGTCGGCATACACTTCCTCTCCGGTATTCACATCAATCTTATATTTGATACTCATCACAGTAGCCGGAACCTTCTGCGTGCCGATCTTCAGCAGATAGCTTTTGCCCGCCATCAGCTTGCGGTCGTCCATCCAGAGAATCGTCGCGGCAAACATCGTGCTGATAAACTCCTCGGCCTGCTCCACCAGAACACACCCGCGGGAAATATCAACCTCTGAATCCAGCTGAATCGTCACGGCCCGTCCCGCAGAGCTCTCCTGAACCTCATCGGAACCCTGATAGATGGAAGTCACCGATGCGGTCTCCCCGCTGGGCAGCACCGTCAGCTTATCTCCGACAGAAACACTTCCGCTCTCGATCTGTCCCTGAAAACCGCGGAAAGAATGGTTCGGCCTGCAGACACGCTGCACCGGCATGGTAAAGCCTGTCTCCGCCGGATCCTCCTTCACATCAATGGTCTCCAGATAAGACAGCAGCGACCTGCCCCTGTACCAGGGCATGCGGTCGGATCTGGTTGTAATATTGTCGCCTTCCGTAGCCGATACGGGAATCATAACCGCCGTCTTGTAATCAAATTCGGCCAGAAGGACCCTGATATTCTTTCGTATCTTGTCGAATCTGGTTTTCTCATAGTTGACCAGATCCATTTTGTTGACCGCAAAGACAAAGTGCTTGATTCCCACCAGAGAACAGATCCTCGTATGTCTCCTGGTCTGCGTCAGTACGCCCTGGCTGGCGTCCACCAGAATCACGGCCAGATCCGCAAAGGATGCTCCGACCGCCATGTTCCGTGTGTACTCCTCGTGTCCCGGCGTATCTGCCACAATAAACGAACGATGATCCGTCGTAAAATACCGGTAGGCCACGTCAATGGTAATCCCCTGCTCCCGCTCCGCCATCAGGCCATCCAGCAACAGGCTGTAATCAATCTCCCCGTCTCTGGAACCAACCCTGGAATCCAGCTCCAGCGCACGCTCCTGATCCGCAAAAATGAGTTTCGCATCATAAAGCATATGGCCGATCAGCGTGGATTTTCCGTCATCCACACTGCCGCAGGTAATAAACTTTAACAATGCATCCATCAGAAATAGCCCTCCCTCTTTCGTTTCTCCATGCTGGCAGTACCGCCGTCCTTATCGATCACACGGCTGGTCCGTTCGGAGTCCACGGCGCTCAGAGTTTCCTGAATAATGGCATCGAGCGTATCCGCCTCGGACTCCACACCACCGGAGAGCGGATAGCAGCCGAGCGTGCGGAAACGAACCTTTTTCATCATGGGAACTTCCCCCGGAAGAAGCTTCATACGGTCGTCGTCCACCATGATAAGATTACCATCCCTCTCTACCACAGGACGAACCGCGGCAAAATAAAGGGGTACAATCTCGATCTGTTCACGACTGATATACTGCCAGATATCCTTCTCCGTCCAGTTTGAAATCGGAAATACCCGGATACTCTCCCCTCTGTTGATCTCTGTGTTAAACAGCTTCCACATCTCAGGGCGCTGGTTTTTCGGATCCCATGCATGTTCCTCGTTGCGGAAGGAAAAAATCCTCTCCTTCGCGCGGCTTTTCTCCTCGTCGCGGCGTCCGCCGCCAAACGCAGCGGTAAATCCGTATTTGTTCAGAGCCTGCTTCAGAGCCTGCGTTTTCATAATGTCCGTGTAGGCCGCCCCGCTGTCGAATGGGTTGATACCCTCCCGGAGTCCCTCTTCATTGATATACTCCAGCATTTCAATCCCGTATTTTTCAGCAATGCGATCACGAAATGAAATCATCTCTTTAAATTTCCATGTGGTATTCACATGAAGAAACGGAAACGGGGGCTTTTCCGGATAAAACGCCTTCAACGCCAGATGCAGCATCACGGAGGAATCCTTCCCAATCGAATAAAGCATGACCGGATTCTCGCACTCCGCCGCCACTTCACGCATGATATATATCGATTCCGCCTCTAATTCATCCAAATGATTCATATCCTGTGTCCTCTCTCGTATCATCTATTGTGACTGCTCAGTACCTTCACAGTTACCATCTATTCATTCAGGAAACCGGTCCCAAGCAGCCCCACCACCTCGGCAAGCGCAGCCTCCTCATCTTCTCCTTCGCATATGCATTCTACTTCATCTCCGAACTTAATGCAAGCCCCAAGTAAGGCCAGCAGGCTTTTGGCATCCGCCGACCTGTTTCCCTTATACAGGTGAATCGAAGACTGATAAGCCGATGCCGCCGTGCTGATTTTCCCTGCGGGACGCAGATGCAGTCCCGCAGGATTCTGAATGATAATCTTTTCTTTTACCATATGTGCTATTCCTCCTCGCTGCTGCCCGCTGCTGTACCGGAATTCGTTGTGCCTGAATTCGTTGTATCTGAATTCGTTGTGCCGGCGCCCGTCGTGCCGGATGATTCCGTGTCTGTAATCGTGACGGAAACCGTTGTCTCTGATTCGCTCAGATAATCTCCTGACAGCGTAACTGTCACATTCCAGGCGCCTTCGGTCAATCCGGAAGCATCCAGCACGCCGCTGATACTTTCTCCGCTGACCGAACTCAGATCATCCTCATATCCCGTCAGGCTCACCGTAACCGTATCGCTGTCAAAGGAAAGCTCCAGCCCGTCCGCCAGATTCGAGACGGTAATATTTGAAACCGGCATCTCCACATCTGCCGCAGCCTGACTCTCTATCTCAATCGTCACCGTAATGTCTTCCGATTCACTGTTTGCAAGAGAAACACCATCCGGAAGATAATCCGACAAATGAATCTCCGCCGTAACGCTCTCAGTCGCACCGTCTATATTGAGCTGATCCGAGGAAATCTCCAGGCTGCTCAGCGAGCGCAGCACATCCGCATCACCCACAAGCATCACGGAGCTGATCTCGCTCTGAACCTCATGGTAGCGGGTCCCGTCCGCCGGTTCTCCCGTCACCTCAAAAGACAAAGAAACTGATTTTCTCATGAGAATTCCCGCCATGGCCGTCGTCCGCGATGCGCTCAGCGTCAGCCGGTCCTGAGCGATCTCATCTCCGGACTCGTCCAGCAGCAGGATATCCTCCTCAGAGGAAACCTCATCCGACGAGCCGCTGATGTCCAGCGTTACCTGTGCCGAATCAATCTGTCCGACGACAGATTCCGGACCTGTCACCGTCACCGTTCCCGGGGATGTTGAAAGAGAGTCCACAAAACAGCTCGTCGCCGGCATGCCTTCCGTCAGAACCTCAATCTCATATTCCTGCGTCACAAGATTCTCAACATTCACCTGCATGTAAGAGCTCCGCGTCGTGATCTCCAGCTGACTGCTGTAACTGGTCGCTGTCACGATGATCGGTACAATGGACATGGAATCATCGATATCTTCTATATTGGCAACGGCCTTAAAATCAGTCGCCGTCAGATTCTCGACCACAGACCGCTTCCCGGTCACGGTAAATGAAATAGTATCCGTACCGTTCAGGACTTCATAGGTCTTCCCGAGATCTGTCAGAAAATCCGCATTCACAACCTCGACTTCCAGGGAAAACGTCAGCGTCTTATCCGGATCCTGTATATTGACAATCGCCATCCACAGGATAACCGCAAAGATGATGCCGAGGACCTTCAGTCCGAAATTATTTGTGATCAGGCTGCTCAGTTTTTTCAGCATGCTTTGGCCTCCTTCTCATCTCTTCCAGAGAAGAATCACTCTGTCTGTTCTGCGGATCCGGTATATTCAGCCTTTTTCGAATTCGATCCACAAAGGTCTCGCTCTGCACGTTCCGCCTTGCAGCAAACTTCAGCTTGTTTCTCAGAAAATCCGCATCCACATCGCGGTAGAGCGTGCGGTCCATGGCAACGGAAACCGCCCCTGTTTCCTCGGAGACCACGATGGTCAGAGAATCACTCACCTCACTGACTCCCACTGCAGCCCGGTGTCTGGTACCCAGATCCTTACTGATCTGCATATTGTCAGATAACGGCAGATAGCAGGTAGCAGAGACAATCCGGTCTCCCCGAACAATGATCGCGCCATCATGCAGCGGTGTGTTATGCTCGAATATATTGATCAGCAGCTGGCTGGACAATACGGAATCCAGCGTGATTCCGGTACGGATATATTCATTCAGCTGCACGTCTCTTTCCAGGACAATCAGGGCGCCGGTCTTTACCTTGCCCATCTCATAACAGGCCTTCACGAGCTCGGAGATCGTCTTGTCCGAAAAGCGCTGGGAAACATCCTTTCCCAGATCCAGACGAAACAGTCCCCGCAGAAAATTTCTTCTGCCCAGACTCTCAAGCGCGTTTCGAAGCTCCGGCTGGAAGATCACAACCAGCGCAAGCACCGCGATATTTGCCAGCCTTGCAGCCAGCCAGAGTATCGTATTCATCTGGAACAAACCCGCCAGCAGCAGGAAAATCAGAATCACGATGATTCCCTGGAGCAGTGCCCAGGCACGGGTATTTTTGATCCAGGCCAGAATGCTGTAGATCACAAAAGCTATAATGATAATTTCCACCACATCGATCAGGGTCAGCTTCGGCAGATTGATCCAGTACAGATACTTATCCATCACCGAATATAAACTTGCGGCTATCTCGCTCATGATCTCACTCCCTTTCCTTCAACAGACGATCCGGCTTAGGAACTGTCCCGCTCGCCGAATTCGCGCATCACCTGCTCCTCCAGAGTCTCCTCCTGCTGCCTCTGTCCGGCATCTGTCCGCGTCCGTCTCCCCTTTTGATTTTTTCTGCTCCTGCTGTGTTTCGAGTGTATATGCTTTACCTGCCTGTCTGCAGGCTTCACAGATGCCTTCGGCACAGCCTTTACATAATAATAATAGTCGTCATCCTCAAACTGCACACGCTCCACGCGGGAATAATCCAGACTGCGCGTCATCAGCACGATGCCAAACGAAATGGCAAGCGATACCACACACCCGATCAGAACCCGGATCAATGCCTGTATATTCCCCAGGAAGATCTCTCCACCTCCGATGATGATCAGCTGAAGAGCGATACCGACCGCGGCCGAGGCGATGTGCGCGTAATCTACAGGCAGTCTCCTTACACAGTAAACAGCAACCGCTGCAATCACAAACGCTGCCAGATAGATATACATCTCCTGATCTGTCAGAATCTCCGTAACGGCGAGCGTAATCGTAGCGGATGTGCCGCCTGTCTCATCTGAAGATGTAAACAGAGCGGAACTGGCATTCACATGCTTTAAGATAAAAAAGGCCACCTCTCCGCACACAGCGGATATCACAGCATACGGCTCGCCAAAAAAGCCGCTGGCCACCGGCATCACATAGGGAATGCCAAACGCTGAGAGCACCGGTGTCAGAACAGCGTAAAGAGCCTTTCGGTCTGAGAATCTCAGATACAGGCAGAACAGAATAATAAAGATCATCGCCGTGATCAGACACAGAATCGGCGACAGCGCGTAAAACTGAAGCAGAATCAGGACCGCTCCCAGAAACACCATCAGCCCTGCCGGCAAAAAAGAGCAGAGCAGAGCAAAAATCAGTGCAATCGGATAATCCGATAATACATTCATATATCCTGTTGTTGAATTGATCAGAGAGAAAGCGGCAAAAGCGATCACAAATCGAACCGCTGCCATCACATAAATCTCATGACGTCCCACGAAATGGAAAATGCGTTCTCTCATTTTTAAAAATCGAACCATGTTTCCTCCTGCCCGGTTCTCTGCGCTGTGATCAGATGTCAGACTTGGCATCCGCACGCTTTTTTTCGGAAGCGTAGGACCTCCCCAGGCTTTTCAGATATTTCAGATAGAGACGCCTGATTTTCCCATATTTATGATAGCGCCTCACAGCGACAAGCGCACAGATCACCAGATATATCGCCATAAAAACAGCATATCCGATCAGGACTTTTCTCAGGAAATCCATATACTGCGCATCGGCAAAAAACGCATTCAGATCATCCCACAAAAAGCAGAATACCAGAACCATCGCAGCCGCAAAGCAAACCGTTCCCAGGAAAAATCCCTTTATCACCTGCATGATCACATAATCCGACCTGCGGTAAGAACAGACCTTTATAACATTTTTCCCCACCTGTGACTCCATCATGGCAAGTCTGCTCATCTGACGGACACGATATTGATCGATCATACGCTGTACCTGTTCCTCAGCTGCCGGCCTCAGTAAAAATGTCGAACCGCAGCCCTTTCTCATCAAAACACCGCAACGATTCCGTGATCTCATTTCACCGGAAGAGATCTGCGTCAAACCGTCACACATCATCAGTATAACATAGATTAACCGGATAGGAAAGAAGTTTATTCGAAGATGATGCTCAAAACCACCTGACCTGCCTGACCAGTCAGCCCCCGATCGCCGTGCTCATCACATAAACCCGGCATGTCCCGCTGCGTTTCAGACAGAGTGCCGCCGCATCCGCCGTATTCCCCGTCGTATAAATATCGTCAACCAGCAGAATACGCTCCCCCGGACGGATGGCGCCCATCGTCTGAAAAGCTCCTTCCAGATTTTCCTTTCTCTGACGGCCCGTCAGTGTCTTTTGCGGCGCCGTATTCCGGACGCGGCAGAGAAGCTGCATATCCACCGGAAGCTCCAGACAGCGTCCAAGCGCTTTTGCCAGCAGCGCCGCCTGATTATATCCGCGTTTTCTCTGTCTGGACGGATGCAGCGGAATCGGAACAATCCTGGTAATCTTCATCTGCCGCACCCATCCGCCCAGACTGTCGGCCATCTCTCTGCCGTACACGGCCGCATACCCCCGCCGGTTCGCGTATTTCAATCGGTAAAGAGACGGGCGGATCCGTCCCTGATAGGAAAACAGTGCGCGCCCCTGATCAAAATAATGCTGTCTCTTCCCGCAGTCCGCACAGTATTCGTCCTGCTCTCCCGCCAACGGCTTCCCGCACTTCATGCAATAATCATCCCGGATATACACCAGTTCACGTCTGCACCTGTCACAGATGCCATGAGCCGAGATCCCGTCACACGCCGGGCAGCGCGGCGGATAAATATAGTCCCATATAGCCCCTGTCCGTTTATACTCTCCCATACAGCCTTCCCTCTCCCCTGTTATGCTTCTTTCATTCTGACCCCCTGCGTCAATGCAGCCGATCCGGCGAATAACCGGTTTTTATATTTCCTCCAGCCGATCACGCAGCCCGGTGTATCGTCTCTGCTCGCTCTCATTCTGCACCATTTTATAAAAGGTATTCTCATCTCCCACCAGCGTGACACATTTGCGCGCCCGGGTTACCGCAGTATACAGAAGATTCCGGTTCATCAGCATTCTCGGTCCGCCGAGCAGGGGAATCACCACCGCCGGATACTCGCTGCCCTGCGCCTTATGTATAGTGATCGCGTAGGCCAGTTCCAGATCATCCAGATCTTTAAAAGAATATACCACCCTGCGGCTTTCCTCAAACTCCACCGTCAGCTCCCCCGCAAACGTGTTGATTTCGCGTATCACGCCCATGTCGCCATTGAACACGCCGAACCCTTTCTCCACCGGGATTCCGTAACGGCTGCAAATCTCCCACTCCGCCTGATAATTATTTTTCGTCTGCATCACCTTATCCCCGACGCGGAACACACCCTCTCCATGCTCCTTCTCCGCTTTGTCCGCCGCCGGCGGATTCAGATACTCCTGCAGAATGCCGTTTAACCGCTCCACACCCAGCAATCCCTTCCGCATCGGCGTCAACAACTGAATGTCAAAGGGTCTGGCATGCACAAATCCGGGCAATTTCTCCCGGATCAGCTGAATACAGACACTGATGATCACATTCGCATCCGTTCGTTTCAGGAAAAAGAAATCCATACTCTTATTATCCAGGATGACCTGCTCGCCGCGGTTGATCTTGTGAGCATTCACAACGATATCGCTCCTGGATGCCTGCCGGAAAATATGGTTCAGGCGAACAACGTTGCAGGCATGCGCATCAATGATATCCCGCAGCACACTGCCCGGTCCGACGCTGGGAAGCTGGTTCACATCTCCCACCAGAATGAGTCTGGTTCCCGCGACAACTGCCTTCAGAAGCGCATACATCAGACTGATATCTACCATGGACATCTCATCGATAATGATGACATCTGTCTCCAGCGGATTCTGTTCATTTCGCTCAAAACCGATGCTGCCCTCCACACCTCCGGAAATCTCCAGCATACGATGGATCGTTCTCGCCTCAAAGCCCGTCGTCTCGCTCATCCGTTTCGCCGCGCGTCCCGTGGGCGCCGCCAGGCAAATGTCCATTCCCTCCGATTCAAAATACCGGATGATGGTGTTGATCGTGGTGGTCTTTCCGGTTCCCGGTCCTCCTGTAATCACCAGAAGCCCGCTCACCACGGCTTCCCTGACTGCCACACGCTGCAGCTCATCCAGCTCCATTCCGGAAAGCTCCTCCAGACTCTGTATCCTCCGGTCGATCTCAGTCTCAGACACATCGTATTTTACATTCAGTTCCCGCAGCATCACCGCAACATTCGCCTCCATATAATAATAGGAAGCGGCATATACCTGCGGCTGTTCCTCACTCTGCTTTAATACCAGCTTTCGATCAATTGCCATATCCATATAGTGTTTCTCGACAGCAGGCGCTTCCACATTCAGGAGCTCGCATGCTCTCCCGGTCAGAAGTCCCATCGGAAGAAACGTGTGCCCCTCCAGCGACGCATGCTGCAAAACATACAGGATGCCGCTGCGAATACGAAAATCAGAATCCGTATGTATACCGATCCGACGCGCAATCTCATCCGCGATTTTAAAGCCGATCCCGTCCACATCTTCCGCCAGCTGGTAGGGATTCTCCCGGAGGATACGGTAGGTATCTATCCCGTATGCCTGATAGATTTTCACCGCCAGCGTCAGAGAAATTCCATAGTCCTGCAGATACATCATTGCCTGACGAAGCTCTCTTTTTTCCTCCATCTGCTCCGAAATCTCCATGGCTTTCCGCTCGCTGATCCCCTTTACTTCCGCCAGGCGCTCCGGCTCCTCCTCGATCACACGGAAGGTATCATTCTGAAAGCGACGGACAATCCGGGACGCCAGCGCCGGCCCAACCCCTTTGACCGCTCCGGATCCGAGATATCGCTCCATCGCCGCACTGTCCTCCGGTGCCCGTACGGTGTAATGATCCACCTTCAGCTGCGAGCCGTAGGAAGGATGAATCGTATACTCTCCCTCCATCTCAACATGCTCACCCTCGCTGATCACATGAAAAGTACCCACACAGGTCATTTCTTCTCCGTCCGCCGCCACATGCAGAACCGTATATCCGTTCTCCTCATTTCGATAAACAATATGTTCTACATAGCCGTCTACTTTCTCCATAGTCTTCCTCAAAAACCCATATACAGCCTGAAAGGACAGTCCGATCCCGACTGTCCTCTCTCAAATCTGTCTTGTTACTGTTCGGTTCCTTACTCTGTCTTCCGTATCCGAAAAAATATGGCAAACAGGTATTATTCGTCATCCCTCTTCCCCGCAAGGAACTCAACATATTTCCCGGTCCCAATCGCCACACAGGTCATGGGATCCTCCGCCGTCATCGTATTGATGCCGGTATGCGCCTCAATCAGACTCTCCAGACCGCGAATCAGTGATCCGCCGCCGGTAAGGACAATCCCCCGGTCCGCCACGTCCGCGGCAAGCTCCGGCGGTGTCTTTTCCAGCACGCTGTGTACCGCATCCACAATCTGCAGGGTCGCCTCCCGCAGTGCCTCCTCCGTCTCCTCGGAAGTAACCGTAACCGTCTTCGGAAGACCGGTCACCAGATTGCGTCCTCTCACATCCATCGTCATCGGCTCCGGAAGCGGATAACAGGTGCCGATCCGGATCTTGATATCCTCCGCGGTACGCTCCCCAATCAGAAGATTATGTTTTTTTCTCATATAACGGACAATTGCCTCATCAAAATCATCCCCCGCGATCTTGATCGAGGTGCTGACTACGGTGCCGCCGAGAGAGATCACGGCGATATCTGCCGTACCGCCTCCGATATCCACGATCATATTGCCGCACGGCTTCGCGATGTCAATCCCCGCGCCGATGGCTGCCGCAATCGGCTCCTCAATGATCTTCACATCACGGGCGCCGGCCTGAAACGTCGCATCCTCCACGGCCTTCTTCTCAACCTCCGTCACACCGCTGGGGACACATACGCTGATCAGAGGCTTGCGAAAGCTCTTCTTGCCCACCGCCTTCTGTATAAAATATTTCATCATCTTCTCGGTGACGGTATAGTCAGAGATCACGCCCTGCCTCAGCGGTCTGACCGCCACAATATTCCCCGGAGTCCTGCCAAGCATCAGCCTGGCCTCCTCCCCGATCGCTTTTATTTTATTTGTGTCACGGTCAAAAGCAACGACAGACGGCTCCTTCAGAACAACGCCCTTACCCTTGACATACACAAGTATGCTCGCAGTTCCCAGATCAATTCCAATATCCGTTGAAATCATATGTGTCTCCTTTATGCTCTTCTATGATAAAACTCTTTGTATCACAGGAGCCCCCTCCTGTGATACAAAAAGATGTATTTCCAAGTGTGTGTATCTATTATATACAATTAATTCTATTTTTCAAACCCTTTTTTCATTTTTCATCAAAACTGACACGGAATTTAAAATAAAATTAATTTAATTTGATAATTTTTATTTTTTTCATTTTTTTATCACAATTTAGACACAATGACTCTCTATAATTATACATGTACTAGCTGTTAAGGCTAATATAATTTTTCATAACTCAAGCTTCCCGGATCCCCCAAATCCGGGAAGTACTCCCCGACCTTCAGGGATTCCGCGGTATGCGGAATCCCTTTTTCTTTATTCCCTGCCCTGTTATCTGTTTTATGACCTTCAGTCCCTGTTGCTCAGGTATTTCTTCACATATGCGCCCGTGAAAGAATCCGGATTTTCCGCCACCTCCTCCGGCGTCCCCTCCGCGATGACCGTGCCGCCGCCGTCACCGCCTTCCGGCCCCATGTCAATGATATAATCCGCCGTTTTGATCACATCCAGATTATGTTCGATCACGACAACAGTATTCCCATTTTCTGCCAGCCGATGCAGGATATCGATCAATTTATGCACATCCGCAAAATGCAGTCCGGTGGTCGGCTCATCCAGAATGTAAACGGTTTTTCCGGTGCTTCGCCGGCTCAGCTCCGCGGCGAGCTTGATGCGCTGTGCCTCTCCGCCGGACAGGGTTGTGGACGGCTGACCGAGCTTTATATAGGAAAGTCCCACATCATAGAGCGTCTGAATCTTCCTCTGTATGGACGGCACACTGGAAAAAAAAGGCAGAGCCTCTTCAACGGTCATATCCAGGACTTCATAAATATTTTTGCCTTTATACCGCACCTCCAGAGTCTCACGGTTATAGCGCTTTCCCTTGCAAACCTCACACGGCACATAGACATCCGGCAGAAAATGCATCTCGATCTTGATAATGCCGTCGCCGGAGCACGCTTCGCACCGTCCGCCCTTTACATTGAAACTGAATCTCCCCTTCCTGTATCCCCGCGCTTTCGCATCAGCCGTCGCGGCAAACAGATCGCGAATCTGGTCAAAAACGCCTGTATAGGTCGCCGGATTCGAACGCGGCGTCCGTCCGATCGGCGACTGGTCGATGCAGATGACCTTGTCCAGCTGTTCCAATCCGTCCATACCTCTGTGTTTGCCCGGAATACAGTGTGCGCGATTAAGCTTTCGCGCCAGATTCTTATATAAAATCTCGTTTATGAGAGAACTTTTTCCGGAACCGGACACACCCGTCACACAGGTAAAAATACCCAGCGGAAGCCGGACGTCAATGTTTTTCAGATTGTTCTCCGCCGCGCCGCGGATCAGGAGCCATCCGGTCGGCGTTCTGCGCGATGCGGGAACCGGTATCTGCATCCGCCGACTCAGATAGGCGCCTGTGACAGACGTCTCACACGCCATGATATCCGCCGCGCTCCCGGCGGCGACCACTTCTCCGCCATGCTCTCCCGCGCCGGGACCGATATCCACGATATAGTCCGCCGCCAGCATCGTATCCTCGTCATGCTCCACAACGATCAGCGTGTTTCCGAGATTCTTCAGATTCTTTAAAGCAGACAGCAGCTTATCATTGTCGCGCTGATGCAGTCCGATGCTCGGCTCATCCAGGATATAAGTCACCCCCACCAGGCCGGAACCGATCTGTGTGGCGAGACGGATGCGCTGCGCCTCCCCGCCGGAGAGACTCCCGGTCGCACGGGAGAGCGTCAGATAATCCAGCCCGACCTCCTGAAGGAAACCGACTCTGGCACGGATTTCCTTTAACACCTGCGCCCCGATCAGCTCCTGCTGCGCGGTCAGTTTTAAATCCTGCATGAACCGGTAAAGATTTTTCACGGACATCGATGTCACTTCATAAATATTTTTGTCCGCCACCGTCACCGCGAGCGCCCCCTTTTTCAGACGCTGACCCCGGCATGCCTTGCAGGGACTGATGCGCATAAAGCTCTCATACTCATGTTTTACCGTCTCGGAGCTGATCTCCCGATAGCGCCGCTGCACATTTCGAATCAGCCCCTCAAAAGCAATGTCATACACGCCCTCCCCGCGCTGACCCCGGTAATGAACCTTCACCACATGACCGTCTGTCCCGTGAATCAGTATATCATGAATCCGCTGCGGATAGTCTTCAAAAGGCGTATGCAGGTCAAAACCATACTCCTCAGCAAGCGCCGTCAGTGTCGCATGGGTAAAGCTGCCTTTTGTATTGGCCGACTGCCATCCCTGCACCTGAATCGCGCCGTCCATGATCGACAGGCTTTTATCCGGAATCATCAGATCCTCATCAAACTCCATTTTAAAACCGAGACCCGCACACTCCGGGCAGGCGCCGAAAGGATTATTAAAAGAAAAACTGCGCGGCTCAATCTCTTCGATACTGACGCCGCAGTCCGGGCAGGCAAAATTCTCAGAAAACTCCAGGCGCTCTCCGCCGATAATCTCCACCGTCATCTGTCCGTCGGCCAGCTTCAGAACATTTTCTATGGAATCCACCAGCCGCCGGCGCCCCATATCCGGTTTTACAATCAGACGATCCACCACAATATCAATATTGTGTTTGATATTTTTATCCAGACGGATCTCCTCACTCAGTTCATACACACTGCCGTCGATCTGCACCCTCACATATCCGCTGCGCTTCGCCTGCTCCAGCAGCTTCTGATGCATGCCCTTCCGCCCGCGGACGACCGGTGCCAGAAGCTGAATCCGGGTCCTCTCCGGCAGCATCATGATCTGATCCGCCATCTGATCCACGCTCTGTCTGCGAATCTCCCTGCCGCACTTCGGGCAGTGCGGGATCCCGATCCGCGCGTAGAGAAGCCGGAAATAATCATAGATTTCCGTGACCGTTCCGACCGTCGAACGCGGATTTCGATTTGTAGACTTCTGGTCGATTGAGATCGCGGGGGATAGCCCCTCGATCTTCTCCACATTCGGCTTCTCCATCTGGCCGAGAAACTGGCGTGCGTAGGAAGAAAGAGACTCCATATAACGCCTCTGCCCCTCGGCATAGATCGTGTCAAAAGCAAGAGAAGATTTGCCAGAGCCTGACAGACCGGTCAGTACGATAAACTGATCCCTCGGCAGATCCAGATCAATCTTTTTTAAATTGTGCTCACAGGCTCCTCGGATTTTAATATACTGCTGTGCCATAAAAACTCTCACTTTCATTCATAAAGGGGGGGAATCCGCCATGCGGATTCCCCATTCCGGTAAACGACTTAAGTCGTTTCCTGTAATTTGTCACTGAGCATCTGCCAGGGAAGGCCCCTTGCTCTGTGCTTCGTACTCATATGATTCTGCCGGGCAGAGGTCAGAAAATATCCTTCTCCTCCTCATACAGCGTCGGCAGGATAGATGCAAGATTCGTGAACTCCTTGATATTGTGCGCGTACAGCCCCTGCGGCATGATCGGCGGTATGCTGGCGCCCTCGGGGATGGCTTTTACAATCTGTCCGTCCTCCGTCCATCGATATCCGATCCAGAATCGCGAGCAGAACATCACGCCGTCCTGATACGGATACCACTTATGCGTCATAACTGCAGCGACAGAACTCTCTCCGATCGCACAGACCATGGACTGACACTTCTCCGTGCCGATCGCCGACATATCATACCCCATATCAGACGGCTTCTTAAACATCAGCTTCAAAAACTCCGGTCCCGGACCGACATCCTCCATAATGTAATGACTGACGCCCCACGTCTTCTCATTCATCGGGACGGCCGGATCCGTCACATAATCCGCGCGGTCCGCCGTGGCGAAATAATGATCCTCCGGATCCCAGATCTTATATCTCAGATCGGAACCGACAGAATGCCATGGGAACCACCAGTCCAGCATCTCGCCGGTCACACCCGGCATATACGTCGTATTGCAGACATGCGCGGTTCCGTCTTCCAGCACGCCGAACCCAATCTGGCAGTATCCCGCCGCCTCGTCCTTTCCTTCCAGAAAAAGCTGTCTCGCCGCAAACGGGATCAGAGTCTTCGGATCTGCCGGTCCGGCCGCCAGTATGGCCAGCTTCTCCTCCGGGATCGGTGCCAGATCCTTCTCAAAATACTTGTAATAAGAGAGATTCTTCTCCTCCTGTGAAACGCCGACTTTCTTACCCATACATACCCTCCTCATATCATAAGATCACTCATATCCGGGTTCAAAACACAGTTCCGAATCCGAATCCTTAAAAATTCAGTTGCTTTGTTTATTGTAATATGGCAAAATTCTTTTGTAAAGAGGAAAGACCGAAAAGTAACCGGAAAGGAGATCCATATGCCAGAACAGAACGAATCCAGGAAAATAGAGCGATCCGATATCTTCCATATCGGTTTTTACAGAAAAACATGGTTTCACGGCAGCTTTCAGGGGATGCATTACCGTATTGAGAGCGTCACAGACGAAAACGACAAAAAAAAGCTCCGCGTGACTACATGGCCCGGGCCCTATAACTATGATCACACGGACGACCCCCTGA
Source organism: Lachnospiraceae bacterium (assembly GCA_020860185.1). Classification (GTDB taxonomy): domain Bacteria; phylum Bacillota; class Clostridia; order Lachnospirales; family Lachnospiraceae; genus Eubacterium_I. The sequence goes on along the minus strand of JAJBUT010000195.1, from coordinate 3,134 downwards.
AAGAATCCGCTCTGTTTGAATTCAGCGATGGCGGACTGGATGCGATAACAGAATATCTGAACGAATACCACAGGAAACATTTCCTGTAAAATCAATTAAAAATACTCCCGAAATCTGCCGCACCGCTGTGCCTGATTTCCGAAGTATCCAAAAAAGCGGATGATGGGAATCGAACCCACATGGCCAGCTTGGGAAGCTGGTGTTCTGCCACTGAACTACACCCGCGCATCATCGTGCATGCATCATCCTGTCGTGATGTCATCACGACTCGCGTCGCCGCTCACTATATGATGCCAACTGATGAAAATCATTCTATCCCTTTTTCAGGTTCATGTCAAGATATTTTCTGTGTTTCTTCATCGTTTTTCCACTTTTTCCACTGCTTGTTACAAGTCACATCCTCATCAGATTTTCGCTTTTTAATCCATACAGGATGTGACTTGTAACAGCATCCGTCCATGCAAAATCGCTGCGCGATGGGACGGATGCTCGAAACCGCAACGTTTTCGGCCTGACCACGCAGCAGATGCGTGGTCAGGGGGTGATCAACTGGTTATACTCCGCCCAGCCGGTTCTCCTGCTTCTGGAAATATTCCTGTGCGGACAGAGGCTCTCCCTCCGTCCGCACCCGCACATACCGGCCGTCCGCCTGCTGCACGCGCGCCTTTACATTGTCCGCCATCAGTATCCGGAAAATATGGAGCACCTGCTCCCGGATCTCCGGATCCATCACGGGCACCGCCACCTCCACGCGGCGTGTTGTATTCCTCGTCATAAAATCAGCCGACGATATATAGACCTCCTGATTTTCCGACCCGAAAAGATAAATACGCGAGTGTTCCAGATATCGTCCCACGATACTCCGAATCGTGATATTCTCCGTCAGGCCGGGCACGCCGGCAACCAGACAGCAGGCGCCGCGAACGAGCAGCTCCACCTTCACGCCTGCTGCGGACGCCTCGATCAGCTTATCCATGATCACCTTGTCCGTCAGGGAATTCGTCTTCGCTCCCACATAGGCAGGTCTGCCCATTCGTGCCAGCTCTATCTGCCGGTCAATCTTTTCAAGAATCGGTCCGCGCAGACATTTGGGCGCTACCAGCAGCCAGGTCGTGTCATGTACCACCTGACCCAGATAGAGATCCGTCATGACCCGGTTTGCCTCCGCCCCAATCCCCTGATGCGCTGTCATCAGGGAAAAATCCGTATACAGGCGCGCCGTTTTTTCATTATAATTGCCGGTTCCGATCTGTGTATAATAGAAAACCTGCCCCTTCTCCCGCGTTGTGATCAGACAGAGCTTGGAGTGCACCTTCAGATTGTCCAGACCGTACAGGATGCGGCATCCGGCCTCCTCCAGCCGTCTCGACCAGCCGATGTTGTTCGCCTCATCAAAGCGCGCCCGCAGCTCCACGAGGACATCTACCTCCTTGCCGTTCTCCGCCGCGCGGATCAGCGCCTCGACCACCTTACTGTTGCTTGCCACACGGTAGAGCGTCATCTTGATCGACACCACATCCGGATGATCAGCCGCCTCAGCCAGCATCTGCAAAAACGGCTCCATACTGTCATACGGATAAAACAGGAACCGATCTTTCTCACGCACCTGTTCCAGCATACTCTTCCTGCGGTTCAGGTCGTCCGGCACCTGCGGAGAAAACTTATCGAAAAACAGTTCTTTTTCGTTGCGCAGGATATCCTGTATTGCGGAAAAAAATGACAGATCCAGCGGTGATTTCGACCGGAATACATGCTTTTTTTTCAGTTCCAGACGATCACAGAGAAGATTCAGCACCGCCGGATCCATCAGCCGGGTATACTCCAGCCGGATCGGACTCAAGCGGCTCCTTTTATGAACCAGCTGCTCCATAATGTTTCGAAAATCAGCATCGTCGTCATACATTTCCTCATCCGGATCAATGTCCGCATTGCGCAGGATACGGATCAGCGATTTGCTGCTGATCTCATAGCTGTCAAAAATCTCCGACATAAAATGCAGAATCAGTTCTTCCATCAGCATATAACGGTTTTCATGCTGCGGAATCCGTACCAGACGCGAGAAAACCGGTACACTGCACGGTACAATCCCCAGTTTTTCCTTTCCTTTTTTGACAAGGACAGCCATCGCGTAAATATCCCGGTTATTCAAAAACGGAAAAGGCTGCTTATTTCCAACCACCTGTGGAGAAAGCAGCGGCAGAATCTCATGTCGGAAGCAGGTCTCTAAAAACTCCTGATCCTGCGGATCCGTCTCGGCAAAGCCTAATATCTCTATGCCGTGCGCATTCACACCTTTCATGAGATCGGCATAGACCGCATCCTTCCGTTTATTTAAGACCTTCACCTGATCAAAAACCGCCAGCAACTGCTCGCGGCAGGTCATGTTCGTCTTGTTATCGCGGATATCCTCCGATATGAGCATCTGATCATAGAGAGAACCGACACGCACACGGAAAAACTCATCCAGATTCGTCTGAAAAATCGAGGCAAACGACAAACGCTCACAGAACGGATTGCGCTCATCCTCCGCCTCCTCCAGCACGCGGGCATTGAACTTCAGCCAGGATAACTCACGGTTGTCATAACAGGGCCTCACGCCGGGGACAGCCACTGCGACACTCTTTTTTCCCGGTTCGGATGCTGCAGCCGGTTCTTCGGGATTTAACGGTTCCGGAGCATTTTCTGCTCCCTTTTTTTCACATGTATTTCTCTCTTTGACTCCGTTTCCTTTATCATCTGTATTTCCTTTATCTGCGTTCTCTGTATTCTCTGCTTTCTTTATTTTCCCTGTTTTATCTGCTTTATCTGCGGTATCCGCTTTGTCTGCGGTATCTGATTTGCCTGTTGTATTTGATTTATCTGATTTATCTGCTTTGTCTGTTGTATCTGCCTTGTCTGCATTTTCTGTATCAGAAAATTTCCGCTTATCAGTTGCTTTCGTATTTACCGAAATGTCTTTTTCATCTCTTCCGCTCTTCCTCCCGGAAGATTTTTCCTCTGCAAAAAGTCCACCGAACAATCTGTTTAAAAACGCTCTCAATTTATCCATAACAAGCTTTTATTTCTCCTGCATCCTGTACATATACTATGAAAGTGTCGTCAATAGACAGACAGATGGACATGCTTGCATGGCC
>JAJBUT010000190.1 GCA_020860185.1 Lachnospiraceae bacterium | reverse complement strand
GAGTTGTACGGCGCATACGGCGGGGTATATCAGGCGGGCAGACAGTCTTCCGGATCATAGAAGACACATATCTGACGCTTGGTTCGGAGGCCGTATCCGGGTGAAAAGAAGCGGCGTACCGGAATCGAAAGGTATCGGCAGAGCTTCCCGGACAGAAAAGAGAAAGGCGGACATTCATGGAGTCGATATTTCAGGAATTTGGCGAGACGGCGCCGGATCCGAAGGAGGTGCTTGTCCTCGGCGTGGACAACGGGGACGGTGAGCTGGTTGTTTCCAGAGCGTTTGTGGAGCAGGACGGCGAGGGAAATCAGCGGCTGTCGGCCGAGCCGCTGTATATCACAAACGAGCCACGGACAACAGATTTTGCGATCTGGTCATACTGCGGGAAAGACGCGGCGCATATGACGGACGAGCGGATCGGACGGCAGGCTTTTGCGGGCGGTGAGGGGAGCTGCTACTCGAATTATAAAAGGCTTCCGAAAATGGCGGCTGATTTCTATGGAGGCATGACAGATTCCATCACGTATGAGGAGATTATGGGCCGGGCCTTCGGGCTGCTGATCAAAAAGGTGACAGAGGAAAACCGACTGGCGCCGGATCGGGATATCTATCTGTTTGTCGGCCGTCCATCCAGTGATAAATGGAAAAATCAGGCGAAGAGATATCGGGATATTCTGATGTCGCATCTGCCGGAATCGGATGGGGGGAAACGGATTCATGTCGTCGTTATTTCCGAGGCAATGGCGGTGATGGCGAACGAGTACCGCCGGGATCGCGATCTCTGCCAGAAAACCGTTGTGATTTTTGACGGGGGCAGCAGTACGTTTGACTGTATTGTGTCAAGGGAAGGGAAAATCGTCTGTGAGTACAGCCGGCAGCTGGGCGCCGGCATGCTGGATAAAAATCTGCTGGATATCTGTCTGCACGGAACAGAAGAGCTGCGGCGCAGAGACGGTCAGGGAAAAACGGTCTGGACGTGGAAGAAACGGGAAGCGTTCCGAGCCGCGGAGTTTTCCGCAAGGGATACAGAGGGACGGAAAATATACAGCTATGGTGTCGGAAAAGAGCTGAGCCGTGTGCGGGACGCGAAGGAGCGGTTTTTTGGCCCGGACGGTCATCCGACCGGAGATCCGGAATGGTATCAGCTTCCGGCGAAGACCGGCGAAGCTGTACGGATGATCAATATCGCGGAGGTGATTGACTTTGCGGTCGGCGGAATGCCGGTATTTGTCGCGGCAAGCTACGATCCGGGACAGAACGACGTGCGTCACTGCGGAGAGGACCGGGAATACGCCTCCTTTTCCGATGCGGTGAGAGATTTTTTCTACGGCGCCTTTGAGAAAATGAACCGGTCGAATATCTGTCCGGATGAGATCATCATCAGCGGCGGGGCAACTCTGATGCCGTTTGTGGAGGAGCTGATGCGGGAAGCATTCCGGAATGTGATGAGCCATGCCTGCCCGCCGGATATTTTCAGGAATGACTCCCGCTCCGTCGAACGTCATTATTCCGTATCCAACGGCGTGGCTTATATGGGATATCTGGAGCTTTTGAAACAGGAGACCTTCCGGAAAGCAAAAAGAAGCTGCGTCGATGCGCTGGAAAACAAAAGAGACAGACTGAATCAGATGGTGGTCCGATCCTGCGCGGAATGCCTTTATGGACATGCGGAGACTGTGTTGGACAGATGGAAAACGGGAGATGAGAAAAAAAGCCTGGACGACGCGCTGAAACGGGCAAATTATCATATGAGATATAAGCTTGACTGGGAGAAAAAACTGGAGGAGGATCTGCGGTGTTTTCTCAGCGAACCTGCAGAGAATGAGACTTCCCTCCTGAACTGTTTTGACGGTATGATTTCTGATGCTGCCGGTGATCTGTTCCCGGAGGAGAGCTGTTATGAATATCACCTGCGGATGGATGCGCTTACGTCAGTCAGAAAATATAAGCCGCAGGTCTGTGTGCCGCCGAAAGTCTTTTACAGGGGTTTCTTTCGCAACTGGCTGCACAGTGTAAACAGACATCACACGTCGCAGCTTCTGGAAAAGAGCCAGAGAGAATGGCTGACAGGCAATTATAAAAAGAAGAAACAGGCTGTCATGGTAAAAATGAGATCAGAACTGCTTTACGGGTCCGGAAAACAGGATATGGACAGAATCTGTGAGGACGTATATCGGATTCTGCAGACCAATCTGGACGAATCTCTGCAGGAGTATGTGGACGGACTGACGGCTTATATGATCATGGAGGACTTTAACGCATGAGCGAGAGAGGACGGCAGCTGGATCTGACGGTGGCCGGATTGAGGGAGAACGGAAAGCATATCATCTGGCTGATCTCGGAGGAGCGGGACATTCTGAGCGACCTGATGCCGGAGATGGATAATCTGACAGAGATCATTGCGCAGAATTACAGGATGAAGGATAAAAGCCGGTCGGACAGAATTTACGCATATACGGGAAAAAACAGATGGAAACGCTTCCTGTCAGCCGGATATCTTGCGGATGCGTATGACGCGTTTGACCTGTCCCGTGATTTTGGCCTGCCCGACGGCAGGGAAAACAGGAAGGGAAAGGAGGGGAGCAGACAGGATCCCGCATCCGTTTACTATCTGAGGGATGCCCATATTCTTGACAGAGACAGAAATGTGCTGCCGCATTTTATCAGTCAGTTTCTCAGATGGGCGAGCGAGAGGCAGAGGGAGCGGCACTATGTCATCCTGTTCCTGATCAGTCCCGTATGCCTGATTCCGCAGGGATTTGAAAATGAGATTTCGGTTGCAGATATACCCACGCCGGATCAGAGGGAAATCATGGCATATCTGTCTGAGCGGTATGAATCCATGGCAGCATCGGAGCGCCGGGAACTTCAGGCTGGATCGGAGCATCGTGATTTCCGGGCTGTGTCAGGGCGCCTGGAATCAGCGTCTGTGCGGGGCGGATATGAATTAACCGATACTCTTTCGGACGAGGAGCGTCTGCGCGAGATCCGGCACGCGGCGCATGATTTTCGCGGACTCTGCATGTCGGAGATTCGATCTGTGGTGAATGATCTAAGCGCCGGCTATGGAAATTTTCTGGAGAAACAGGGAGCGGATAACGGTGAAATATCCCGCTGTCGGAAAGCGTTGGCGGGGGCTGTAAAAAGAAAGGCGGCGCAGAGAGACAGCACGATTACGATACTCGAGAGCGAGGACGCGGTCGTCGGTATGAGGCGGGCGTCAGACTGGCTGGAAGAGAACAGCAGGTATCTGACCGAGCCGGAGACAGCCGCGCGTCTGGGGATCGACGTTCCCCGGGGACTGCTGATTGCGGGGCTTCCCGGAACCGGAAAAACACAGCTGGCGAAAAAGGCCGCCTGGCAGTTCGGACACTGTCATCCGGGATCCCCCGTTCCGGTTCCGCTGGTGCAGTTTCGCATGGATAATCTGCTCGGAGGCCTTGTGGGAGATTCCGAGGCGAATTTTAAGCGCTGCAGGAAACGGATTGAGTCGCTGGCACCCTGTGTGGTTCTGATCGACGAGATAGAAAAAACATTTGACACCGGTAAAGACAGTTCCACGAACAGCGTCCGGATGAACCTTCTGACCGCCCTTCTGGACTGGATGCAGGAAAATAAAAAACCGATTTTCTTTTTTGCCACCTGCAACCGTCTCTCCCTTCCGCCGGAGCTGTCGAGAGACGTCAGATTCAGTATGCGTTTCAGTGCCTATTTTCCCACCCGCAAAGAGCTGGAAGAGATCATGGTTTATCATCTGAGACGCAGCAATGACGCCGCGCACGCGGACGGAAAGCTGTTTGCCGTCCTGCCGGGAAAGACAGAGGAGCTATATCAGCGCATTGCCGCGGACTTTTTTGACAGGATCGCCAAGGAGGATGAAACCAGATGCTGTTATACCGGAGCAAATATCGAGGCGCTGATCCAGAAAACAAACATGGCGCTGCACAGGGAAAAGCAGGAGAGGGCGAGACGTGTTCACGGTACGGTGGACGAAAAACCTCTGTACAGTGAGAAGGACTACGGCAGATGCCTGCTGAAAACAGCCATGAGCGACGACGCGATACCCTATGGCATGAGCAATACCCGTGATGCGGTGAAATACTGGATCGACGCGATGGACAACCGGTATACGGATGTAGATACGGAGATCCACGAGAGACCGCTGTTTGCCCATGCTGATTTTGACAGGGAAAAAGGAGAATTCCGCGAGGGAACAGGACGGGAGGGAGACGGGTATGACCAGTGTCTCCAGCGGGTGATGAGAGCCGAGATTGAAAGCTATTATCAGAAAAATGGCAACTATTCAGGATAGTCTTAGGTCACTTATAAATGTTTTTTTGCGCAAAATGGCAAAATTTCTGCGTAGCAG
>JAJBUT010000083.1 GCA_020860185.1 Lachnospiraceae bacterium | reverse complement strand
CTCCGCCGGATGTGTCTGTTCCGTCCGATGTATCCGCTCCGCCGGATGTGTCTGTCCCGTCAGATGTATCCGCTCCGCCGGATGTATCTGTTCCGTCCGATGTATCTGTTCCGTCCGAAGTGTCCGTTCCGCCGGATGTGTCTGTAGAATCTGACGTGCCGGCATCATCTGCTGTCCCGGTCATTTCAATCACCATCTCCACGGCTGCGGAGATATTCACCGCTCCATATCCGGTTTCATCATCCTTTCCTTCGTCCATCAGATCTGTCGCCGTCTCACAGAGAATTGTCCTGACATCTGACGGCGTCAGATCAGGATTGACATACAGCACCATGGCCACGGCTGACGTAACAATCGGCGCCGCCATGGATGTCCCTGTCATATAACTGTATCCGCCTCCATTGAGCGTACTGTAAATATTTGTTCCGGGAGCAGAGATATCCTTTGCGCTTCCGTAACTGGACGAACTGCCCCTCTTTCCCTCAGAAGTGATATTAATCACACTGATTGTCGTCGTATAATCAGACGGATAAGTGGGCGTCGAGCTGTTGCTGTTTCCGGCCGCGCAGACAATCACGATACCGGCCTCATACAATGTTGTGCACATGGCCTTCAGCGACTCACTCTCACTCTCTGATCCCATACTCAGATTGACCACCTGACACCCGTTGTCAACCGCATACTGCATGGCATACAAAACATCCGAGACATAGGCTGTATCCTCGCCTGAGCTGTCCTGTATCGTAAAAGCATCAATCACAACCAGATCCGCTATCTGATTGCTGTTTGCCGTCGTTCCGCCGCTGGCAGTTCCCTGAATGCCCACGCCATTTCCGGATTCCGCCGCAATAATACCCACCAGATGGGTTCCGTGTGTTGTCGAACTGTTTTTCTGACTGGTTCCGTTGAGATACCCATCGCCCAGAAGCTGCCGGGTGGTATAAGTATAACCGCCCGAAGAACCGCGTTCTGACCTCACAAGCTCCACGCTCAGATCAGCATTAATCACATTGGCAAGATCTTCATGACTCACATCCGCGCCTGTATCAATGAGCGCCACACGCACAGACTCCCCGCTCACATCAGCCAGAAGCTCCCATGCCTCCTGTGCGTAAACATATTCCAGATACCACTGGTCAGAGGTGCTCTCGGCGTCTGTCGTTTCCTCATCGTCGTAAATCTGCATGATATAATTCGGTTCCGCATACGCAACAGCCGGGTCGGAGCCGTATGCCTCCACCGCCTCTTCCACTGTCATCTCATCCGAAATGGAAACCAGAGCCACCATCTCGTCTTCCAGTTCAGCAACGGTCTCGACCAGCTCACCGTCCTGTTTTTCTGCCACAGCCTGCATCTGCTTTTCAGAGATATCATCCTGATACACGACCAGAATCTCACCTTCGGCATACGCCGGGTCATTCCCCAATGTCTCAAAATCGGCTGCTGACGCCTGTATCCGGCCGGTCAGAATATCCGAACCGGCTGTCCCGTTCAGAGAAAATGAACTGAAAACAAGCGTTGCTGCCAGAAATACTCCCGCTGTTTTTCTAATATTGTGTCGTTTCATGGGCTGATCCTTTCAATGATTTTCAGAAATATTTTCAGGAAACGATATTCAGTCGTTTTGATTTTTTTATCATAACACAGAGAAAGCAGAAATAGAAGAGGGAAATTTTAATATGATTAACAAAATAGATGTGGCGCACTCGTCATAGATGTGAGCGATAAAAAGCTGTGGCGCACTCAGCCCTGAGACTTCGCCTCCGCGAAGTCTCAGGGCTGTCCGTATGGCTGCGCCATACGGACAAAAAAAGAGGGAACCCCTCAGCCGGAAATAAATTTCCGCTGAGGGGTTCCCTCTTTTTTTGCGTGCGCCGCAGCTTTTTATCGCTCACATCATCCCCATGCCCTGTCCGGCGGCAGCGGACATATCGGGGGTGTCGCTCTTGATCTCTGCTACAACTGATTCTGTTGTGAGCAGTGTGGAGGCTACGCTGGTCGCATTCTGCAATGCGCTTCTGGTTACCTTTACGGGATCAAGGATTCCCTCGGCTACCATGTCTACATATGCCTCTTTTGCCGCATCAAAGCCAATGCCCGGCTCTGCCTCGCGGACTTTATTGATGATGACCGCACCTTCCAGTCCGGCATTCGCAGCGATATAATAAAGCGGAGATTCCAGTGCCTTGAGAATCACCTTTGCACCTGTCTTCTCATCGCCTTCCAGCGTCTCTGCAAGCTTCTCTACCTCTTTGGAAGCGTGGATATACGCGGAACCGCCGCCCGCGATGATGCCCTCTTCTACGGCCGCCTTGGTAGCCGCCAGTGCATCCTCCATACGAAGCTTACTCTCCTTCATCTCAGCCTCGGTAGCCGCGCCGACACGGATCACCGCTACGCCGCCGGCCAGCTTCGCCAGTCTCTCCTGCAGCTTCTCGCGATCAAAATCGGACGTTGTATTCTCAATCTCCGAACGGATCTGGCTGATTCTCGCCTGGATGGCAGCCGGATCGCCCTCGCCGTCCACGATGATCGTATTCTCTTTCTGAACCTTTACGGATTTCGCACGGCCGAGCATCTCGATGGTCGCCTCTTTCAGCTCCAGTCCGACCTCCTCGGAGATCACCTGACCGCCGGTCAGAATCGCGATATCCTGAAGCATCTCTTTTCTTCTGTCGCCGTAGCCCGGAGCCTTGACAGCAGCAACCGTAAAGGTACCGCGCAGCTTGTTGACGATCAGCGTGGTAAGCGCCTCACCCTCTACATCCTCAGCGATGATGAGAAGCTTCTTGCCCGCCTGTACGATCTGCTCCAGCAGCGGAAGGATCTCCTGGATGCTACTGATCTTCTTATCAGTGATCAGGATATACGGCTCCTCGAGGTTTGCCTCCATCTTATCCATATCAGTCGCCATGTAAGCGGAAATATAACCACGGTCAAACTGCATACCTTCCACAAGGTCAAGCTCTGTCTGCATGGTCTTGGACTCCTCGATGGTGATAACGCCGTCTCCGGTCACCTTCTCCATCGCATCCGCTACCATTGTGCCAACCGTCTCGTCGCCCGCGGAGATCGCCGCCACCTTTGCGATATGGTCTTTTCCGTTGACCTTCTGGCTCATGGACGCGATCGCGTCAACCGCAACATCCGTCGCCTTTTTCATGCCGCGTCTCATAATGATCGGGTTCGCGCCGGCTTCCAGGTTCTTCATGCCCTCTTTAATCATGGCCTGCGCGAGAACGGTCGCTGTCGTGGTGCCGTCGCCAGCCACGTCGTTTGTCTTTGTAGCAGCTTCCTTCACCAGCTGAGCGCCCATATTCTCAAAAGCATCCTCCAGTTCAATATCCTTTGCAATCGTCACACCGTCATTCGTGATCAGCGGTGTACCGTAAGTCTTATCCAATACAACGTTTCTTCCCTTCGGTCCAAGGGTAACTCTGACTGTATCCGCAAGCTGATCTACGCCTGCCTCTAAAGCTTTTCTGGCATCTGTTCCGTATTTGATTTCCTTTGCCATAATGAAAATCCTCCTTCATGAATAATAATCTGTCTGAATTCGCTCTGAAAAACGTACCGGTTACTCGACAATGGCAAGAATATCATTCTGCTTTACAATAATATAATCCTCGCCGTCCAGTTTTACTTCATTACCCGCATATTTGGAGAAAATCACCTTATCCCCCTCTTTTACAAGCATCTCTACCTGTTTTCCATCCACCAGTCCGCCGGGACCGACCGCGATCACCTCAGCCTCCTGCGGCTTCTCCTGTGAGGAGCTGGTTAAAATAATACCTGATTTGGTCGTCTCTTCTGCTTCTAACTGCTTTAATACAACTCTGTCACATAAAGGTACTAATTTCATGATGAATCCTCCTGTTATATTCGTATTTTTATGTTGTTAGCACTCATTTGTTTTGAGTGCTAATCGTTAGGGAATATAATAGTGATTTCATGCCTGATTCGCAACTGAATGAATTCCTGTAAAACGAGCCTAAACCACACATTTTCTTCTGAAAGCTCTCTTTTTCTCTTATTATCTCACTTTTTCATTTTTTTGATATTCGAAATCATCCGTCCGACTTCCGCATTTATGGATTGTTCTACAGGAAGTTTCTTCTTCCGGTTCATATGCACACCCATCACAAAAACCCCTTCCGCAAAGTTTCTTTCATTAATAGCGGAAGAGGAGGCAATAGTACAGTATTGATTTATCATGAAGATAGTGTCGTCACCAGACAGGTTATTAATTATTCGATGTACTGGTCATTCTCTGACCACGCACTTGCTGCGGGATCCTGCGTGCCAGTGGCACGCGTTTAGGAACTGTTAAGAAATAACTTTTAAATAGTGCGCCGGATTTTTCTTCGAGAG
>JAJBUT010000041.1 GCA_020860185.1 Lachnospiraceae bacterium | reverse complement strand
ATATCGCCGAAATACACGGCGTCCATCCTCTTCCCCTGTGCGCTTTTCAGCTTCATGCGGATGACACGGCCCTCATTTCCGAAAATTTTCAGACTCTCAATCTCCAGATTCCGATCCGCGAATACCGGTTTCTCATTTCCCTTTCCGAATGGCTCCAGCAGCTCGAGCTGCCGCACAAGATCTTCATAGAGATAATCAACAGGCATGGGAACATCAATCGTGATCTTCGGTATGAGCGCCTGATCAGACAGAGAAGCCTTCTCGTTCAGTGTATGTCTCAGCAGATCGATATTTTTTTCTTCAACGGAGAATCCGGCCGCCATCGGATGTCCGCCGAATTTCAGAAACAGTTCCCGGCATCTGCACATTTCCTCATACATAGAATAGCCGTCGATCGAACGGCCGGATCCCTTGCAGCACTCCTCACCCCGGGTGATCACAAAAACCGGCCGGTAATATGTCTCCCGGATCCTCCCCGCCACAATTCCGGCAAGGCTCTCATGACAATCCGGCAGAAAAACGACGATCACCTTATCCTGACCGCAGCCCTGCTCATCTATAAACTGCTCTGCCTGTCGGACAGCCTGCGCCGTCATCAGTTTCCGGCTTTCATTCAGCTCCACGACCTCCTGCGCCATAACCGATGCCCGGGCGGCATCCTCACACAGGAGCAGATTCAGGGACAGGCGGGCTGTCTCCAGACGTCCGCTGGCATTGAGGCAGGGTCCGAGGACAAAACCGATATGATAACTTTTCAGCTTCGCTGCATCCAGATTTTTCTGAAGAATCAGGGCGCGCATCCCTTTATTCTGTGTCTTTCGCAGTCTGTCCAGACCGAGTTTCACCAGGATCCGATTCTCCCCCTGCAGATCCATCACATCTCCCACCGTGGCAAAGCCGGCATTTTCCAGAAATATGTCCGCCTCAGAAACGGAAATTCCGGACTGTTCGTAGAGTATCTGCACCAGCTTAAACGCCACCGCTGCGCCGCACAGACCGGAAAACGGATAGGGACAGTCCCGCTGCTTCGGGTTCACGATGGCATCCGCCTGCGGAAGCACCTCACTCCGCAGGCCGTCCGCTTCCTCAAAGGGAATATCATGATGATCCGTCACGATTACGGTCATGCCCAGTTCCTTTGCCATCCGGATCTGTCCGATTGCGGAAATACCGTTGTCACAGGTGAGGATCGTGTCGATCCCATCCTCAGAGGCCCTCGTCACCAGATGCTCATTCAGTCCGTAACCGTCCAGAATACGATCCGGGATCACGGTATCCACATCTGCCCCCAGCCGCCGCAGAGCTTTCAGTAATATATATGTAGCCTGGATCCCATCAATATCATAATCCCCGATGATCCGGATCTTTTTTGCGGAACGGATCTTTTCCCCGATGATCCGCGCCGCCCGGTCTGCATCCTTCAGCAAATGCGGGTCATGGAGATCCCGTTCTGTTCCGTGAAGATATTTCTCCATCTCGGAAGCATCGGTCATTCCGCGGTTTCTCATCAGCCGCACGATGACCGGATCAATCCCGAAATGAGCTCCGATTCCGGCGAAATCCGCTTTCTTTGCAGCCACTACCCATTTTTCTTTCATATGAATCTATCCTCACCTTTTTTTCATCAGGCCGCATGACACATTAGCAGTCAGTTCCGTTTAAGAAGGCGACTGCGAAGCGTAAAGCTCACAATCGCCCTTCTCATATCAGTTCAAATTCATTTTCTTACAGAATCCATCTGCCGGACTACTCCTCCGTCGACTCAGCAACCGTAACCTCGGCCGCCTCCATCACGGCATTCAGCGCACGGTTCTCCGCATATCCCAGCTGTACATAAGCCTCTCCGCCGTATGCCTCATAGAAAGCCTCCTCGTCGTCATATCCGTAATATTCTACATAGCTGTTCACGAACTCCTCCAGATCCGTCGTCGAGATGGAGATATCCTGATCCGCTACGATCGCCTCCAGAATCAGCTCCTCAATCAGCTGCTCTTCAAGCGTCTCGTAAACATAGTCATAAAACTCATCCTCATCATCATATCCGTAGTAGCTGGAGATATAATCCACATACTCCATATCATAATCTTCCGCGTAGGACTGGATATCGGATATCGTGGACTCAACCCTCTCATCCAGCAGACCATCCGGCAGCGTCACGGTACATCCCTCGTCAAGTTGTGCCATCACTTCGGTCTGAATCTCAGACTCCTTACTGCTCTCATACGAGCTCTCCAGGCTGGACGTGATATCCTCAATCAGGTCATCTACCGTAGAAAATCCGTATGAACTGAAGGTACTCTCCACATACTCGTCTGTCATTTCATCATACGTCAGCGTCTGCTCCTCCACAATACTGTTGACCGTCACCGTAAATACAACAGCCTGTCCCGCCAGATCCTCTGATGAGTAGTCGTCCGGGAAGGTAAGATTCAGATCAACGGTGCTGCCGACCTCAACGCCGATCAGGCCGTCCTCAAATCCGTCAATAAAGGTGTCGGAACCAATCGTAAGATCGTAATCTTCCGCAGAACCGCCGTCAAACTCCTCGCCGTCCATCGTTCCGATATAATCGATATTCACGATATCACCATCTTCAACCGTCGTCTTGTCCGACTCCACATACATCGGATAATAAGCGAGTACATAGGACTCAATATACTCCTGTACATCCTCGTCCGTCACTTCATAATCAGAACTGATCTCCACGGACAGATTCATATAACCGTCCATCAGAGTGACATAGTCCGTCACATCATAATCTGTGGCCGCCAGAACCGTCGCCGCCGTGATCACATCTCCCTCTGACTCCGCCGACGCGCTGTCGACTGTCTCATCTGAGCCGCAACCCCCCAATATCACCGCTCCCGCCATGGCACAGACTAAAAGTGCCGCCAATTTTTTCTTCATGGTTTACTTTCCTTTCTGTTTCGTTATTACATAACTGTCCTCTACCATAACACATTTTCCGAAAAAAGAAAAGAGATTCTTCTTGTAATTTTATATATTAAATGCTAGAATATAGCAGACTGATTTTAAGTTTGCGTGATGCAGACAGAAAATCAGCCGCAAAGACAGGTATCCGGAAGATTCCGGACAGACATCATAAAACACAGGAGGCGGATTTGTGAACACCAGAATTATCATAGTTATTGTTGTCATAGCGATACTTGTCGCACTGATCATAGCACTGTATTTACTGGCGAAACGGAATGAAAAGAAACGGGATGAGCAGCAGGCGGCCATCGACGAGATGAAGCAGAACTGCACCATGCTCATCATAGATAAAAAGAAAATGAAGCTGAAAGAATCCGGTCTTCCACAGAAGGTGATCGATGAGACCCCCTGGTACGCCAAACGTGCCAAACTCCCGATCGTAAAGGTAAAGATCGGACCGAAGATCTTTACCATGGTGGCGGACGATGATATCTATGATTACATTCCCGTAAAAAAAGAAGTCAAGGCTACCGTTTCCGGCATCTACATCACAGATGTGCGCGGCATCCGCGGACCTCTGGACAAGCCGGAAAAGAAAAAGGGATTTCTTTCCCGATTCACGGGCGGACGTTAAACAAAAAACCGGAGCAGACTGCAGCAGTCTCTCCGGTTATTTTATTTTTGATTTATCTCTTAATAATCTTCTATATGTATCAGCTGAGTCGTGTCCACGCCAAACGGAAGAATCGAATTGGCGAACTGCCGGAACTTATTCGCGGCGTCACTGACATAGAACTGATGCATATTTTCCCGGACGGACAGCTTGCCGTCATTGGCGATGCCCTCCTCCTCCAGCAGGCATTTCAGTTCCCGCGCGGTCTCATAGGCGGGATTCACCAGCGTCACCTTCTCCCCCATAATCTGCTGCAGCGTGCCGCGCAGCAGCGGATAATGCGTACATCCCATCACAAGCGTATCAATCCCCGTAGCCAGAAGCGGCTCCAGATAACGGTTTGCCACCTCCACGGTCACCGGGTCCTTCAGCCATCCCTCCTCCACCAGCGGGCAGAACAGCGGGCACGCCTTTCCGAACACCTGCGCCCGCGGGTTGTGAGAGCGAATCACCTTCGTATATAACTGACTCTCGATCGTGCTCTCCGTGGCGATCACGCCGATCTTTCCGTTTACAGTCGTCTCCGCAGCCACCTTCGCCCCCGGCGTCACGACACCGATCACCGGGATATCCAGCTCCGGCTGCAGGGTCTCGAGTGCCAGCGCGCTGGCGGTATTGCACGCGACCACGACCGCCTTCACACCCTTTGTCTTTAAAAAGTGTACGATCTGGCGTGAAAACCGGATGATCGTATCCTGTGATTTACTGCCGTAAGGAACGCGGGCCGTATCCACGAAATAGCCGATCCTCTCATTCGGAATCTGGCGAATGATCTCACTCGCCACGGTCAAT
>JAJBUT010000049.1 GCA_020860185.1 Lachnospiraceae bacterium | reverse complement strand
GCCTGAGATCTGCGCTACCTCGATCGAGTGCTTCAGCGCATTTTGGCCGTAGCTGGTACGGAACTTCATACGTCCGAGCAAACGGACAAGCTCCGGATGGATCCCATGTACCCCGACTTCCAGAGTGGCAGCTTCACCCTCCTCACGGATGACACTCTCCACTTCCTTCTGTGCCTTTTCGACCATTTCTTCGATCCTGGCCGGATAGATCCTTCCGTCCACGATCAGCTTTTCAAGAGCGATACGGGCCACTTCTCTCCGGATTGGATCGAACCCGGAAAGGATGACTGCCTCCGGAGTATCATCGATGATCAGATCTACACCGGTCATCGTCTCCAAAGTGCGGATGTTGCGGCCTTCCCGGCCGATGATCCGTCCCTTCATCTCATCACTGGGGAGATTGACAAACGAGATCGTGGCCTCCGCCACATGGTCGGCAGCGCATTTCTGGATCGCGGTTACAACGTACTCCTTCGCCTTCTTGCCGGCCTCCTCTTTGGCCTGAACGTCCATCTCCTTGATCAGCTTTGCCGTATCAATTTTTACATCTTCTTCAACAGTTTTTAAAAGATAATCTTTTGCCTGTTCAGAGGTGAGCCCTGAAATTCTCTCCAGTTCCTGTACGCGTTCCTCGTTTAACTTCGCAACTTCGGCTCTCTGTCGCTTGATGTCTTCTTCCTTGGATGCAAAGCTCTGCTCACGGCGTTCGACAGCGTCCAGCTTCTTGTCCAGATTCGCTTCCTTCTGCTCGATCCTCCGCTCGCTGCGCTGAATCTCGGCTCTGCGGTCTTTGATCTCCTTGTCGAGCTCGTTCTTCGCCTTGATGGACTCTTCCTTGCTCTCAAGGGCCGCTTCCCGCTTCGTCGTCTCAGCAGTCTTCACAGCTTCGTCGATAATTCCCCTCGCGCGCTCTTCAGCACTTCCGATCTTGGCTTCCGTGTTTCTGCGAAAAGCCGATCTCGAGGCAAAATAGGTGACGAGAAAGGTGATGACAACAGCCACAACAGCCGTAATTACTACTGCTATGCCAGTCTGCACTACAGGCGCACCTCCTTATTAAGTTTTATTGTACATATAACAAAAAAATTATAAATGAATAATTATGTCATAAATTACAACTATTTGATTCTATACTTTTTTGCAGATTATGTCAAGTCCATCTGCTGTTTAATCTTAGAATTTGAAAATCCTTTTCGGCACAGATTCTGATAAATCCTGTATTTCTGGCTCTGGTCCGTCCTCTCCGGGTCATACTGTTTTTTCAGCAGAAAGAGACGAATCTGTTCGTCCTCGTGATCTTCGTACGTATCTTCCAGAGCCTGATCGATCACGGCGCGGGATACCCCGCGGTTTTGAAGAGCCAGCTTCAGCTGCATCCTGCTTTTTTCAGACTGGTGCAGACGGATATAGGATGATGCATAACGCAGATCATCAATATAATGATATGACTTCACATAATCTACAGCCGCATCGACCAGGAATCCGGGATACTGATCCTGTATCAGCTTCTGACGCAGCTGATACTCGGTACGGTCTGCGCGCTGCAGAAGATACATAGCCCTTCGGATCACTCGCTTACGCAGTATGTCCGAACAGAAACGATCCCACTCACTGTCCGAAAGAACAGCTCCTTCCTCCAGACGAAAGGCAGCCGCTTCCCTCTCATAAACAGGAAAAATTCCCGCTTTATCTGTAACTGCCAGCAGTCTGCCCCTTTTCTCTTTTCTGATTTCCAAAATCTGTATCATGCAGGTATACCGTTCCTCACAGCAATGTCTGATACCAGATATCATAACAGAGCCGTTTCCTTCCTTCAGTTTGCAGAATCCACGCCCTTATCTGTCTCCGCCTCTGAGTTATCTTTCGCCTCAGCAATATGTTTTCCGTCCAGATCGTAATGATCCCGCACTTTCGTCTCAACCTCCGCACTGAGATCCGGATGCTCCGCCAGAAAAATCTTCGCATTCTCACGCCCCTGCCCGATCTTGTCCCCGTTGTAGGAATACCACGCACCGGACTTGTTGATAATATTCAGATTCGCTGCCAGATCCAGAAGATCGCCTTCCCTGGAAATACCCTTCCCGAACATGATGTCAAATTCCGCCTCCTTGAAAGGCGGAGCAATCTTATTTTTCACAACCTTGATACGAGTGTGATTACCTATCACCTCTCCGCTCTGCTTCAGAGACTCCACGCGACGCACGTCCAGACGGATGGATGAGTAAAATTTCAGCGCCCGTCCGCCGGTCGTCGTCTCCGGATTGCCAAACATAATGCCGACCTTTTCGCGAAGCTGATTGATAAAAATCACAATACAGCTGGATTTGCTGATCACCGCGGTCAGCTTCCGAAGCGCCTGGGACATCAGTCTCGCCTGCAGACCCACATGAGCGTCGCCCATATCTCCCTCAATCTCCGCTTTCGGGACAAGAGCCGCCACGGAATCTACTATCACAATATCCACGGCACCGGAACGAACCATCGTCTCTGTGATCTCCAGAGCCTGCTCTCCGTTATCAGGCTGCGATATGTAGAGATTATCAATATCCACGCCGATATTGCGCGCATACGCAGGATCAAGCGCATGCTCTGCATCAATAAATCCCGCGATACCTCCGCGCTTCTGTACCTCGGCAACCATGTGAAGCGCCACCGTAGTCTTGCCGCTGGACTCCGGTCCGTAGATCTCCACAATACGGCCCCTGGGAATACCTCCCAACCCCAACGCGATATCCAGACTCAGACAGCCGGTCGGAACAGTCTGAACATCTATGTGCAGGTCCGGGTCTCCGAGTTTCATAATGGAACCCTTTCCATATTGCTTTTCAATCTGGGCGATCGCAGCGTCCAGCGCTTTTAATTTATCATCCTTTGCCATATAACGTCTCCTTTTTCGAACTTATGTTCGCTTTTACTGTGATAATATTAATATAGATTTATGAAAAAGTCAATCCTGTTTTTTATCTCCTCTTCAATATCATCTGAAAAACCATGTCAAATCCCAAACTCTGCAAAAAGCATCTGCTGGTAATCTCTGTCTGCTGCTGCACGAATCATATCATTCATGCGGCCGGATTCCACCAGTTTAACATTCAGGTCGTTCACCTGTCTCGCTCCTATTACCGTGCCTTTTTCCATACCCTTTTCCATACCCTTTTCCATTCCCTTTTCCATTCCCTTTTCCATTCCCTTTTCCATTCCCTTTTCTATTCCCTTTTCCACACCTTCTGCCCAGCCTTTTTCCATACCTTCTGCCCAGCCTTTTTCCATCGCTGTTTTCCAGAGTCCTTCACTGAGATTACACATATGATCTACCTCCTCACCTATTTCCTGCGTCATAGAAATTTCAAATTCTTCCTGCAGAATTCTGCGCTTTTCATCTCTTCCGATTTTATATGAAAGAAGCACCTGCAATAACTTCAGTATTCCTTCGTAATTATCATCCTCCGGACTTCCAAGGCAAATCATGATAACCGTAAGCATATCATAATTTTGTACAGACTCCTTAACATTTCCAATCAATTGTTCCTCATGAATCTCATAACAATTTATGCTGTTTCGCCGATATTTCGGAGGATTCATACAAATCCAGATGCTATAAACCTTTTTTAACTTCTCGTAGTGAGATTTCGTAAACTCCGTTTCATATTGAGAGGAAAGCATACGTCCGCCATAAAAAATTCCTCTGCATACCAAAGGATAACCCGGATAAAAATCATTCTGAACCTCCACATTCATAAGCAGTACTGTCCAACAATCTGACAGCGGAACGATCGCACGAAAACGAATATCATATCTGATCACACCGTCACATATCGTACTGTCCTCAGTATTGCTCCCAATAATCCTGGAAGGAACATCTTTATCTCCGACATCCGGAAGTTCGGGAGCCGACGGCAAGCCCTCAATGCACCGGGTTGCAATATCCTCAGGTTCCAGATCATAAAACTCCTTCACACAGCTTTTCAATATCCATGCAAGAACAATTTTCTCTGAAAGCAGTTTCTTACAGGCCGCATCATATCCGGCTTGCAGGTCAGCAATCCATATGCTTTCCGCAAGTGCATTTTCCTTTTCCATTAACCGGACTCCTTTCTTCTGCCATAAACGAATCGCACAAAAAGAGAATTCCGGAAATCCGCGACGGGTCTTTTTCTGCATCCATGGCTCATTGTAAAATAATCAAATGAATCACAGGCGAATTGCCCTGATACATAAGAATCGTTTGCCTGTATCGCAAACCATGCCGAAAATGACCTCCGGCGAACTATGTTCATTATATACAATTTTCACGAAAATGCAATCCATATTCTGTTAATTTTTTA
Organism: Lachnospiraceae bacterium; assembly: GCA_020860185.1. Lineage (GTDB taxonomy): Bacteria > Bacillota > Clostridia > Lachnospirales > Lachnospiraceae > Eubacterium_I. The sequence goes on along the minus strand of JAJBUT010000049.1, from coordinate 78 downwards.
TAAACATTTCAGCATTTACTTTATATGATAATACAAAGTAAATGCTGAAATGTTTATAAAAAATTAACAGAATATGGA
>JAJBUT010000088.1 GCA_020860185.1 Lachnospiraceae bacterium | reverse complement strand
CATCCGGCTTAGATGAACAGCCTGACGAAAACCTGCCCGGCGATAAAATCTCTGACTCCTCATAAAATGGTCTCAGATGCATGCCTGAATGCTTTATAATCCCAAAATTATTATATACTCTTTATCTCATCGTAATATAGCCTCGGTAATTCGCAAGATTATTGCTCGGCGTATAATCTGCAACCGCCGCGCTGCAGATATTATGGTAAGGCTTCAGAAACGGGAACTCATCCTGCTGTGCCCACTCCGGCTTCTCCAGAGCTTTGGTATCCTCCACCATCACTTTATACCAGCCGGACTGATTCTCAAACCAGAGCTCCAGTACATAATCCATCACACAGTCATTAATCTCTTTTTTGACATTACTGCAGAGAATACGCGTACACTCAGGAGCCGCCTCAAAAATCGGAATCACCTTTTCGAAAAGCCATTTGGCTCCCTCCTCCTTGTCTACACCGGCGGGGAATCCGATGGTCATGTTGAAACGATAATTCGCTCCGTCCTCAATCGTACGTCCCTTGCCTTTGATATCCTTCTCCCACCACATCGGAAGAAAAGCGAAGATGAACGGCTTACCCTCCGCGTTATTGGACTGCCGTGCGGCATTGCCCGCATCACCCTCAGATTCGAGCTGCCCGCCGCCCAGTGCAGCGGCCGGGATATTGCCCTGCCATACCAGCACGTCCATCGGGAAAGTCTCCGCAATCGCCTTGATCTCCAGACGCGGATCCAGGTCACTTACCAGCCAGTGGTGCTCGGTAAGCTGCATTCTCGCATAGCCGAAACGATCACCCTCAGGCGGAATCGGAAAGGACGGATAAAACGCATACTTCGTAACATACGGTTCGAACTGAGAAATACTGTCCGGTACGTGAACCTTGTACAGCCATCTCTGTAACTTCGGTCTGTAATCCTCACACGCACAGTCAACATAGATCAGACTGCGCATGGGCTCAAACTTAAAATCTCCTGACTTCGGAATATATCGTTCCGGTACATCATGCGTCGGATTTGAAATCTGATTTGTATCTGCCATAATAATCCTCCTCATTCATTTCAGACTGTTCCAGAAGCGTAAAAGGGATGTACCCCAACGGGAACCCCCGCTCTCCGCTGAGATACATACTGCGTGAATGCCAATACCCGGCATCCATCCGCAAATATCCCTCTTCGCTGCTTCTGCAATCGACAGGCCGTATTGAGCAAAAAATGTCAAACGTCTGCCGGGATACCGTATTCACAGGGAGCGCACTGTCTGTCCATGACACGACAGTTCCTCCCGCACCCATAATCCCGTGTTCACCGATATCCACACATTATACTACCTTTCTCTCTCGAAAAGTGTAAAGAATATATGATATAAAGTTATTTTTCCGCAGAAGGAGCCTTCGTCGGTTCACACACTGCCGTGTAATGAGCCTTGCGGGCCTTGAACTCGGGATCCTTGTAGAGATTAATCAGACGTCCTTCATTCTCAAAGATATCCTCGCCGTGCAGGAACTTACCGGACATGATATCATGCGCGTGATGTTCCGTTGTCGGATCAAATTTAAATTTAAATGCTCCGTCAACGATCTCCAGCGTGCCTTCCAGACCGCAAAGCTCACAGACACAATGAGTCGTACCGGGGAAGATATAGAAGTTATTTCCCTGGCAATGCGGACATGCGCCCTCAGCACCCTTCCAAAGAGAAGTACCCTCTGATCCCTCAATCTGCATATCCGTATCAATAATATACTGAGCAGCCTCCACCAGATTACGTCCGATCTGTTTCATGCGCTCTACCTTGTCGTCCTGCATAATCACATCCTTCGACCAGGAAAAGAACTCGTTATTTACAACCTTCCAACCCGGGCTCAGCGCGAACATGGCATGGTCTGTCTCAACACGAACCGCCCAGTCGGAACCGCCAATTCCAACGAATGAAAGCGCTTTCTGCCGGAAGTATCTCGGATTCAGTTCCTCTTTGCCGTGTGCCTTCAGTTCCTGATTGAGGATCTTCATCATACCGGTATCATGGCCCGGTCCCATACGATCCGTGATTGAGTGAAACAATCCCGTTCCGCCGGACTCATAAATCGGATCTACGATCAGCACTCCATCCGCCTCGATGACCTTCTCATAAAATGCTTTGAAATCATCCTTTCGCGTACAGATCATACCCTTGCCCATTACCAGTCCGCGTGAACAGGCCACACAGCCGGAGCAATACTGAATATCCCAATCCAGCAAATGAATAAACTCAATCTCAGCCCCCATCTCTTTTGCTGCTTCGAGCGCAACGCGACACATCGTGTCATTGTTTCCGTTTTTTGTCCCCAGAGAAACACCTAAAATTTTCATATTACCTATCCTCCTTGAAATAATAGGTTTATTATACCATAAAAAAAACATCTGTGTACGATTTTGTATAAAATTATTATAATTTGTTTGATTTTTAATGTCAAATGTACAATCTGCATGCAGCAAAATGTACCAGCAAACATTTTTGCTTTTTTTTTCGTTGTTTTTCACAAAAATGAAGAATTGATTTTCGATCAGAAGAATCTGTCATGCAAAAAACGGATAACAGGAAATTCAGGCAGTGAGCATCCGTCTCAGTGTTCGGGCAATCTCTGCCACGATTCTTCTTTTCAAATCCTGACGCGAAAGGCCGGCCGTCTCGAAATGCAAGGTGTGCAAACCTTTTTGTTCATTCCACAAAATGGCATAATAGACCTCACCGGGAACACTGTCCGAATTATTCGGATCCGTATTCCCCGTCGTACCTGTGATCCCAATCCCAATCTGGGCGCCATATGCCTCCCGACAAGCCTCCGCCATCGCCTCCGCCACCGGAAGAGAATAGACGCCGTAAACTGCAATCGTCTCTTCCGGCACGCCCTGCATCACCTTTGCTTCATTGGAATAAGTAACAAACGAACCTCTAAAAACAGCAGATGCGCCCTCTGTATCTGTGATGCTGGACGCGAAAAGCCCGGATGTACAGCTCTCCATCACGGAGACGGAGATGTTCCGTTCAATCAACAGGTGAACCGCAGCCTCCATATCATCTGCTGCTGTTTCTGCATTCGCCGCAGTTCCCATATATGTTGCAGTCGCAGCTGTAGCTTCAGTCTCACAGTCTGCTGCAGCGGCAGCCAAACCGGTTTCCTGCTCTTCATATCGATTTCTTTTATCAGTCTTCAAAAACATATATGCTCTCTCCATCTTCTCGTCCGCCTCAGAGGCAACCCGAAGGCAACAGTATAATACAAAATTTATGAATACTACAAATCCGGTTCCCGTGACAATCAAAACAGCTCCCATATAACACTCCCTTCAGAAAAAAAAACCTCTGTCAGAGAGTATTCCCGTATTTTTATATTTATATCAATCTTAAAATAAAAAACTGTGACTGTGAACCAGAACGATTGCTCAGCCAGACCGCTCACAACGGCCTTCCTGTTATGTCGAGCTCAATATATGGAAAAATCTGCTTCAAATCCTGTTGATTCCGGAAGATCGGAACGATCATCCAAACCTTTCCATGTGTTTGTTTCAGGATTTCGTGATTGACATAAGCATCTGCATTCGTTCCAAATCGGTATACAAAATAAATCATCATACAGCGCTGTGAAAAATGGCGGAAACCCCCATAAAAGCTGGGGCTTCCGCCACTTCCGACGAATGAGCGTGCCGGGGTTCGAACCCGGGACAACCTGATTAAAAGTCAGGTGCTCTGCCAACTGAGCTACACACCCGTGTTTATTGTATTTGAAATGCCCAGTTCCGGAATCGAACCAGAGACACGAGGATTTTCAGTCCTCTGCTCTACCAACTGAGCTAACTGGGCATTGAGTTGCGGGAGTAGGATTTGAACCTACGACCTTCGGGTTATGAGCCCGACGAGTTTCCAGACTGCTCCATCCCGCGATATAAAATTATATTGGCAAAATTATTAAAATTATTACCAAATGGGCGGAGAAGGATTCGAGACCGTTTTGTTTTCCTGCAACAAATCTCTTTCTCTATCTCCAAATGGGCGGAGAAGGATCCGAGACCGTTTTGTTTTCCTGCAACAAGTCTCTTTCTCTATCTCCAAATGGGCGGAGAAGGATTCGAACCTTCGAAGTCGTCGACAACAGATTTACAGTCTGCCCCCTTTGGCCGCTCGGGAATCCACCCATATCTACTACTTAACATATATTATATCTGTTTTCAAGCCGATGATCGGACTCGAACCGATAACCTGCTGATTACAAATCAGCTGCTCTGCCAATTGAGCCACATCGGCATATGTTACATAGAGTTTCTTTTTTGCGATGATCTCAAATAGATCGTATACATCCGTCAACAGACGATATCACATTTTACAACTCAATGTCGTATGCTCTAAATCATTTACCTGCTGTTAAATGGGACCTATAGGGCTCGAACCTATGACCCTCTGCTTGTAAGGCAGATGCTC
>JAJBUT010000120.1 GCA_020860185.1 Lachnospiraceae bacterium | reverse complement strand
CGATGGGGTTTACCAGTGATGAAAATGTACTGCGTCATCTGGTATGCGAGGTCGGGGTCGGCGGTCTGATGTACCGGGCTGATTCCGCGGCAAATATCCGGAAGACGCACGAGACGATCCAGAATTTATCGAAAATACCACTTTTGCTCGCGGCCAATACTGAGGCCGGGGGCGATGGACTGGCATTCGAGGGAACCTCGTTCGGACAGCCGATGGCAGTGGCGGCGACGGATGACCCGGAAAACGCATACCGCATGGGCTATGTGGCCGCGAAAGAGGGAGCGGCACTGGGGCTCAACTGGAGCTTCGCACCGATTGTGGATATTGATCTGGAATTTCACAACCCGATTACGAATGTGCGTACCTTTGGCAGCGATCCGGACCGTGTCATTGCGAATGCTTCCCGCTACATGGATGGAGCAAGGGAAAACGGCGTGGCGGTTGCCATCAAGCATTTCCCGGGCGACGGCGTGGACGAGCGGGACCAGCACATCCTCACCAGCGTGAATTCCCTCTCCACAGATGAGTGGGACAGGACCTACGGAAAAGTTTATTCTACACTGATCGCGAAGGGAGCGCAGACCGTCATGGCGGGGCATATCGCCCAGCCCGCATATGGGGCCGCGCTCAAGCCGGACGCGACGGATGAGGAAAAGCTGCTGCCGGCGAGCCTGAACCCGGTCCTGCTGACCGGTCTGCTCCGCAAAAAACTGCGTTTTAACGGCCTGATCTGCACAGATTCAACGCCGATGGTTGGCTTTACGGCCGCCATGCCGAGGGCCAAGGCGATTCCGTCCGCTATCGCAGCGGGCGCGGATATGATTTTGTTTAACAAAGATCTTGAGGAAGACTTTGGCTTTTTGATGGCCGGACTGAAAAATGGAATCTTAAGCGTGGCAAGACTGGACGAGGCGGTCACCCGGATTCTGGGAACAAAGGCGGCGCTGGGGCTGCACAAAAAGAAATCTGATGGTACCTTGGTACCCGGCGAAGAGCGGCTGGGTGAGGTCGGCTGCGCGCAGCACAGAGCCTGGGCAGAGGAAGTGGCGGAGAAATCCATCACGCTCGTGCGGGATAAGCAGAACCTCCTGCCGATATCTCCGGCAAAATACAAGCGCGTGTATCTGAATGCGATTCAGAAAGACATGAGCCCGGAAAATCCGGTCGTGACGCGCTGGAAGGAGTTGTTTGAAAAAGAAGGCTTTGAAGTCACCGTGCGCGACCGCCGGGTTGGCATCACGGTGCAGGATTACATGACCGATCAGCTGTCTCCGGAAAAAGCCGCCCTGATGCATGAAATGTACCGCAGTGTGGGCGAGGCCAGAAATGCCTATGATTTATACGTTTACATCTGCAATATGGAAAATGCGTCCAACAACACGACTTTGCGTTTGAACTGGAACGTTGCGTTTGGCCTCGGCGACGACGCGCCCTGGCTGGTGCAGGAGGTGCCGGTACTGATGATCAGCACCGCGTATCCGTATCATCTGTTCGACGCGCCGATGGTGAAGACCTACATCAATGCCTATAGTACACGGCCTGATTTCTGCGAGGCTGTGATGGAGCGGATCATGGGACGGGCTGCATTTACCGGAGTAAGTCCGGTCGATCCATTCTGCGGGAAAGAGTATCTGAAATGAGGTATGACTTGGAAAACAAACGCTGTGTACAGAACAATGACTACTTTTTAGAAAAGGCGAACTCTCTGTTTCCGAAACTTTACAAAACAGAGGTATTTCCGCTGGAGAATCCGCGCGGTCTGCCTAAAAATGAAATCTTCGCAAAAACAGATGCCGCCGAACCGCTTGGCACCGGAGAAAGCCTGCTGCTGGATTTCGGCGATCATCAGGTCGGTTATCTGCGCATGAAGCTTGGATTTACTGGCAGCCATCCGGACGCGCCGGTGTGGCTGCGGGTGCGTTTTGCGGAGCGCCTGCAGGAGCTGAAGGAGGATGTAAATGCCTACCACGGATGGATATCCAAAGGGTGGATTCAGTCGGAGGAGCTGCACATTGATATTCTTCCGATGACGATCGACCTGCCCCGGCGGTACGCGTTTCGCTATGTCCTGATTGAAATACTGGATGTCAGCAGCAAATTCCAGCTGACGGTAGATGAGGTGTCCTGCACGGCAGTCAGCAGCGCGGACGATGGCCGACTGCAGCCGTTTGATAACGGATCGCCGGAGGACGCAGCACTGGACCGAATCGCCTGCCGCACCCTGCACGAATGCATGCAGACCGTTTTTGAGGACGGTCCGAAGCGCGACCGGCGGCTGTGGATCGGCGACCTTCGCCTGCAGGCGCTGACCAATTATGAGACCTACCGGCAGAATGACATGGTAAAGTCCTGTCTCTATCTGTTTGCGGGATCCACGCTTGCGGAGGGACGCGTGAGTGCCTGTATTTTTCTGGAGCCGGAGATCGAGGCAGACGATACCGTGATGTTCGACTATTCCCTGTTTTTCATTGCGGCACTCCGGGACTATTACACCGCGGCCGGCGATCTGGAGACGGTATGTGAGCTGTATCCGACGGCCTTGCGGCAGTGGGAGCTGGCGCAGGAAAATTTTGATGAAAATGGAGTCATCCGCGATTCGGATGTGCTGGGCTGGTGTTTTGTGGACTGGGATCTGTACCTGAACAAACAGGCGTCAGCGCAGGGGATCTACCTTTATTGCACGCGCGCGCTGCTGAAGCTGACGCAGGTGCTGGAAGGGAATATTCAAATGGGAGCGGCGAAAAAGAGTTCGCTTTTGCAATCAAGTCTGGCTGAGACATTGGAAACGGGTGAGATGTCAGAATCAGGTGAGACATCGGAACCTGACGAGACGGCGGAAAAACGGAATGCCGGAAAGAGGAATACGAAAGACGTAGATTATACAAGTCTGTCAGCCGAGCTGTCGAAGGATCTGAAGCAAAAGACAGACGCGGCGACGGTTCACTTTTATGATCAGGAGTTGGGCGTATTTGTAAGCGGTGATTCGCGTCAGGTTTCCTACGCGAGCCAGGCATGGATGGTGCTTGGAGGCGCGGCGGATGGTTCTGTCCTGGAGAAGGTCGGGCAGATTCCCGGAGCGCATAAAATGGTCACGCCGTATATGTACCATCATTTTGCGGATGCGCTCATTCAGGCCGGAAAGACGGAGAAAGCAATGGAGCTGCTTCGCCGGTACTGGGGGGGAATGGCGGCGGAAAGTGCAGATACCTTCTGGGAACTGTACAATCCGGAGAATCCGCTGGAGTCGCCCTATGGCGGCAGCATCGTGAACAGCTACTGCCATGCCTGGAGCTGCGGGCCGGCGTATTTTCTCAGAAAGTACGCATTGGAAAAATAGAAAAAGTCAGGGCTCTCCTGGAATTCCTTTTAGAATGTATCTGGAAAAAGGTCAAATCCGGGGCATCTTTTCCATGGAAAACGTACAAACGGTATTCGATGAACATTCAGGAGGAACTGTTCAGAGAAACATTTTAGAAAAACACCTCAGAATGACACTTCAGAAAAATACTTCAGAGAAACACAAGGCAATCATACACATTACAAATATAATCGGGCAGGGGCAGAATGATTTCAGCCTCTGCCCGATTTTCTGATAGTATCTTTGATATAAATATGCTATACTGCATTTAAACGTTAGATTGAGTGTTAGAAGATAATTGTGATAGGCAAAATGGGCAGCTTCTGGACAATTTTCATGGTGGAAGCTTTCCAAAGCTGATGCGTTCCAAAGTGAGGAGGGATGACCGTGAAGAAAAAAGTCGCTCTGGGGATAACAAAGTTTGAAGATATTATCGACCGGGATGTATTTTATGTAGATAAGACGCGCTTCATCAAAGACTGGTACGAGAACGCGGATCAGGTGACGCTGATTACGAGGCCGAGGCGGTTCGGAAAGACGCTGACATTAAACATGGTAGAAACATTTTTTTCCGTTCGTTATCAAAATCGGCCGGAGCTGTTTGACGGCCTTTATATTTCAGGGGAAGAAAAGCTCATGACTCTGCAGGGGACCCTTCCGGTGATCAGCCTGAGCCTGGCGAATGTGAAGCCGGACAGCTATGAGAGTATGTGCCGCGCCATACGGTTACAGTTGGCACAATTGTTCGAGCAGCATTCTTATTTATTGGAATCTGATAAATTATCGGAAGCTGAGAAAGAGAGTTTTTTAGAGATAACGGCACAGAAGGCTTCCGATGAGAAATGTATGAATGCGGTTCGGTTTCTGTCTCAATGTATGTATGAAAACTACGGAGAGACTGCGTTGATTCTGATTGACGAGTATGATACTCCGATGCTGGAGGCTTTTACAGAGGGATACTGGGAATCAGCCATTAAATATATCCGCCGCATGTTTCATGCCGCCTTTAAGGATAACCCCTATCTGAACCGGGGATTGATGACAGGTATTACAAGGATTACCCAGGAGTCGATCTTTTCGGACCTGAACAACCTGGCTGTCGTGACGACTACCACGGAGCAGTATGAG
>JAJBUT010000034.1 GCA_020860185.1 Lachnospiraceae bacterium | reverse complement strand
CGTAGATCGAAACATATTTTTATATTTATTAAACTTCAAACACTCTGAATATGAATGTGATTATTTGTAAAATAATAGTAAAAGCAAGCAAGGCTTCCGAGGATATCTTGGAAGTCTTTGTTGTTTCGTGGGAAAGATCGCTCTATGAAACATCAACACTCCGTGAGGAGGTGCAACTCAGCCCCTTCAAAACGCAGAACACGCAGCAGAAACTTGTTTTTTCTGTTAAAATCATTATAGTAATTTTGCAGGGAGGAACACCATGAAGGTGCATAAATATCAGGACGCGAACCTGTCAGAAGATTATGTGGACATTCACTATCGTGAAAAGAATGCACAGATTGACGGCTTGTTTCAATATCTGGAGGCAATGGATTCGATTCAAGGGAAAAATGACCGGGGAGTTTGGGTGATCCCGATTGCGGATGTGTATTTTTTTGAAACGGTGGATCGGAAGACATGGGCTTATCTGGAAAAAGAAGTGTATGAGGTAGAATCCGGTATTCACAAGCTTCTGGAAGATTTTTCAGGAAAAGGGCTGGTGCAAATCAGCCGCTCTATGTGTGTCAATATTTTTAAAATCGATCGCATTCAGGCAGATCTGAATATGCGGTATAAAATTTTCCTGACCAACGGCGAGACCGTCATTATGAACAGAAGTTTTAAAAAAGAATTCTTTTCATACCTTGACCGTCTGACAGAGAGGAGGGACAGCTCGTGAAGCTGATTAACCGAAAAAACTATATCCCGGTCGTATGCATGGTGTTTACCGCTGTGTCTATCCTGAAGCTGTTTCTTGAAGGATGTTCACGAATGCCGGATGATTATTACATTATGAACTTTGCGACGCTTCTCATTTTGTCTGCGATCGGGGTTGCAATTCTGGGAATCCATCCGCGGTTCTTACGTTTTCCGTTTTGGCTGGTTGTCTGTATGCAGTATGCGGTTCTGATTGCTCTGGTGATGGCGTCGGTTTGGGCGGAAGGGCATTTCAGTAAATTGGCAGATGCGGCATACCGGGATATGTTCTGGCAGGTTACGGTGGGATTTTTTGCACTGGCGGCGGTATATTTTTTCTGGTGTCGTTATGAGGTAAAAAAAGCGAATCGGCAGCTGCAGGAATTGCCATAGATGCTGGTGTACTGACAGGGAGGAAAAAAGATATGGTCAGATTACTAAAACTATTTCGACACAGCAGCAGGAAAGAAAAGAGGTTTTTATATCTGTCCTATTCGGCGAATGTATTTCTACTTTCTGTCGTACTGATGATTGTGAAATTGCTGGCTGAGACCTCTTTTGGTCTGTCTGAATCAGACGCGGAACAGTCGACGATGATGGCTGCGGGTGTGATTCTGGTTGCCGTAGTGATTATTGTCTTTTTTCTGTGGCTTATCTCGATGGAGTTTAAGGGATTGTATGACAGCAGGATTGTCTTCAATCGTAATGTCAGGCTGATGGGGTTTCCAGGCAGGAAGTTAATGACGCTTTATTTGTTGGAAATGCTTGAGATGCAACTCCCCGGCATCGCAGGAGGCGGCATCCTCGGATATGTTGTGTATCATGTTTATGCTTTGTTAAATGCGGAAGCGATATTGTGGATGGAATCTGTAATCCTGATTGCGGCTATCGTCATTCATTTATGCATGCTGCTGCTGACCTTCGTATTTGTCGGAAGAAAATGTGCGGGGCAGAGTGCGGTGATGGAGTGGCGCGGCTCACAGAGTTTGAGAAAGCGTGCAGAGAGAAATCTGCGAGGGACAAAGCAGGCAAGAGAGAGCGTCCCGGCAAAGCAGCGAGAGCCTCAGTATGCAGGAAATAGCGAGATAACAGAACGAACACGGACAAAATTGCGCTGGAAAGAGAGACGTACGAATTGGTTGCTCCCCGTTATTCGTCTGGGAATTGCGGCTGCCATGGTAATCGCCATCCGGATTATCTGTCATTTGTTATGGGGAAATTTTGATACGGCAGATGCACTTCGATACTCTCAGGCTGTGAAGCTGGCATATCTGGCTGTGGCTGCCGCAGGCTTCGGTCCGGTTATGAGACTGGTATTCCGGATGGCGGAAGCAATCGGTAAACGATTCGGCGCTTTGCATTTTGCCTTCAGCCTGAAGCTGGACAAAAGTTATTGGGGACGTTTCCTTGTCATGAGCCTTCTGATGATTTTCAGCGGCGCGTTTTTTTGCGGACTGTATACTTTGTTTGAAACGACTCGCTCCTCCTGCGATACTTTGGCGCGGGAGAGTATTCATTATCAGAGCTATTATATTTATGACCGGCTGTATTCCCGCGATGATTTGATGTATTCAGACAATCAGAATAGCGATGAGTTGTTGTATCCAGAGAAGAAAAACGGCGATGATCAGAACGGAGAGGATGCGGACGTATTTTGCACGCTCAGGTACCGGGCACTTATGGAAGATGGCGGACATACCTGGGTGACGGGAATTACCGGTGAATACCTCAACCGGTATGAGACATTTCAGACCGCGGAGGTGGCGGAAAGCGGAGAAAGTCCGGATCTGATTTCCGAATATCCGGAATTGGCGGAGTTGTTGGACAGTGAAGACTTTGACGGTATCATCATGGATGAAATGTTTGCGGATCAGATGGGCGAGACTGTCGTTTTGAATGTGAATGGGACAGATATCACATTTACCATTTATGCCACTGTTCTGTCGCATGACAATGACCGCCTGGATGCATATGTCAGCAGGGCGTATCTGGAAAAGCAGCTGGGTGCAGAAAATCTGTATAACACTGTTTACTATATGGAAGTACCGGTGGTAATTGATACGGAGCATGTTTTTCTGTCACAGACCAACGAGGAAATCTGGGAAGAGAACTGGCAGCATATTGTCCAGGGAACAGGAACCATGGAACTGATTTTCTGGATGATACTGATCTGTTCCATGTTTGCCATCTGTACCTGTCTGGTCATGTCCGGGGAGGATAATCAGAGAAACCTTGCGTATCTGGGGGGGATCGGAGCCGGAAAAGGGATGCTTCTGAAGATGTATCTGTTTCAGGCAATCTGGAATGTCGCCTGCACGATACTGCCGACGGCATTCCTGACATGGATTTTTGCCAAAGGAATCGGATACCTGTTGATGAATCCAGGATATTACGGGGGAAGCTTTACGATAGACATGAAAAGGATGATGCTGCTCTTCGGTGCGTATTTTCTGGTCTCGGCATTTGTTCAGGCTCTCATGGTGAGAAAGACGGACTGAAGCGGGCGTTGCGTAGAGGTGTTGAGGTGCTGATGCACTGAATCCGACGGGATGACAGGATGAGAGGGTGCGTTGATTCCGGCGGGATAATTTGATTATCGAGTGGATGTTATTGATCCTGACAGAATGTTTGAGAAAGCGAGGGCAGACATTATGATGCAATATGTGGCAGCCGTTTCAAACCTGACCTATATGATACAGGAGGCCGGAAAAGACCGGACAATCCTGAAAAATATCAATTACAATTTTGAACAGGGGAAAATTTACACAATTTCCGGGCCATCCGGTTCCGGAAAAACAACCTTTCTGTATGCGGTCGCGGGGCTTCTGGATCAGGTGCAGGGAAGTGTAAGAATCGGTGAAAGAGAAATCCTGCAGGAAAAGCGGCAGATCAGGGATCAAATTCGTCTGAATCAGATTGGCATGATCTTCCAGAATCTGAATCTTTTTGATTTTATGAATGTGGAAGACAATATCCTGATTCCGTATTATCTGAGGAAACAAAAAGTTCCGATGGCAGTACATAGAAGGATTTCGGATTATCTGGAGCAGTTGAATCTGGGAGAGATTCAGAGAAAACAGATCAGCGCCCTGTCCGGCGGGGAGCAGCAGCGTGTCGCAATCATTCGGGCGATTATTGCAAATCCGCAGATTATCCTCTGTGATGAACCGACGGCAAGTCTGGACAGCCGGAATGTGCGTATTTTCATGGAAGCACTGCTGACGCTACAGAGAGAGAGCAGGAATACAATTGTGATCGTAACTCATGACCAGCGGGTGTATGAATATGGGGATCGGCAGATCCAGATAACGGACGGGGAATTGACCTGTGATTGAATTATGCCGGTTGTTTTTCAATTTTTTCAGTTGGTAGAAACGTTTAGGCTTCCGAGGGTATTTTTCGGAGGCCTTGTTGCATGTATTTCAAAAAAACCGTAAATATCGGCGACAAGTTCTCAGGATGGAATGAACGGCGGATTGTAAAAGATATAGGAAGACAAATATGGCAAAAAAGAAAGAAAACAAAACAAACGCGATGCGTATTCTGGAGTCAATGAAGATTCCGTTTCAGCATTATACATACGAGTGTGAGGAGTTTGTGGATGGTCTGCAGATTGCGGATCAGCAGCAGCTCCCGCACGAAAAGGTCTATAAGACACTGGTGACCGTGGGCAGCAGCAAAAATTATTTTGTGTTCGTGATTCCGATCGCGGAGGAGCTGGATTTAAAGAAGGCGGCACGGGTTGTGGGCGAGAAGCATGTGGAGATGATCCATGTGCGGGATATCAACAGGGTTACCGGTTATGTT
>JAJBUT010000207.1 GCA_020860185.1 Lachnospiraceae bacterium | reverse complement strand
TTTGCTCATTTGGTTATGACCGGCTGACCGGCATTGTATGATCTTGATCGGATTGAAACGCTGGAGTTAAAGGAAAAATACGAAAATTTTTCCTTCCGTGATGATATGACGATCGGAATATCCGATCCGGCGATGCCTTGGAACCAGGGAAGGCTAACGGAGCTGGTGCAGATTCTGGAAAGAAATTTTCCTGGCGCCGGGATGAAAGTCTTTTTTCATCGCGGGATTCCGGAAAATCAGCGGAAGAATATACAGAGACTGGTCAGGGAGAACGAACGGATCAGTTTTGTGGATTTATCCGGTTCCTGTAAAAATTTTACCCTGTACAATGACTGTTTCCTTCATATCGGATTTCGAGTTCATGCCCATATCTATAATCTGAGTCAGGGGAATATTTCCGTCCTGATCAATGAGGATGCAAGGGGGAATGGAGTCAATCATGCGCTGGGTCTGGAGAATATCGACTGCGGGCAGAAGGAGAGCGGGCTGCGTCGAATGAATGAAGCGCAGTTTGAAAGGATTTTAATGAATTATCTGGAGTATGTGAAGGAATCGGACTTCCTGCAGTACCGGCGGGCATATTTCAGCATGAGGGAAACATATAAAAGTATGAAACAATTTATAAGTCATATGTTTTAGGGATGGACGCTCAAAGATACTGATGAGAAGAGTTGATGTTTGTATGAAAATCAGTTGTATTTCGGCATATCAGAAAGAAATATAAGAAGAGAGGAAAAAATGAGCAAAAAAAAGCTTCCTGTCGGAATTGAAGATTTTAAAGAAATCCGTACAGAGGATTTTTATTATGTGGATAAAACTTCGATGATCCGGGATTTGTTAAACGCATGGGGAAAGGTGAATTTATTCACCAGACCCAGACGATTCGGAAAATCCCTGAATATGAGTATGCTGAAGTGTTTTTTTGAGATTGGCGCTGATGGGAATTTGTTTAACGGGCTGGACATTTCAAAGGAGACGGAACTGTGTGAACGGTATATGGGGCAATTTCCGGTTATATCAATTAGCCTGAAAAGCGTGAATGCATCTGATTACGCGACGGCCCGCGCGATGATGTGTTCGGTGATCGGAGATGAAGCGCTGCGTTTTTCATTTCTTTCAGATAGTGACAGACTCCTTCAGGAAGAAAAGATACTTTACAGACAACTGATTATGGCTGACGTAACAGGTCAGAGTGTTTATGCCATGACTGACGCGGCTTTGACAGGGAGTCTGAAGACTCTTTCCCGTCTGTTGAAAAAACACTATGGAAAAGAAGTCATCATTTTGATTGATGAATATGATGTGCCGCTGGCAAAGGCAAATGAGAACGGATATTATGAGCAGATGGTATGTTTGATGCGCGGTATGTTTGACCAGGCGCTGAAAAGCAATGCCAGCCTTCATTTTGCAGTGTTGACCGGATGTCTTCGCGTGTCAAAGGAGAGTATTTTCACAGGGATGAATAATCAGAAAATACACTCTGTTACCACGGTTCGTTTTGATGAATATTTTGGATTCACGGATGATGAAGTCAGACAGATGCTGCATTTTTATGAGAACGAAGATAAATATGAGACAGTAAGGGAATGGTATGATGGATACCATTTTGGGAACACGGATGTATATTGTCCATGGGATGTTATTAATTATTGTGCGGAATTGATATTTGATCCTTTCGTCCGGCCCCAAAACTACTGGATTAATTCCAGCGGCAATGATATAGTGCGCCGTTTTATACAATATTCGGATGTTGGCAGAACCAGAAGAGAGATTGAGTCTTTGATTGCGGGAGAAACGGTCGTCAAGGAGATTCATGAGGAACTGACCTATAGCGAACTGTATGATTCTATAGACAATATCTGGAGTGTTTTATTTACCACCGGTTATTTGACACTTGCTGAGAAGCCGACAGATGAGCAATACCGGCTGATGATACCGAACAGGGAGATCCGTAATATATTTACGCAGCAGATTATGACCCTGTTTAGGGAAAATGTACAGCGGGATGGGAAACGTCTGCATGATTTCTGCCATGCGCTTCAGACCGGAGATGCTGCGGAGGCAGAACGTCTTTTTACAGATTATCTGGACAAAACCATCACGATTCGGGATACTTTTGTCCGGAAAGAGAAAAAAGAAAATTTTTATCATGGAATTCTGGTGGGAATCCTCGGTTTTAAGGGCGACTGGTATGTGAAATCTAATGAGCAGACCGGCGACGGTTACAGTGATATTCTGATCGAGATTGAACGGGAAGATATCGGCATGATCATTGAAGTGAAGTATGCCGACAATGCAAAATACACAGATGCGCTTACGGAGGCCTTTGACCAGATCGAGCGTCTGGATTATGTGAATAAGCTTCGAAATGATGATTTCCATACGGTTTATAAATACGGAATCGCGTGTTATAAACGCAGATGCCGGGTGCAGTGTGAAAAAGTAGAGTTTGAATCGGAAAAGTAGATACAGATGAAGAAAAGGGAAAACCGGATATAGAGTACAGGGAGAAATTATGATTTTAGCAGTAATACCGGCTCGCGGCGGATCGAAAGGCATCCCGCGGAAGAATGTCAGATTGATGAATGGGAAACCTCTGATCTGCTACGCGATACAGAACGCGCTTGACAGCAGATATATTGACGATGTGGTAGTTTCCTCGGATGACGAGGAGATATTAAGCATCGCTTCTCAGTGCGGCGCGGTGGCTATGGACAGGGAGAGCGCGTTGGCGCAGGACGCAGTGACGCTGGATCCCGTGATTTACGATGCGGTGCTCCGTATGGAGCAAAGAACAGGGAATTCCTATGATGTGGCAGTCACACTGCAGGCGACGTCCCCGCTTTTGTCAGTGGAAACGCTGGACGGTGCGCTGGAAAGTTTTCTTGCCTCTGATTACGATACGTATATCAGTGCGGTGAACAGGCCGCATCTTTCCTGGCGTACAGAGGACGGAATCTGCGTACCGAATTATGAAAAACGGTTGAACCGCCAGCAGCTTCCGGCAGATTACCTGGAGACAGGAGCCTTTCTGATCACACGGCGGGCGTGTGTCACCGCGGCCAGCCGGATCGGAGAGCGCGTATCTGTATATGAAATGCCGGAGAAAGAGGCGACAGATATCGACGATATTTCTGACTGGATCGTGTGTGAGCAGGAGATGAAGAAAAAGAAAATTCTCTTCCGCGCGGACGGATACAGGGAGCTTGGCATGGGTCATATTTATCACTGCCTGACACTGGCCTATCATCTGACCGGGCATGAGATTCTTTTTGTGACGATGAGGCGGCACGAGGAAGGCCTGCGAAAGCTGCACGAATCGTTTATGCCGCTGGAGGTGATCGAGAAGGAGGAGGATCTGTTCGATATTCTGGCACAGTGGAAACCGGATGTCGTCGTGAATGATTGTCTCGATACGACGGAGACTTATATCCGCAGGTTAAAGCAGTATGTGCCGAGAGTCGTCACAATCGAGGATGTGGGGAGTGGAGCCAGGTGGGCGGATGCGGTGGTCAATGCCCTTTATGAGGATCGTTCGCAGGGAAACAGCTATTATTGGGGAGAAAATTATGTCTGCCTGAAGGATGAGTTTCTGATGAGGGAACCGGCTGTCTGTCGCGAAGAGCTTCGCGAGGTGACAGTGATTTTCGGAGGCGCGGATCCCGGGAATTTTACGGCCAGGATTTATCGTCTGGCGAAAAAACTCGGGACGGAATACCCGAACCTTCACTTTACCTTTCTTTTGGGCGCGGCTTACGACGCGAAGGGCAATGGGATCGTTTCTTCTGATCCAGATCGCATTACGGTATGCAGAGATGTCAAACGGGTCAGCGATGTGTTCGCGAAAGCGGATTTTGCTTTTACCTCGCAGGGCAGGACGGTTTATGAACTGGCAGCTATGGGAATTCCCGCGATTGTTCTGGCACAGAATGAGCGTGAGACGAGACATACCTTCGCACAGATGGGGAACGGATTTATTAATCTTGGGTTGGGCAGCAGGGTCGATGATGAGACGATAGAGAGTACTTTCCGCTGGGTGCTTCATACGCCGCAGATCCGCAGGGAGATGCGGAATCTGATGCTGCAGCACGATCTGCGGAAGGGGACGGAGCGGGTGATCCGCCTGATCCTCCAGGAGAATGATACATGAGCAGAGACAGTGACGCGATGCAGCGTTTTCTGGAAATTGAAAGTAAATATAACCTGTATGAGGCGAATGTCAGCGGGGTTGATTTCTGGAACTATGCCAGAATGGCAATCTGGAATTATGAGATATGCGCGGACAGGCTGCATTTGCAGGAGGCGCATCAGACCGGCGCGGGTCAGTGGAAAAAAAAGATGCAGTCATTTGCGTCGCTGATCCGCTATTCCGTGTTTCGAGGAAAGCGAGCGGAAAAACCGGTAGATCTTCTGATTTTCGCCCATGAGCGGAGGGTAAAAACCGGCGCGTATTATGAGTGTATTTATACCGAAGCGCTGGCACAGAATTTTGTCAGTCTCACGCTGGAGCATCCGCATAACTATGAACACCTGAGACCGGTGGAGAATCGGGATCTTATGTATACGGATTATCTCGTGGTGAAAGGCAATCTGTACCATCTGCTC
>JAJBUT010000133.1 GCA_020860185.1 Lachnospiraceae bacterium | reverse complement strand
AACCTTCGGAGAATCATGTACAAAATCATGATACTCCCCCGCCCTTTTTCGAGTTTATATTCGCCATGGCTATGGTACTATTCGAAAAAGCGGGAGCAGAATATATCATTCTGGAGACAGGGCTGGGCGGCAGGCTGGATGCGACCAACAGTTATCCGCATCCGATTCTCTCTGTGATCACATCCGTCAGCCTGGAGCATACGGAAATCCTCGGCGATACCATTACTCAGATTGCCGCGGAGAAAGCGGGTATTCTGAAAGCGGGTGTTCCCGTTGTCTTTTCCGATGAAGATCCGGAGGCTGCGAAGGTGATTCGTTCTCACGCGGAGCGCCTTGGGTGTCCATACTGTGCCGTCTCCTGTGATTCTGACGCGGATTTACACAGAACAGAAAACAGTTTCCCCGTGCAGACTCGTCTGTCGGTATTCTGCGAAGCGGGAACGGAAGCTTATCAATTATTTTATATTTATGAAATTAAGGAGAATAGTATTGATTTTTCGTTCGTAACTGCTTATGATAAAGCAAATGATGAGGGCGGATTGTCTGTCGCGCAGCAACCGGCGGATTGTGAACAGGCTTTTTCACGGCAGACCGTTACTCTGTCAGACCGATGCGGCATACAGCCGTCCCCGGCTCGCGTCTGGAATGTGCCGGGATATGCCCGCTGGCAGGCTGAAAACGCGGCGCTTGCCGTGACGGCGATGAGGCTGCTTCATCTGATGCCGGACGAGGTCATTCAGCAGGGGCTGTCCGACGCTGTCTGGCCGGGACGGATGCAGGAGGTACAGCCCGGAATCTGGTTCGACGGCGCGCACAATCCCTCCGGGATTGCCGCCTTTGCGCGGACCGTACAGCGACTCACCGCTGAGGATTTATATCCGCCTCTGCTGGTATTTTCTATGGTGCGGGAAAAGGATATCCGGTCGGCGGTTCGTCTGCTGACGGATGAGATTTCCTGGGAAGCCATAGCCGTCGCTGCCGTACCCGGAGAGAGAGGCGTTCCTCCCGAGACGCTTGCACAGCTGTTCAGGGAAGCTGCTGAGTCCCGGACGGACAGTCCCGTAAAAGCAGCCGCATCCCCGACACCCTGCCCTGCGGAAGCCTTCGCTTCCCCCGGCGCGGCCCTGTCCGCAATGCGCGCCCGCCAGAAACCCGGTCAGCAATTATTCTGTACCGGTTCACTGTACTTTGTGGGAGCTTTATTGAAGGATATACGATAACCCTGGTGATTGCGGAACTCCCTCACAGCGTAAATGCATACACATAAGAAAGCATTCATAAGCGGGACGTCTTTCGCCCGCGTTGAATCCTTTCTTATGTGTATGTTGTATCTGCCTGGCAGGAGTTTCGCAATCATCACATAAAACGTAAAGTAAGAGCAAATGGAGGACCCCATGATAGATTTTGAGGATGAATTAAAAAAGTTTCAGCCCAGCATGGAGATCGATGACGCGGAGGACGCGATCTACAGCCGCGATCTGACGGACCTGATGGATCTTTTGCAGGAAATGCTGAAGGAATCCAGAAATGAGCGGAGGTAAGCGATGAGATGTTATTATTGCGGGGCCTCCCTCGATTTCACGGATTCCTGTCCGGAATGTGAAGCGGATGTGCGCATATGGAAGAAGATTTGCCGGACATCTGACAGTTTTTATAATGATGGCCTGGAAAAAGCGCGGGTGCGCGATCTGACCGGTGCGGCGGAGTCCCTGAAAATGAGTCTCCGCTGCAACAAGGCCAATATCAGGGCGCGCAATCTCCTCGGACTGGTGTATTATGAGATGGGGGATACGGTCAATGCCCTGAGCGAGTGGGTGATCAGCAAGAGCATGGTTACCGATGAAAATCTCGCCTCGGACTATCTTTCCCGCATACAGAAGAGCGCGGCTCAGCTGGAGAATATCAATCAGACCATACGGAAATTTAACCAGTCGCTGACCTATTGCCGTCAGGAAAACTATGACCTGGCTGTCATTCAGCTGAAAAAGGTGCTGTCCATGAATCCGAAGATGGTCAAGGGTCACCAGCTGCTGGCGCTTCTCTACATGAGGGAAGAGCGGTATGACCTCGCGATTCGTTCCCTGCGCCACGCGGAGCACATTGATGCGAACAATACCAGCACCCTGCGCTATATACAGGAGTGCAGGGAGCATTTAAAGTCGAACGGAAAGCTGAAGCCGCAGAAGGAGGAGACGGAGACTGTCACCTATCAGAGCGGAAATGATGTGATCATCCGGCCGACAAAGTTTACGGATAACACAGCGGTGCGGACGGTTGTCAATCTGCTGATCGGAGCTGCGATCGGCGTTGCCGTTGTCTGCTTCCTGATCGTACCGGAGATACGGCAGCGGCTGAATGCGTCCGCAGCTGAGCAGGTCGTGGAGGCGAATCAGACGATCTCGGCGAAAGAACAGACCATCCAGAATCTGGAGGATGAGATTTCGTCCATGAATGAACAGGTGACCGAAGCCGAGAGCGCGATCAGTTCCGCGGATGAAAAGACGGAGGCTTACAGTCAGCTCCTGGATGCGTATGTTTCCTATGCGGAGGAGGATTACACGACGGCGGGAGAGCTTCTCGCCGATGTTGACCGGGATCTGCTCGGAACGGAAGAGCAGGCCATTTATGACAGTATGATGGAGGTGGTGGAATCCGCTGTGCTGCAGGCCGCCTGGGAGGAAGGACTGAGTGTGTACGGGACCGGCGATTATGAAGCGGCCATTACACTGTTCTTGACCGTGGCGGAGACAGATCCCACATATGATGAAGGGCAGCTGGCATATTATCTGGCGTTTGCCTACAACTATCTGGAGGATTATGAGAATGCTCTGAAGTGGTTCAATGTCGCGGCAGAAAATGCTTCCAAAAGCTCCACGAAGAGAACCGCACAGAGCATGGCGGAGGATCTCGAGTCAAAGGGATACACTGCAGCTGAGTAACCCCATGGCGGATACACATGGATGCATTGTCACAAGTCACATCCTCATCTGATTTACGCTTTTTAACCCGTACCGGATGTGACCTGAAACAGCATCTGTCCTGCATCCGGCGAAAAGAAAATGATTCGATATCATTCAGTATAAAGATACGAAAGACGTCGTTCCCGAACAGGGGAGGGCGTCTTTCGTTTACTCGATTGAAAGGAGCATATTATGGAGTGCGAATACAGAATTCACGGCCCGGAGCTGTGCATTGTCCTTCCGAGAGAACTGGATCATCACGTGGCTTCCGGTATCCAGCAGGAGGCGGATCTGCTGGTGGATACCTATCATATCCGCCGGATTATCTTTGATTTTTGTGTGACAGAGTTTATGGACAGTTCCGGAATCGGTGTGATCCTGGGACGGTATCGGAGCATGAAGCTCTCCGGCGGACAGATCTGGGCCGTGAATGTAAAACCGCGCACAGAGAAAATTCTGGCGATGTCGGGGCTGGAATCCATTATCACGATAGAAAGGAAATAGTCATGGATCGGGAAATCTTGAGGGAAAACGATGCGGAACAAAAGAAACGTCTTGTCAATGAAATGCAGATTGTCTTTGAGTCGAAATCAGAGAATGAGGGATTTGCCCGGACGGCAGTAGCTTCGTTTATCATGCCGCTTGACCCGACGATCGATGATCTGGCCGATATCAAAACAGCGGTCTCTGAGGCGGTGACAAATTGTGTCATCCACGGATATGAGATGGGACCGGGGAAGATTTTCCTGGACGCGGCGGTCTGGGACCGGACGCTGGTGGTATCGGTCACGGATGAGGGGCGCGGGATCGCGGATATTGACAAAGCGATGGAGCCGATGTATACGACGAAGCCGGAGCTGGAGCGTTCCGGCATGGGCTTTTCCTTTATGGAGGCTTTTATGGATGCGGTGGAGGTAGAGTCAGCGCCGGGGCGCGGGACGAGGGTCGTGATGCAGAAGGCAATCAGGTAAATCCCCATGGGAGAGCTGGAATGTGAGATCAGACGGGCACACGAGGGGGATAAGGAGGCGCGGGAGGGTCTGGTACATAAGAATATCGGTCTTGTCTGGAGCATTGTGCGGCGTTTTTCGAACCGCGGATATGATCCGGAGGATTTGTTTCAGGTGGGGTCGATCGGACTGATCAAGGCAATCGATCATTTTGATCCGGATTATGAGGTGAAATTTTCCACCTACGCCGTCCCTCTGATCACAGGGGAGATCCGGCGTTTCCTGCGGGATGACGGGATGGTGAAGGTGAGTCGCACACTGAAGGAAAACGGATGGAAGGTGAGCCGGGAGGCGGAGAAGTGGAGGAATCTTCATGGCCGGGAGGCGACATTGGAGGAATTGTCGTCACAGACAGGCTTATCCGTGGAGGATATTGTCATGGCAGGGTGTGCCAATGCGGAAGTGGATTCTCTCTCCCGACCGGTTTCAGGCTGTGACGGAAAGGAGGTTATGCTGCAGGAACAGATTCAGGATGACAGAAATGAGATGGAGGCGCGGGTGAATCACGTTTTTCTGGAGGAGGCGCTGGCCGGACTGGAGATCGCGGAGCGGCGCCTGATCTGGCTGAGATATTTTCAGGGAAAAACACAGACGGATGTGGCGAAGCTGCTCGGAACAACACAGGTACAGGTCTCCCGCATGGAAAAACGTCTGCTGGAGAAAATGCGTTCATTTGTATAAAAATAAAAAATTCATCCATACTAACAGCAGAATTTGAAAGCTGGTACATCGAATAATTAATAACCTGGCTTAATATTCGAGGTACTGGGCAAGAGGAGAGAAGATTATGTGCTGGAAATTATGTAAAAAATGCTGCTGTACGGTTCTGTTTGCCGTGATGGTCGGCGGTGTCGTTTATTACCTGAAATGTAAGGATGAGAACGGAGAAGAGAAGGGGTGTAAAATAGCCCGTGCGGTGAAGGAGAAAAAGGATCAGATCGTGAGCGCCTGCGACTGTGTGAAGGATGAGACAAAGGACATGGCGTCGGAGGTGAAATATGCCGCCGGCTGTACGGCCGGTGAGGTGAGGGACGGAATGAAGGCTGCGGGCGAGGCGGTGAAGAATGCCGCCGAAAATATCCGGGAGGATATGGATGAAATCCGCCGATCGACGGGCAGTGTCTTTGAGAGCGGGAGCCATGCATGAGCGGAGCCGGGCAGACGCTGTATCTGAAGCTGCCTCAGAACAGCATTGTTTCAGAAGAGAAGGTGAGGCTCTGTGACATCGCCAGACTGGAATGTTCGGATGTCGATATCCGCCGCGCCGTCAGACAGATGGAAATCTGGCATTTCGGGAGTGACGGGAAGCAGAATCGGACACAGGTGATTTCGGTTCTGTATCTGATCGAACGCATTCACAGGGATTATCCGGAGCTGGAGATCGTCAGCCTTGGCGCGCCGGATTTTGTGGTTCGCTATGAGCCATCCGCCGAAAAATACGCGGCTCAGTATCTGAAGGTTGCCGTTGTATGTGTCATTCTGTTTTTCGGAGGCGCGTTTACAATCATGACCTTTTTTCAGGATGTCGCGGTCGGAGATGTATTTGACCGGTTTTATCTGAGGGTGACCGGCGTGACCCCGGCGGGTGTCACGCCGCTGGAGGTCAGCTTCTGTGTCGGAATCGCCGTCGGCATCATGCTCTTTTACAATCATGTCGGACGGAAGAAAATCACAGATGATCCGACTCCGATCCAGACTGCCATGCGCAAATATGAGCAGGATGTCGATACCGCCTATATCGAGGCCAGCAGCAGGAAAGGGAAAAATATCGATGTGGACAACTGATCTGTTTCTGGTTCTGCTCGGCCTGATCTGCGGTCTGGCGGTGGCGGCAGGCGCGTTTGCTCTGATCGCCGGTCTCGGACTGATTCCGCGTCTGGCGGGAAAGACCAGCGCGGCGGCCTATGTCATTCCTCTGGAAAACGCGGTGATCTACGGGGGAATATTCGGCGCTGTCATCGCGCTGTTTGATCAGATTCCGCTTCGGATCGGAAGCTGGTTTACTCTTGTTTACGGGCTGTCTGCCGGCGTGTTTACCGGTTGTCTGTCGGTGGCGCTGGCGGAAGTGCTCAATGTGTTTCCCATTTTATTCCGCAGAGCAAAGATAAAGCGGGGATTGAATCTGATGGTGTTTTTTTTCGCGCTGGGAAAGATGGCGGGAGCGCTGTACTATTTTATGATACTGTTCTGAGCGCAGTACAACGTCCTCGAATAAACCGGACTGTATACCTGCCTGCTTTCCCGACAGCACAGTTCAAAAATACTCGACGTAGAGCCGGGCAATGAGCTGTGCGGCAGATCATCAAAAGACAGGCGAGAAAGAATGGCAGAGCTTTTTTACTGTTTGTGCCGCCGATCAGGCGGCGGAATGGAGATTTTCATGGAAGAGGAAAAGAAGAAAATCAATAAGAACGCCCCGAAGGAGGATCTTGTCTCCGCGGTCGTGGAGCGCGAGGATGCTTCGGAAGGGGAAGAGAAAAAACAGAGAGAGGACGCTTACAATGCTTATGTAAAACAGGTGACGCCGACCTACAGCACGCCGTTTCATATGCTGAAGGCTTTTGCCGTGGGCGGATGTATCTGCCTGATCGGACAGATGATCATGAATTTCTGTATGAACAGCCGCGGGATGGATCAGATGACGGCCGGGAAATGGACAAGTCTGATTCTGGTGCTGGCGAGTGCCATCCTGACCGGACTGAACATTTATCCGTCCCTGGCGCAGTTCGCCGGCGCGGGCGTCCTGGTGCCGATCACGGGATTCGCGAACGGGATATCCTCCGCGGCATTGGAATATAAAAAAGAGGGGCAGGTGTTCGGCCTCGGTGCGCAGATCTTTTCCATCGGCGGGCCGGTGATTCTCTACGGGATATTTACAAGCTGGGTACTGGGACTGATCTACTGGATTCTGAAGCTCACGGGTGTGGTGTGAAATGTTCGTAACTGATCAGTACCTTCACAGTTACATTAATTATAAAGATTCATCATACAGTATTTATGATGTTGGCAAAACTCAAACTCCGAACATTTCCCGGCAGAAACGACCTCCGGTTATCGTCCGAAACACGGTTTCACACGCATGGGCGGCCGCCTTTTCTGATGCCTGATCCTCGTACAGGTTGACGAGAAAATCAGCCTCCACGAGGATCTGATAATCCGCACCGTCGATCTTGTGATACGTGTGATGATGACCAACCAGATAGCAGACGCGGGTGATCACATTTTCCGGGAAGCCGAGACGGGTGAGCATCTCTTTTGCCAGCGGCGGTCCCTCCAGCTCCTGGTATTTGCCGGCGGCAGAGCCGTATTTCTCTTCGCTGATATGAATGCCGATGTCATGCACAACAGCGGCGGTTTCCAGTGTGAACAGCGTCTCCGGATCCAGGTTTTCCAGAACCGCGATCGTTCGGGCGAAATCATGTACTTTCATAAAATGCTGGATCCGCTTCGGGTCACCATGGTAATAAAGAATCATTTCTGAAATCAGTTTTTCAATCATAATTTGCTCTCCGTCTGTATAAAAATCTCACTTCGCCGTTCGTCAAATCCATGCAGGCATGGACTTTCCTCGCTTGTGCTCATTATAGCATGTTTTTTCTTAAAAACAATGGGATTGCGTTTTTTCACGTTTCCGATTATAATGATTTTGTTAAAAAAACTACAAGAATGGGGAACAATTATTAATGTCAGTGAAGGTTGGAATTATTTCAGATACACACGGTCTGCTGCGGCCAGAGGTGGTCGGCACATTAAAAAACTGTGATTATATTCTGCACGCGGGAGATTTCGCGGACGAGCGTATTCTGGATAAGCTGCGTTTTCTGGGCGGAAAGCTCTACGCGGTGCGCGGGAACAATGATTATTACTGGGCGGAAGAGCTTTCGTACAGTTTGCGTTTCCGGATTGAGGAGCTGGAGTTTCTGATGGTGCATGACCGCTATGACGCCGGTCGGAAGGCGGCGGAGGCCGATGTGGTCATATACGGACATACGCATCGTTACGCCGAGGAGGTGGCGGACGGCAGGCTCTGGCTGAATCCGGGCAGCTGCGGACGGGCCAGGTTCGGCGGAGAGGTCTCCTTTGCCGTGATGGAGATCAGCGGGAGGGAGTATACGATTCAGAAGATTCTGCTTTCCTGATTCTTTTTGATGATAGGGAAACATCAGCTGATCATGCCGCCGATCATTCCAGCCGCTATACACATGACCAGCGTGGTGGCGACATGTACCGTATCCGAACTGATGCCCCGGTTCAGCAGAAATGAGCCTGCCAGCAGGATCAGAAAATAGACTGCGCCCGTCAGGACGCCCCACAGAAATCTGCGCTCTTTGATCCGTTTCCCGGCGATCAGACCGCCGAGCAGGCAGGAGATGATATAGATAGCCATGATGCCGATATTGATCACGGATTCCTCCGGCTGCAGCTTAAGTAATACGAGCGCAAGTGCCAGCAGCGCCAGACCGGTGATGACATACATGATCAGTAGGGTGCTCAGAATGATCAGAGGCTTGCTTTTTTTCTTGATTGATCTGTCCATAATGATTCCTCCTGAAATATATATATGTTTTCCTTGAAAAAATATGACCGGTGCGGTATGATAAGAGTCAAATTTTTATCATATATCATATAGATAATCTGATCGGGCAGGAGGCGATTTGTCGCCCCTGCGTATTTATTAAAGGAGAGTGAACTTTTTGGACCCCGGCGTCATATTTTCCATTATCGCATTAGTGCTGCTGCTGTTTCTGTCAGCATTTTTCTCATCGGCGGAGACCGCCCTCACGACGGTCAGCAAAATCAGCATGAAGACTCTGGCGGACGAGGGAAACCACCGCGCCGCGCTCGTGCTGAAGATTACCGACGATTCTTCCAGGATGCTGAGCGCAGTCCTGATCGGAAATAATCTGGTGAATATTCTGGCTTCTTCTCTTGCGACAGTACTGGCTGTCCGCGCGTTCGGCAGCGCGGGGACGGGAATTGCGACCGGCGTCCTGACCGTACTGGTGCTGATCTTCGGTGAGCTGTCCCCGAAGACGATGGCAACCATACGCGCGGAAAAGATGTCTCTGCGCTATTGCCGGATTATCTGGGCGATGATGCATATCCTGACGCCGGTTATTTTTATTCTGAATCTGCTGGCCTCCGGTGTTCTGCGTCTGCTCCGGGTGAACCCGGAAGAGAAAAACAAGGTGATGACGGAGCGGGAGCTGCGCACGGTGCTGGAGGTCGGACACCAGTCCGGTGTGATCGAGACGGAAGAGAAGCAGATCATCAATAATGTGTTTGATTTCGGAGAGGCGAAGGCGGAGGACATCATGGTGCAGCGGATCGATATGGTCTTTGTGCAGATCGACGCATCCTACGATGAGGTGGTTTCTCTGTTCCGCGAGGAAAAACTGACGCGGCTGCCGGTCTACGAGGACTCCCGGGATGAGGTGGTCGGCATCCTGAATATGAAGGATCTGATCCTGTGTGACCGGGACAGTTTTTCTGTCCGCGGGATCATGCGGGAGCCGTTTTTTACCTATGAGCATAAAAGTACGGCCGGTCTGCTGCTGCAGATGCGCAAGCTTCAGATCAATATCGCCATTGTCCTGGATGAGTACGGTATGACGGCCGGTCTGGTCACGACACAGGATCTGATTGAAGAGATTGTCGGGGAGATTCGGGACGATTACGACGAGGAAGAGGACGAACTCCTGCAGCAGATATCCGGGCGGGAGTATCTTGTGGCCGGGCATATGAAGCTGGATGATTTCAATGAAGCGCTGCATCTGGATCTGGAGTCAGACGGCTATGATACCATCGGCGGCTATCTGATCGGACTACTGGACCGCCTGCCGAAGGTGACCGATTCCGGGATGACGCCGGACGGCGTTTATCTGCAGGTATGGAGGAAAGAAAAACAACGGATTGCGAAGATCTATGTGCGGCTGCCTGAAAAGGCTCCCGCCGGACAGGAGGAGGTGTAAGGCCTCCTTCTTTTCGTTAAAGTCAGAATTGCGATGCCGTCATCGCCATATGTTGAAGTCAGGATTTCGGCACTATCATCTTCTTGTGAAGTCAGAATCCCAGCGCCTTCAGCATCATTTGGGCGGAGCGGGTGAGTTCGCGCCTGTAATCCTGATTGCTGAGGCCGAAACTGAATTCTGTGAACGCCCTGCTTCTGCTCCGGTTCCTCTTCTGAAGAAGCTTCTCTCCTGCCGGCTGATAGGGGACACAGAGCAGCCGGGAGTCGGGTATCCGGAATTCAAGGGAAATCCTTGCCAGGTCAAATCCCGGCTCCGGAATGTAGTCTACGATCAGCCAGACGCAGTTGGAAAAACGGATGCCGCTGCTGAGAAACAGATCGCAGAACTCCCGATGGCTCTGGTGAACGGCGATGACGACCAGATCGGCCTGACGCATCAGCCGCAGTGTGCGCACGTCCTGATTGTTTTTACAGTCCAGACACTGAATATCTCCGAATTTTCTGAAATAAACCGAAAAAAAGTCCATACATAAATCCTCTTGTGAGATCAGAGACGGACTCCAGAACGCTATAATGTAAGAATGACTCATATCTGTGACCTGATACGAAGAGACGATGTAAGTATCTTTATTTTAGCCAGACTATCCCCGAATGTAAAGTGTTTTATTGTTCCAAAAAAAGAACAATTGTGCGGATTGGTTACTGGTCACTTCCTGACCACGCAGGGTCTGCCCCAGCGAAGCGAGGGTATTTGCTGCGGGGTCAGGACGAAAAAGTTGCGGTTTCGAGCATCCGTCCCATCGCGAAGCGATTTTGCATGGACGGATGGTTCATGAATTGATCTGCCCGGATAAAAAGCACTATGGTTCTGAGACAATCAGCGTTGTATAGCCGTTCTGCCGGAGCTTTTTCTGGAGCTCGACTGCTTCATCCAGAGAACCGGCGCCTCCGGCCCGGACGGTATAGTAGGGCTCTTCGCTGCTGATTTTCCCCTCAAATCCCTGCATATTCAGCCGTTCCAGCTGATAGGCCGCGTTGACGTCATATTTAAAGACGCCGGTCTGTACATAGTATTTCTCCGGCATGGACTGTGCCGTGATCGGGATGCTCTCCTCGATGCCCGCGGCAATGGCTTCCGCGATCTGATCGAATTTTTCGTCAAAAAGCCGGTTGTCCGCATCATGGTTGAGAAAACCGACTTCTACCAGAACGGCGGGCATTTCCGTCTCACGGAGAATGATCAGATCCGGCACTTCTTCTATACCGAGATCTTTAAATCCGATTTCGGCGAGCTGCGCATGAATATTTTCCGCGATGCGGTTTACGGTCTCGTTTTGCCGGAAGACGAGAGACTGCACGCCCCGGTAAAGGTTATCTTCCACACCGGAATTCCGGTGAAAGGAAATAAAATATTTGCCGCCGGACTGATTGGCCAGTGCTGCTTTTTCGGAAGGAGAGTGGTAGATATCGTCGGTGCGCGTATAATACACGTTATAGCCGTCCTCCTGCAGTATTTTGCCGACTGCGAGTGTGAGACGGAGAACATCATCTTTTTCCGCGCGTCCCATGTAGGAAGCGCCGTTGTCAAAGCCGCCGTGTCCGGCGTCCAGAATAAGGTCTGCTGCCATGTCTGTATCCTTTCTGAATTCGGTGTTTTGTATCAGTATATGTTGACAGAATATAATTAGTACCGGATTGTCAGCGTTTTTTGAAGGCAGGTGAATTTTTTGCGTCGGTGAAGGTTACAAGTTGACAAACGGGAAAGTGTAATTTATACTTTGATGGTAAGCGAAAAAGACTGTTGCGCAGTCATTACGATATGTGAAAACGATTATCAGAAGATATATATATGCGGAGGCCAGTATGAGAGCACAGATCATCGGAACCGGAAGTTGTCTGCCGGAAAAAATAGTGACAAATGATTTCCTTTCCACCATCGTTGATACGAGCGATGAGTGGGTCAGCAGCCGGACGGGTATCCGGGAGAGGCATATTTCCATTGATGAGACCACGGTTTCGCTTTCCGCTGAGGCAGGACGGCGAGCGATGGAGATGGCGGGTGTCACGGCGGATGAGATCGATCTGATCATCGTGGCGACGTGTACGGCGGATACACTGGTTCCGAGCACTGCCTGTCTGGTTCAGGATGAGCTGAATGCAGCTCACGCGACCGCTTTTGATATCAACGCGGCCTGTTCCGGTTTTGTGTTCGCCCTCAATCTGACGGACGTTTATATGCAGGCGGGTATGTACCGGACAGCGCTCGTGATCGGCGCGGAGACGCTTTCCCGCATTGTAGACTGGAAGGATCGGACGACCTGTGTGCTGTTTGCGGACGGCGCGGGAGCGGCTGTCGTGCGTGCGGCCGAGACCGGCGTTTCCTTTTCCACGCTGGGCAGCGACGGCAGCAGGGGCGGCGCGATCTATGTGAAGAGCCGTGAGAATTATAATCCTTTTGTTACCGAACAGAAGCCCATGGATTTTCTGTATATGGACGGCGGCGAGGTGTTTAAGTTTGCGGTAAAGAAGATCCCGGAGGCGATTCTGGAGACGCTGGACAAGGCAGATTTGACGGTGGACGATATCGACTGGTTTCTGCTGCATCAGGCGAATGCCCGGATTAATCAGTCAATTGCACGGAAATTAAAGATTCCGATCGAGAAGGTGCCGATGAATGTGGATCACTGCGGCAATACCTCCGGCGGCAGCGTGCCGATCCTTCTCGATGAGGTAAACCGGAAGGGCATGCTGAAGTCCGGAGACACGATTGTGTGTGCGGGATTCGGATCCGGTCTCACCTGGGGCGTGATGGTGCTGACCTGGGCGTGACATTTTTTAAACGTATATGCGCTGCTGATGCGGCGCGCCAACGGCTATGAGAGTCGATTGATCCGTTGTGCTTACACAAAATCCCCGTTTACAGAGTTGCTCATGGCTGACGATGTATCGTTTTTCATGAGCGCTCTGTAAACGGGGATTCTGTGACAATGATGTAAATGCCAGATTTAATGAAAATGATGTAAAATGATGTAAATGGCAAAATTTATTGCGCTACAGAAAAAAGTGTGGTATACTCCTGTACAGAGTTTGCAAAAATGCATGGAATAATAAATTAATCATCAGAAAGGAGCTTTCATTATTATGAAGCATGTAAAGACTTTGAATACAAAAAAGCTGCAGAATACAGTAAAGAAAGGCGGCTGCGGTGAGTGCCAGACATCCTGCCAGTCAGCCTGCAAGACGTCCTGCACCGTGGGCAATCAGAGCTGTGAGCATAAATAGGCGTCTTCAATTATATAAATAAATGAACAGGCCGTATGCCGGAATGCATGCGGCTCTTTGCTGTAGAAGAGAGGATCGTATGATTCATCAATACAAAAACAATGGTTATAATATTGTTCTTGATGTGAACAGCGGAGCGGTTCATGTGGTGGATGATCTTTCTTATGAGATGATTTCCCTGTATGAGGATCATTCCCGGGAAGAGATCATGACTTTGCTCTCCTCTTCTTATCCGCAACAGGAGATTTCCGAGGCTTATGACGAAATTCAGGAGCTGGTCCGGGAAGGGCAGCTGTTCACGGAGGATGAGTATGAATCATATATCATGGATTTCAAAAAGCGTCCGACCGTGGTAAAAGCGCTCTGTTTACATATTGCCCATGACTGCAATCTTTCCTGTCGCTATTGTTTTGCCCAGGAGGGAGAATATCATGGCGACCGTGAGCTGATGAGCTTTGAGGTGGGCAGGCAGGCGCTGGATTTTCTGATTGAGAATTCCGGACACAGGAGGAATCTCGAGGTGGATTTCTTCGGGGGAGAGCCTCTGATGAACTGGCAGGTCGTGAAGAATCTGGTGGCCTATGGCCGGGAGCAGGAGAAGCTTCACGACAAGAATTTCCGCTTTACCCTGACGACGAACGGCGTTCTCCTGAACGACGAGATCATGGCGTTTGCCAACCGGGAGATGAGCAATGTGGTTCTGAGCATTGACGGCCGGAAGGAGGTCAATGACCACATGCGCCCGTTCCGGGGCGGTCAGGGCAGTTATGACCGGATCGTACCGAAGTTTCAGCGGTTTGCCGAGAGCAGACATCAGGACAGGTATTATGTCCGCGGTACCTACACGCATTATAATCTCGATTTTTCCGAGGACGTACTCCATCTGGCGGATCTGGGATTTAAGCAGATTTCCGTGGAACCGGTGGTGGCGGAGGACTCGCAGGCCTATGCGCTCCGTGAGGAGGATCTGCCGAAGCTGTTTGCGGAGTATGATAAGCTGGCGGTGGAGATAGTCAGACGGCACAGGGAAGGGAGAGATTTTAATTTCTTTCACTTTATGATTGATCTGGAGGGTGGCCCCTGCGTGGCGAAGCGTCTGTCGGGATGCGGTTCCGGAACGGAGTATCTGGCAGTGACGCCGTGGGGAGACCTTTATCCTTGCCATCAGTTTGTCGGTAACGAGGATTTTCTGATGGGGAATGTCCGGGACGGAGTGATGCGGACGGATCTTCGGGATGAGTTTAAATCCTGCAATGTCTATGCAAAGGAGAAGTGCAGGGACTGTTTCGCACGGTTTTACTGCAGCGGTGGCTGCGCCGCAAATTCCTGGCATTTTCATGGAGATATCAACGCCGCGTATGAGATCGGCTGTGAGCTGCAGAAAAAGCGGATTGAGTGCGCGATCATGATCAAAGCGGCGGAAGCGCTGGATTAAAAATGGCATTGACAAGTGAGGAAAATGGGCTTTTTCTTACTATAGTATAAATTCTGGAGGTAAATCAAAAAATGAAGAAACGGAAATCAGCAGTGGCTTTTGTCATATTGCTTGTGATTGTGGCATTGCTGGGCTATTATTGTTTCGGTATCATCAGGGGTACCGTTGCCAAGGACAGTGACTCCGGCATCAAGCTGGGACTGGACCTGGCCGGAGGTGTGAGTATCACCTACGAGGTTGTGGGCGATGAGGATCCGACCTCAGAGGAGATGTCGGATACGATCTATCAGCTGCAGCAGCGTGTCAGCGCCTACAGCACGGAGGCTGAGGTTTATCAGGTCGGCGACGACCGCATCACGGTGGAGATCCCCGGCGTGACAGACGCCAATGAGATTTTATCCGAACTCGGATCTCCGGGTTCTCTGGAGTTCCAGACGCCGGACGGCGAGGTCTATATGACGGGTGAGTATGTGGCGGACGCGCAGGCCGCGACGACGACGAACTCCACGACCGGTGTCACATCCTACTGTGTAGAGTTGACGCTGACGGATGAGGGCGCGGAGATATTTGCCGAGTATACGGAGGAATATCTCAACGATTATCTGCCGATCTACTATGACGGTGAGTGCATTACCTATCCCGAGGTACAGTCGGTGATCTCGAACGGTGTCGCTCAGATCACCGGTATGGACAGCTATGAGGACGCGGAGATTCTGGCGACGCAGATCCGAAGCGGCGCCCTGACACTGGAGCTCTCCGAGCTGCAGTCTGAGGTCGTGGGTGCGAAGCTTGGCTCGCAGGCGCTGAGTACCAGTATCATTGCTGCGGTTATCGGTATTCTGATCATCATCGTGTTTATGCTGTTTGCGTACCGGATTCCGGGTCTGGCCGCGGCGATCGCGCTGCTGATCTATACCGGCATCCTGCTTTCGATTTTACATCTTTACAATATCACGCTGACATTGCCCGGTATCGCCGGTATCATCCTGTCCATCGGTATGGCGGTGGATGCGAACGTGATCATCTTCGCCCGTATCAAGGAGGAGATCGGCACCGGCAAGAATGTCAACACGGCGATCACGTCCGGATTTAAGAAAGCGTTTTCCGCCATCCTGGACGGCAATATCACCACCCTGATCGCAGCTGTGGTTCTGTATCTGCGCGGTTCGGGTTCCGTCCGCGGATTCGCGATCACGCTGGCACTCGGTATCATCTTCTCCATGTTTACCGCTCTGGTGATCACACGGCTGCTGCTGAGATCCCTGTACGGTCTGGGCTTTCATGACAAGAAGTTTTACGGAGAAAAGAAGGCGCGCGAGCCGATCAACTTCCTCGGGAAGCGCTTCATCTGCATCGGCATCTCCGTGGCGGTCATCGCGGCCGGATTTATCGGAATGGGCGCGCATAAGGCGGGCGACGGCAATGTTCTGAACTTCAGTCTGGAGTTCATGGGCGGTACGTCGACGACGGTTACTTTTGATACGGATTATACAATTGAGGAGATCGATGAGGAGATCGTTCCGTACATCGAGGAGATCACCGGCGACAGCAATGTTCAGACGCAGAAGGTTTCCGACAGCACGGATGTCATCTTCAAGACGCGGACGCTGACCCTGGATGAGAGAGAAGAGCTGGTATCGGTTCTGGAGGAGAACTTCGGTGTGACGGAGGACGATATCGCGGAATCCCAGAATATCAGCTCCACGATCAGCAGCGAGATGAGAAACGACGCCATTTGGGCCGTGATTATCGCGACGATCTGTATGCTGATCTATATCTGGTTCCGGTTCAAGGATATCCGCTTTGCGGGAAGCGCGGTCATTGCGCTGGTGCATGATGTGCTGATCGTGCTGGCGTTTTATGCACTGTCGAGGACGAGCGTGGGCACCACGTTTATCGCCTGCATGCTGACGCTGGTCGGTTATTCCATCAACGCGACCATCGTTATCTTTGACCGTATCCGTGAGAATATGGCGCTGGAGGCCGGCAATCGAGAACTCGATCTGAAGCATGTGGTGAACAACAGTATTACGCAGACGCTCTCGCGAAGCATTAATACATCCCTGACGACCTTTATCATGGTCTTTGTGATCTTCATTCTGGGTGTATCGTCCATCCGTGAGTTTACCGGTCCGTTGATCATCGGCGTGGTCTGCGGCGCGTATTCGTCCGTCTTCCTGACCGGTTCAATCTGGTATATGTTTAAGTCCCGGTCGCTGAAAAAGCAGGCGGCGCAGCTTGAGGCGAAGCCGACGAAATCAAAAAAGAAAAATAAGAAGAAATAGAGTAGAATGGCAGGGACCCGGTGGAAGAGCCGGGTCTTTTCCAATCTGATTTTTGTTTGTTGAGGTTGAAGTTATGATTGTGACAGGTATTGTGGTCGGATATCTGGTTGTGGTGAATATAGCAGGGTTCGCACTGATGCGGGCGGATAAAAGACGGGCTGTGCGGCACAAGTGGCGGATCCGGGAGAGCCGTCTGTTTTTGTGTGCCGCCATCGGCGGCAGTCTGGGAAGCTGGGCGGGTATGTATGTGTTTCGTCATAAGACAAAGCATCTGCGGTTTGTGCTGGGCATGCCTGTGATCCTGGCGCTGCAGATCGCGGCCGCTGTGCTGATCATCAGGCAGTTTGTGTTATGACTGTATGCGGCAGAGGTTTTTGTATTGTGAAACGCGTCAGTAATGCACGGACACATGAGTCATATTGTTTTTCGATCAAACGCTGTACCGGGCGAAAGAAGGAGGAAAAATGCAGCAATATATGGAATGTAAGAGTGGTTCGTATACGATTCGGGGAACGGTTTATATACCGGAGCAGGCGTCGGCGGATCAAAGAGTGCCCATGGCGGTGCTCTGCCATGGTTTTACGGCGGATCGGAATGAGACGCTTTTTATTCACCGGCGCCTGGCGAAGCAGCTCTGCGCGGCGGGAATCGCTGCCCTGTGTTTCGATTTTATGGGAAGCGGGGAGAGCGATGGTTCATTTGAGGAAATGTCTGTGCTGACAGAGACAGCAGACGTGCTGGCGGTTCTGGATCATGTCCGGACACTGGATTATGTGGACGCTTCCCGGATCGCGCTGCATGGAATGAGTCAGGGCGGTCTGGTGGCATGCCTGGCAGCGGCGCGCAAGCCGCAGTGGATTCGTGCGCTGAGCCTGTGGGCGCCGGCGCTGTCTATTCCGGATATGTGCAGGGAAGGCTATCTTTTGAAGATTTCTCTGGATAAAATGGAGGAAATCGGATATATTGATTATCAGGGAATAAAACTCGGATCGGTCTATGTGCGGGATGCGCTGAAAACGGATGTCTGGGAAGAGCTCAAATCATATGCCGGCCCGATCCTGACGGTGCACGGCACGGCGGATCAGACGATCTCTTATGAGTGCTCCGTGAAGCTGCAGGAGTGTTTTCCCGGACAGTGTGTGTTGAAAACGGTGGAGGGAGCGGATCACGATTTTGAGACGATTTCTCATAATCAGCAGAGGCTGGAGCATGCCGTGACGTTTCTCACGGATCAGCTGTTATGACAGAGTGGGGTGGATGTGAAATCATGTAGGGTATATTCAGTGGCGTTTCTCGCGGATCAGCTGTTATAACAGGAACGACTCTGTGTCTGATTATGAGGCTCTGTTGTTTCTTTAGAAGGAAAGGAGGAAACCGGTATGAATATATTGCGGGTGATTATCCTGTTTTTATGGAACTGGTCGAGGTCTTTTTTCGGAACTGTTTTTGTCGTGTGCGTGCTGATCAGCTTTGTTCTGTTTCTCGTGGAGCTGGCGATCTATCGCGCGAAGAAAAAATCAGAGAAACTGTAGTGATAAAGCTGCGATGGGCGGAAATGCTGTTGGAGGAAACATACGGTGAGGGTTCGAGGCGCTGTGGCGGCAGAATCCTGTTCTGCGAACACAGCGGGAAGAAGGTTGTATATGCGCATTGCATTGATTACGGGGGCATCCAGCGGTCTCGGAAAGACATTTGCGGAACAGATCGACCGCACGGAGCAGGCTATCGACGAAATCTGGCTGGTGGCGCGGCGCCGGGAGAGACTGGAGGAGGTGGCGGCCGGGCTGTCTCATCCGTCGAAGATACTTTCTCTGGATCTTCTCAGGGAAGAGAGTATGAAATCACTGGAGGACGAGCTGAAACAGGATGTACAGGTGGGATTGTTTGTCAACTGCGCGGGCTATGCCAAGATCGGAAACTATGAAAAGGTGAGCCGCTATGACTCGGAAATGATGATCGATCTGAATTGCCGGGCGGCGGTCAGCACTACGCTTGTGGTTCTTCCCCATATGCGGGCGGGTGACCGGATCATGGAGATCTGTTCCACATCCTCCTTTCAGCCGATTCCGCATCTGAATATTTATGCCGCGAGCAAGGCGTTTTTATACAGCTATACGCGGGCGCTGCGCATGGAGCTTCTGCCGCGTGGGATCGTTGTGACGGCGGTCTGCCCCTGGTGGGTGAAGGATACGGAGTTTATTCAGGTGGCGCGGGACAACCGGGCGAATCCGGATGTTGCGGAGTCTATCCGCGGTTTTCCGCTGGCAACGAAGGAGGAAAACGTGGTAAGACGGTCGCTGCGGGACAGCAGGTTGAAGCTGGCTGTGTCCACGCCCGGAGTGATGTGCTTTTTCCATCGGATTTTTGCGAAGGTCATTCCAAGAAAGTGGCTGCTAT
Source organism: Lachnospiraceae bacterium (assembly GCA_020860185.1). GTDB lineage: Bacteria > Bacillota > Clostridia > Lachnospirales > Lachnospiraceae > Eubacterium_I. The sequence goes on along the minus strand of JAJBUT010000133.1, from coordinate 10,430 downwards.
ATTTCTGGGAGATTTTTCGACGGTTATAGCGAGGGGTCTGACCCCGGTAAATTTTTATTAACTTTATGCTGAATAATTTATAAATATTTTAGAGAATTTATACTTTTTTCCGGGGTCAAGAACAAAAAATCATAGATGTTGACGCGCTGCGACAGCAGCGCATGTGTGTTTATTAGAAAACAGGGGATAATGAAAAGTGATATATAATAATGTTTTAGAGGCAATCGGGCACACGCCGATGGTGCGCCTGAATCGCATGAACAAACCGGGGAACGCGCAGATACTTGTGAAGTTCGAGGGATTGAATGTCGGCGGTTCGATCAAGACGCGTACCGCATACAATATGATCATTCAGGCGGAAAAGGAAGGGCGAATCGGACCGGACACCGTGATCGTGGAGCCGACCAGCGGCAATCAGGGAATCGGTCTGGCTCTCGTCGGCGCGGTGAAGGGATATCGGACGATCATCATCATGCCGGATTCCGTCAGTGAGGAGAGGAGAAAGCTGGTGCGTCATTACGGCGCAGAGGTGATGCTGATCCACGATGCCGGCGATATCGGAGCCTGTATCGAAGAATGTCTGCAGACCGCGCTTCGAATGGAAGCGGAGGATGAGCACGTGTTTGTGCCGCAGCAGTTTGCGAATCAAAACAATACAAAGGCGCACCGTCATCATACCGCACTGGAGATTATGGAGCAGGTGGCCGGACCGATTCACGGGTTCTGTTCCGGTATCGGGACCGGCGGTACGATCACAGGTATCGGAGAAGTTCTGAAAGCGCAGTATCCGGATATTCAGATCTGGGCCGTGGAGCCGGAGAACGCGGCAATCCTGGCCGGCGGCAATATTGGCACACACCTGCAGATGGGGATCGGCGACGGGATCATTCCGGATATTCTGAACCAGCAGATCTATGATGAGATTTACATAGTTTCGGACGAGGAGGCTCTGCAGACGGCAAAGGATCTGGCAAAGAAAGAAGGGATCATGTGCGGCATCTCCAGCGGAACGAATGTAGCCGCGGCCTTAAAACTGGCAGAAAAGCTGGGGGCAGGGAAGACGGTCGTCACTGTGCTGCCGGATACAGCGGAGCGGTATTTTTCCACACCTCTGTTTTCAGGGGTCTGACCCCGGTAAATTTTTATAAAATTTATGCGGGAGAATTTATAAATATTTTAGATATTTTTTACTTTTTTTCCGGGGTCAGACCCCAGGCGGAATTCATATGATGAAACAAAACAAAATCAGGATTCATCATGAAAAAGATTTGGAAAACTTTTGCTGCAGTCTGCCTGTCAGCGGTTCTTATCACTTCGCTGCTCCTGGCCGGCTGTGGAAAAACAAACGGCGCTTTCGACACATCGACGGAAACAGATATCGAAGAGGAAGCAGCGGCAGATGAGAGTTCAAAAGAAACCGGTTCAGATGAGAATACAGAGACAGATGCAAAAGTGGACGATACAGAAACGATTCTCCCGGAGTCAGTAACAGTCACATTGAACGAAGTGGCGCATTCTGTCTTCTACGCTCCGATGTATGTGGCGATTGAAGAGGGGTACTTTGAGGAGGAGGGCATTGATCTCGATCTCGTCTGCGGCTACGGCGCGGATAAGGTGATGGCGGCGGTGCTTGCCGACGAAGCCGATATTGGATTTATGGGACCGGAGACAACGGTTTACGCGGCGAATGAGGGTGCGAACGATCAGGTGATCAATTTCGCGCAGCTAACGCAGCGCGCCGGGAATTTCCTCGTGGCGCGGGAGGAGATGGAGGATTTTGACTGGAGCGACCTCGTGGGAAAGACGGTTTTGGGTGGCCGGGAAGGTGGCATGCCGGAGATGGTTTTTGAGTATATCCTGAAGCAGAACGGTATCGACCCGGATCATGATCTGGACATCGACAAGAGTATCGACTTCGGCTCCACGGCGGCTGCTTTTATAAGCAACACGGCGGACTTTACGGTGGAGTTCGAGCCCTATGCGACCGGACTGGAAACAGAAGGAGCAGGCTATGTGGTGGCATCTCTCGGTGTGGATTCCGGCTATGTCCCCTATACCGCGTTCAGCGCGAAGGCGAGCTATATCGAAGAGAATCCGGATGTGATTCAGGCATTTACCAACGCACTGCAGAAAGGGATGGATTATGTAAACTCTCATACGGCGGCGGAGACCGCGTCATCCATTGCGCCCCAGTTTGCCGATACGGACGAAAATAGTCTGGAAACCATCGTTGCCCGCTATCTGGAACAGGATACGTGGAAGACAGATCTGATTTTTACGGAGGAGAGTTATAATCTGCTGCTTGAAATACTGGAAAGTGCGGATATGCTGACAGATCATCCGGATTATAAAAACCTGGTGATCACGGGATATGCGGAGAAGGCGGCAGAGTAGGACATTGTCAATCTGATCATGTAATTTTACACAATGATTGTATTTTGCCGGACTGGTGAGAAAAAATAAAACAAAGACCTGAATGTCACGCGGAAAGCGGAATCCAGGTCTTTTGTGCAGATAGTTATAGTCATGCAGGGAACTGTCTCAGAGATTACACTGATCGCACATGAGCTTGATCAGGACATTCCGGATGCGGTGACAGCCGCCACAGATCGCTCCGGTTGCACAACAACAAGCCCGCTGCAGACGTGGGGCCGGTGAAGTGACAGCCGTCACAGATCGCTCCGGTTGCACATGAGCTCGATCTCGATCTCGTCTCCTGCATGGAACGGAGCGTCCCCCGGGGTCGACACATAGACGCCGGACGTCGTCATGACGGCAGCGTTCCCGGCGCTCTTCGGGCCGCGCAGGGCCAACGGTGTCGCCAGATAATGCCCGTCCGCGTCATGTTCCAGGCGGAAGGCTGCCATGATGGAGAGCGGCGGCGGATTGAAGTCCCCGGTCAGAGTAGCCCGCACGGTCTCTCGCTGCGGAACCGGGCGGTCGAGATAGTGACAGATCAGGGCGCGGACCATCCAGTCCATGCTGTAAAACGCCGCGAAGGACGGCCCGGAGAGGTTGATGACCGGCGTGCCGTCCACGATGGCAGCCGTCATCGGGCGTCCGGGTACGGCGGCTACGCCCTGGAAGATGATCTCGCCGCGCTTTTTCAGAAGCGTCGCGCAGTAATCTTCGCTGCCTTTGGAGGTCCCGGCGTTCAGCAGAACGATGTCGGACTGCGGAAGCATCTCTTCCAACGCCCGCTCCAGCGGTTCGGGATCATCGGCTACGATCGGATGCAGCAGCGGCTCAGCGCCCATGTCGGGCAGCAGTTCCCGCGCCAGGATGCTGTTGGAGTCGATGTTCTGCCCACGCGCGGGAGCGGTTCCGGCCGGCACCAGCTCGCTTCCGGTGGGAATGAAGGACACCACCGGCCGTCTGCGCACCGGAACCTTATCATGGCCGCCCATCGCCAGGACTGCCAGATCCTGCGCGCGCAGCAGGGAGCCTTCTTTTAAAATCAGGCTGTCTGCTTTCATATCTGCGCCGCAGGGCTTGACGTTGAATCCTTTGCTCACGTTGAGATTTCCGGTGAAGGAGATACTGCCGTCTGCGGTCAGCGATACATTCTCAATGGCGATGACGGCGTCGAAGCGGTCGTCAAAATCATCGCCGGTGTCCGCCCGCACAAAGTCAGTGCCCGGCTTCCATCCCGACGTATCCGGCATGCCGTCCGCGAATGCTTCAGACCGCACGGCGACACCGTCCATGTGGGAAGCCCTCACGATCGGGAGATTGTACTTTGCGAAAATATCCTCCGCGAGGATGCGTCCCTTTGCATCGGCGAGAAGGATCCATTCCGTCTCTGCCTTTGGCTGCCATGCGGCGAGCATGAGCTCCAGCGCTTTTGGTTTGGGTGTCAGGTTTTTTACATCAGGTCTCATATTTTACCTCCATGATTATTTTGTTGCGCAACCGTTCGCGCGCGAAGTGTCGTAAGAGACACTTTATTTTCATATGGGAAATTTCAAAAGTTGATTGTTAAGGACATGTTCATGGGGAATTATAGAACAATATTCTGTAAAAAACAAGCGTCAAATCAGGGTCGTTTTATGCGGGATATTCATAAGTAAATTTTTCTGGACTTGCGGAATAAAAAGGTATACACTAAGAAAAAACAGAGGTTTACGGAGAATATAATGGAACAGAATTTACTGGAGATAGAGAAAAAGGCTTCTATACTGATCAGTGCGCTGCCCTACATCCGCGATTTCGCGGGCAGGACGATCGTCATTGAGTACGGCTGCGCCGAGTGGCTGACCGGGATGGAGGAGCAGAGCCTGATGAAGGATATTGTCCTTTTAAAGAGCGTCGGGATGCGCCCGGTGGTGGTGCATCATACCCGCATGGGACTGGACAAGTTTCGTGAGAACAAGCGGATCGCCAAGCTGCTGGAGCTGTGCGGACGGAAGGCCATCGGCATCTGCGGGATTGATCTGGAGACGATTGAGATCACGCTGAGTCATGATTATATACCGGTCATTGTCCCGAATGATATTGACAATGAGACGGAACCGATCGATCCTCTGGAGACTGCGCGGGAGATCGCGGTGAAGACCGGGGCGGAGAAGCTGATCTGCCTGAACCGTTTCCCGGGTGTTTTCACGGATGAGAGCAGGACGGCGGTTCATCCGCTCCTGACGGTGGCAGAGGTGGAGCGCCTCAAAGCAGAGCGCGGTTTTCCGGCAGAACTGGTACATGTGATCGACCAATGCATCAGCGCGGTGGAGCAGGGCGTCGGGCGCTCGCATATTCTGGACGGGCGTATGGAGCATGTGCTGCCCATTGAGTTGTTCAGCGTGGACGGCGCCGGTACGGTGATCATACGGGATATGAGCCGTCTGTATACGCATGAGAGAGACAGGTAACGAATCGAACGGTGTTTATAGTCTGGATGAGTGGTACGATGCTTTTGAATCTGTATATGCTTGAGAGAGACAGATAATGAGTCAGACATAATATGCCGGAATGATTCTAAATACGCATAAGGGGAACAGATATGATTTGTGACACAAAACGCGCAGGGTGCACTCGTATGAGGGAGAGACAGGCAGCAGCACAGGAGGATGGACATGAATAAAAAAATCCGGACGGAAGCGGTGGATCATCTGTTTGAAGCGGTTCTCTGCCTGAAGGATAAGGAGGAGTGCTACGCTTTTTTTGAGGACGTGTGCACGGTCAACGAGATTTTATCTTTGTCGCAGCGCTACGAGGTGGCGCGGATGCTCCGCGAACATCGGACGTATCTTGATATCGCGGAGCAGACAGGCGCCTCGACCGCCACGATCAGCCGGGTGAACCGATCACTGAACTATGGAAACGACGGCTATGATCTGGTGTTTGACCGCCTGAATGAGACGTGAGTGCATCCTGCGGCAGACGATATGCATGAGCTATAAACCTTTCTCTCTCCATGATCATCTGCCGGACAGGTGCATGAGGCAGACAGTTCTTTAATATGAAGAATCAGCATCTTCCTCCTCCACGGAGAGATCATCCGAGCTGTCGGCGGATACGCTGTTGTTCCGATGCGCATAGCCCGCGACTGTGCCGATTGCCGCGGCGGCGACGACGCAGACAACCAGGAGGATGATCAGCTTTTTACTCAGGAATCGTTTCCCGTCTCCCTGTTCGTTCTCGAGCTGTATTTTCTTCAACAGCTTTACGGTCTGTTCTTCCTGCAGCTTTTGCAGCTGTCCCTTTTTGTTGTTGCTGTACCGGTATGTCCGGAATCTGTCTTCCATCAGATCGACGACATTCTTCCCGGCGGTGTTTTTGAGAAGGAAATCTATATGGTTTTCCTGCATGAAAGCCAGCTTTTCCTCGTGATCCGCGGAAAGGCAGGCGGCAAGATACAGGTCCACGCGCCGGTCGTCATGGATCATGCCGGTGGTGATGAGTGTGATCTGTCTGAAGACGGGCATCGACGCGGCGCCGATCATCTCGTAGCAGTCGGTCGCCTTTTTCTGACGAATCAGCTGCTGTATCATTTTTTCGTCGTCGACGCGGCAGGCCAGCGAGAACAGCTTTCTGCATTCTTCCTCGTCGGTGAGGTCGAATTTCTTACTGTATTTTTGCAGCATCTCCTTTGCAAAGTTTTTATTCTGAAATATGCCAAAATCAAGCTGCAGCATGTCGGCGGTGAAGGACTCCTTCTGCCGGCTCAGAAAATCCATGACTTCCGTGCTGCGCAGGGAGGCGAGACGCCGCCGGGTCTGCGCGAGTTCTTCCCCGGTCAGACCGGACAGGACGCCGTTTTTCAGTAAGTACATCACGTCCTCTCGCCGGTAGTGAGAGATCGCTTCTTCCAGATTCTTCAGATTGACTTCCAGTGGTGTTGATTTCGATTTGCTCATGGGCGGACCTCCGTTTCTGATGCTGTACCTGTATCATCGAATGCTTCGGGCGACAAAAGGGTATGATGTTACGGCCCGGGGTCAGAAATATGGATACGAACATCTGAGTTCTGACTTTTTGTCTCCTGTATCATCCATATCTTAGCGGCAAAATGTGATGAGGGGATGAGAAAAAAATGTTCAGAATGTGAACTCCCGGATGACGGGGAATAAATAAAGAGTGAAACCGGAATTTTCTGAGAAAATCCGGTTTCACTCATAAGAGGAATCAGTTATCGTGTAACTGCTATTGTTATCTATTGTTACTGTACAGTTATGGTTTTACACTTCTGTGATCCGGCCATCAGGCGTATGCTGCCTGCTGAAAGGAGTGCAGCTCGCGGCTCATGCCGAGACGGTTTGTCTTGTAATGATAGAACGGGCGCTGCTGCAGTGTGAAAATGCTGACCGGATACATGTACGGATCCAGGCAGGCGCGCACAGAATCCTCGATTGACTCTGTGGTATAGCCGTCCTCGAGAACGACAAACAGGTAGGGGAGGAAGCAGCCGGAATGCTCCTCGTCGGGCGCAAGCACAAAGAATTCGTCCTTGATGCCCTCGATCTTCGCGTCAGCGAGACGGTTCTCCATGGGAAGTGTGGCCATGTCGCCGCCGCCGAAGCGCGGTGCGTGTCCGCGGGTCAGGACATAGACGACGCCGTCCTCGTTCATATAGCCGATATCCTTCGTGTGCAGCCAGGTCATGCCGTCTTTGTGCACCTTCAGCGTGTCCGCGGTGGCTTCCGGATTGTCATAGCCGAGCATCAGGCCGGGACCGCTGATGCAGATCTCGCCGAACTGGTTGTAGGTCAGCTCCTCATCCGTGCCCGCTTTGAAGACACTGATCGTCGTCATCGGCAGCGGAATGCCGGAGTTGCCGTTGCCGATCGGATGCGGCGTCATCGGCAGGGATACGTTGGAGCCGGACTCGCTGCAGCCGTATCCTACGGTCAGGCGAGCCTGACATTTGTGATCGTTCATAAACTTCTGCATGCGGGCGAGCTGGCCGTTGTTGTAGGACTCACAGCCGACGCCGGCGGCAAACAGATGAGACATATCATAGTCGTCCGGAATGCGCTCACTGTTCACCAGCACATCCGCGAACAGCGGAAGCAGCGGCCAGCAGTTCGGCCGGTAGCGCATCATCTCCAGATCCACGTCATCCAGTCCGCAGAACGGATTGAGGATGAGGTATTTGTCGGAGGCCAGCGGCATCAGATCCATGGCGACCACGACGGCAACCAGGCAGGGCGGCAGGCAGGTGACCATCCATGAGGCGCGGAAGCCTCCCTGAGAACCGTAGAAGTTCATCTGATGGATCACGCCGATCATCGTATGCGCGGAGTGGATGACCTGCTTCGAAGGACCGGTGGAACCGCTGGTATAGGCGCGCAGCAGCGGACGGTTGAAGTCGGCGGGCGCCTCCACGACGCCGTCATAGCTCTCGCCCAGCGCGAGGAAATCATTCCAGTTCATCGTGCGGCTTCCGTTCGCCGGGGTGTGTGAATAAAGGCCGTCGATGACAGCCTGAATGTAATCAGGCATGGCGTCATAGCTGCCGCTGATCAGCGGACTCACCAGAACGGCGCGCTCGGTGTGGCTGTCGGACAGATAGGCGTCCAGCTCGTGCTGTTTCAGGTAATCATGGGCGAAGATCGCCTTCGCTCCGGACTGACTGACCGCTTCTACGTTCTCCTGCAATGTGTTGTCGCGGCAGAGCAGGGAAGCGCCGATCTTCTCCGCTGCCAGGAGAAGATAGATATACTGAGGTACATTGTGAAGGAAGACGGGAATCTGGTCTCCTTCCCCGAAGCCCATGGCCTTCAGGCTGCGGGCAACGGCCTCTATGTTCTCAAAAACGGTGGACCAGAGGATATCCTCTCCGTAATAATGCATCGCGACGACATCCTCGCCGGGGCAGTTCTGCCTCAGATACTCCATCATCGTGCATTCCGGAATCTGCATCTGGGAAATCTGCGGCGGATAGTACTTCATCCAGGGTCTGTCGATGCTGGGATATCCGGTGGCTTTGTTATCTGTTGTGTTCATTCTCTCAAATCTCCTTGCTCTTAATTTTGTCCAAAAATATACAGTTTACAAAAATCGAATCTTAGTATATCATAAAAAAGCTGGCACGGATGGGAAGAAAGTTGAATCTTTTGGAATAAAATGGATTCCAGATGAATCTGACACAGTTCTTTCACAGGTTTATGCTAAAGTAAATCCACGGATTCCGTGCGGGGAATGAGTGAGAAGAAAGGGAATGATACTATAGTTATGGAAGAAAAAAACAGATTCAGCAGACTCCTGGAGCAGCTGCTGGGTGAGGCGGAGATCAAAAGCAATACCCTGGCGCAGGAGCTGCAGTACGATGTATCCTACATCAGTAAATGGATCAACGGGCGCATGCTCCCGTCGGAGAAGACGGAGAAGCGTGTCCTGTCCTCCATCGCGCACTGCATTGTTTCGTCTGCCAGCGAGGACGGCCTGCTCTGTCTGCAGGAGAATTATAATATTAAAGAGCCGGATATCCTGGAAGGCGCCGTCCGGGATCATCTGACAGCGGAGTACAATTATGCGAGGGAACGGCAGAAGGAGGGAGATTCCTCCGGGACGCAGAAGACGCGTTTTTCCCGGAACTGTCGATCCAGCAGTATCTGAAGCAGATGAAGCATCCGGTTCTGCGCCGCGTGAAATCGCTTCATATTATTATGATGACGGATCTGATGGCGATGGATTATGAGAGCCGCGTAAAGTTCATGAGTCTGGACGAGCAGAATATAGACAAGCAGAGACCGTTCCCGGAGGTGCATGTTTCACTGATCCTCAATCTGGAGGATTCCAGGGAGAGCTGCCTGCGCGACGTGCTCTTCCTGCTCAATCTGCTGGCGGATTCCATACATATTGATTTTCAGATTTACAGTAGCCGGAGAGCCTTCGGACGGCTGATTTTTGCCATCCGAAAGGAGTTTGTCAGTATCGGGATGCTGGAGGAGGGCGGCCGCTGCCTGTCTGTAACAGTCAGCGAGGACGAGGAATACTGCCGTCAGATCTACGAGGTTGTTCAGACTTATGCAAACCAGGAATCTCTGTTGTTTGAGAAGATAAATGTGCCGGATGCCCTGAGGTGCAATAATTATACGGAAGCTTATATTTCATCGAACACACGCTGGCTGGTGGCGCATATGATGGAAAAGTTTATGCCGGATCCTCTCTTCGGGGAACTGGTCGAACGGGTTTTTGGCGAAGATGCGTCGATGTCTGATATCAAAGAGGTGCTTTACCGGACGCACAAACTGGAGAACAGCTTGCTGGGAACAGTAAGGATCCGGATGCTGGTCTACGACTCGGCCATTACATCCCTGGTGTCACAGGATGAGGTGGATTTTTGCGGCTCCAGAGTGAAGCTGACAGCGGATCAGAAAATTGCGCTTCTGGAGCATATTCTGGAAATGATGGAGACGTATGAACAGTTTGAAATGAGGCTGATCGTCGGCAGACTCTCGGAGGATATTCTTTTCAGTCCCGATCAGAGTATGTTTTTGTCGGAACGTTCGGCGTTTCTCCGGATTATGAATGTGAACGGACAGATGCAGTTTCTGGTAACGGTTCGGAAAGAGATGAAAACACTGCTGGATCAATTTTATGAGGAGGTCTGGGATATGCCGGCGGATGTGATTCTGTCGGATCAGCGGGACATTCGGGAGCGAATTGAGTTCGCCATCAGCCTGATCCGTCGGATGAGTCAGAGCAGATAGCGGGAAAGTTGAATTGCATGAAAGAATGTGAATCCACCGAATATTTCTTGACAGGCAAAGACGAGCGTAGTAAACTGTTGAGTCAGAGGGAGGCTGGATTTACGTGTGTTTTTTGAGAGAGTATTAAAATATCCGGAGTATGTGATTTGTTTTAGAATTCTTGTATAGAGACATACATATTCCGCAGCGACACAGGGTATTGTACGCGTCGGCGATGAATGTGAGGGGGGCAGGCCGTCCGAAAACTACCCATAGGGGTATAGATTTTTCAAGAGCTGA
>JAJBUT010000149.1 GCA_020860185.1 Lachnospiraceae bacterium | reverse complement strand
GACTTTCATAGATGTTGGCGCGCTGCGACAGCAGCGCATGGAAGTTTACTATGAACAGAAGATCGGCCTTTCGCTATACCTCAACACTGTGCCGTGTGATAAAATCCAGCGCCTGCTTGTGCAGAATATCGTTTCCGACCATCTCCACACCCTTCTCTCCGATCTTTTCGCGCAGGTCGTCCACCGTCATCTGATAACTGCGCGCCATCGTAAACAGCTCCTGCATCAGTTCCTCCTGAGTATAGCCAAAGCTCTCCGCCTTTGCGATCTCCGCCAGGACAGCCTGTCCCTTCAGCATGTTCAGCGCGTCGTTTCTCGCATACGCATCAAACATCTCCTGCGTCAGATTGTTATAGTCCAGATAAGCCTCCAGCGTATTACCGCTGTTGCGAAGCTGCGCGAGCAGATTGTTTTTCAGGACATCCGCGCGCTCCTGCACCAGCTCCTCCGGAACCTCAATCTCTGACTGTTCCACAATGTGTTCGAGGACCTCATTCTCCTTCTCCTGCAGGAACTGGTCGGACTTATGGCTGCGGATCTGATTCTCCACATACGTCCGGAACTCCTCGACCGTCTTACACGGCGAAATTCTGGAAACCACTTCATCGGTAAGCTCCGGCACGATCGTCGCGCGGAGACTCTTCACCGTCACTTTAAAGACAGCGTCGCAGCCCGCGTACTCCTTCGCGTGATAATTCTCCGGAAACGGGACACGTACATCCACACAGTCGCCAGCTTTCGCTCCCACAAGCTGTTCTTCAAAACCGGGAATGAAAGTATTAGAGCCGAGGACAATGGGGTAGTCTGTCCCGTCTCCGCCCTCAAACGGCTCGTCATCAATATAACCGATAAAATCAATCACAACCTGATCGCCCATCTCAGCGCTGCCGTCCGGCTTGTCCACTGTTCTGGATGCGTAACCGCGCGCGCGGTTCATCTCAGACAGAATCTCCTGCTCCGTCACCGTCACTTCACGCTTCTGTACCTGCACGCCCTTGTACGGCGCCAGTGTAATCTGAATTGTTTTTTCTTCCATAAGATCCTCCATCTATCGTATACTGGTGTTATTTTACCCCATATAATAAAATTATACAAGAGCATTTCTGATACACCTGTTGACATTTGTTGCATGTCATTTCCTTTTACTGCGTGGACGGGCCGAAGATGTTGTGATTTCGAGCATATGCATATATGCAGAAATATTTTCACTTCAACGGAAACGGGACGAACTTTCCTTTGATATATAAAAGCAGCCTTCGGTTTCCCCGGGCTGCTTTCATAGATGTTGGCGCGCTGCGTCAGCAGCGCATGGAAGTTTACTTTATAAATATCTTAGATTATGTTTACAGTTTCTTTCCGGGGTCAGACCCCCTTTACGGTCGCGATATCGATCATCTCCATCTCATCCCGCGCTGTCTCAAGCGAGAGCGCCAGCGCGTTGGCCGTATCCATGGATGTCAGGCAGTGTACGCCGGTCTCGATGGCGTTCCTGCGGATCAGAAAACCGTCTCTGGACTTATCACGCCCCTGTGTCGGCGTGTCGATCACGAGGTCGATCTTATGTCCGAGAATCAGATCAAGTACATTCGGTGACTCCTGCGACAGCTTGTTGACGCGGAGCGCGTGTACCCCGTGCTCCTGCAGATATTTCGCGGTACTGCGGGTCGCGTAGATGCGATAGCCCAGTGCCTCAAAGCGTCTGGCGACGCCCACCGACTCCGGCTTGTCCTTGTCATTCACCGTGATGATCATCTGTTTATACTTCGGCAGCTGAATGCCGGCTCCGAGGAACGCCTTGTAGAGCGCTTCATTGAAGCTCCTCGCAATGCCGAGGCATTCGCCGGTGGATTTCATCTCCGGTCCCAGGCTGATCTCCGCGCCGCGCAGCTTCTCAAAGGAGAAGACCGGCATCTTGATTGCCACATAATCCGCCTCCGGCGCAATGTCCGCCGTATATCCCATACTTTTCAGGCTCTCGCCGAGGATCACACGTGTCGCCAGATCGACGATAGGAATCCCCGTCACCTTGCTGATATAGGGCACGGTCCGGGAGGAGCGGGGGTTCACTTCAATGACGTACACCTCCCCGTCCATCACGATAAACTGTATATTGATCAGGCCGACGACATGCAGCGCCTGCGCCAGCCGCTTCGTGTAATCGACGATGACCGCCTTCACCTCATCGGAGATGGTCGGAGCCGGATAGACCGAGATGCTGTCGCCCGAGTGGACGCCCGTCCGTTCGATATGCTCCATGATACCCGGAATCAGGATATCCGTGCCGTCGCAGACCGCGTCGACCTCGATTTCCTTGCCCATGAGGTATTTGTCGATGAGGATCGGATGATCCTGCGCGATCTGGTTGATATTGTCAATGAACTCCACGATCTCATCGTCATTGAAGGCGATATGCATGCCCTGTCCGCCGAGCACATAGGACGGACGCACCAGAACCGGATAACCGAGCCGGTTCGCGACCTCCTTTGCCTCCTGCGCGGTAAACACGGTACCGCCCGCCGCCCGCGGGATACCGGTTTCCTGCAGAATCCGGTCAAAGAGCTCGCGATCCTCCGCCGCGTCCACATCCTCCGCCTTCGTTCCGAGGATGGGCACGCCCATTTTCATCAGATGCTCCGTGAGCTTGATCGCGGTCTGCCCGCCGAACTGCACGACCGCGCCGTCCGGATGCTCCACGCGAACCACGTTCTCCACATCCTCCGGCGTCAGCGGTTCAAAATACAGCTTGTCCGCAATATCAAAATCTGTCGAAACCGTCTCCGGATTATTATTGATGATAATGGTCTCATAGCCCGCCTTTGAGAACGCCCAGGTGCAGTGTACGGAACAGAAATCGAACTCGATGCCCTGCCCGATCCGGATGGGACCGGATCCGAGAACCAGTATTTTTTTCCGGTCCGTCGCACCGTCCGCCTCGTTTTCCCCGTCAAAGCAGGAATAATAATAGGGCGTCGCAGCCGCGAACTCCGCGGCGCAGGTATCCACCATCTTGAAGGATGCCGTAATGCCGTTCTCATAGCGCATGTTTTTGATAAAAGCCTCGCTCTTTCCGGTGAGCTGTGAGATCACATTGTCCGGAAATTCGATGCGTTTTGCTTCTTTTAAAAGTTCCGCCGTCAGAGGCTCGCTGATCAGGCGGCGCTCCATCTCCACGATGATGGCGATCTTGTCGATAAACCATTTGTCAATCTTTGTCAGATCATGGATCAGATCGTAGGACATGCCCCGATGGCAGGCCTCCGCGATCACCCAGATCCGCCGGTCGTCCACCACCTTCAGCTTCTCCACGAGCTGGTCATAGGACAGACGGCGGTATTCGTGCGTGTGAAGGCTGTCCACATGCTGTTCCAGAGAACGGATGGCCTTCATCAGCGCGCCCTCAAAATTCGTGCAGATGCTCATCACCTCGCCGGTCGCTTTCATCTGCGTCGTCAGCGTGCGCTTTGCCGTGATAAACTTGTCAAAGGGGAGACGCGGAATCTTCACGACACAGTAATCCAACATCGGTTCAAAACTGGCGTAGGTCTTCTGTGTCACCGCGTTTTTGATCTCATCCAGAGTATAGCCGATGGCGATCTTCGCCGCCACCTTCGCGATCGGGTAGCCCGTCGCCTTGGAGGCCAGCGCGGAAGACCGGCTCACACGCGGGTTCACCTCGATGACACAGTACTCAAAGGTGTCCGGATGAAGCGCATACTGCACATTGCATCCGCCCGTGATCCCGAGCTCCGTGATGATGTTCAGCGCGGAGCTTCGGAGCATCTGATACTCCTTATCTCCCAGGGTCTGGGACGGCGCGACAACGATGGAGTCGCCGGTATGCACGCCCACCGGATCGATGTTTTCCATGTTGCAAACGGTAATGCAGTTGCCCATGGCGTCCCGCATCACCTCATACTCAATCTCCTTCCAGCCGGCGATGCAGCGCTCCACCAGCACCTCGCCGACGCGGCTTAAGCGCAGGCCGTTGGACAATATCTCGATCAGCTCCGTCTCATTTTCCGCGATGCCGCCGCCGCTGCCTCCCAGGGTAAACGCCGGGCGCAGCACCACCGGATAGCCGATGGAATTGGTAAAACGGATGCCCTCCTCGATGGAATGCACCACCTCGGAAGGAGCACAGGGCTCGCCGATCTTCTCCATGGTATCCTTGAACGCCTGCCGATCCTCCGCGCGGAAGATTGTCTCCGCCGTGGCGCCGATGAGACGTATCCCGTTTTCTTTTAAAAAACCCGACTCCTCCAGCTCCATGCCGAGGTTTAAGCCGGCCTGTCCGCCCAATGTGGGGAGGACGGCGTCCGGCCGCTCGATCAGCAGGATCTTTTTCAGCACATCCACGGTCAGCGGCTCGATGTAGACCTGATCCGCGATCTGTTTATCCGTCATAATGGTCGCCGGATTGGAATTTACCAGGCACACCTCCACGTCCTCTTCCTTCAGAGCGCGGCAGGCCTGTGTCCCCGCATAATCAAACTCAGCCGCCTGTCCGATCACGATGGGACCGGAGCCGATGACCATGACCTTTTTTATCTCAGGATTTTTAGGCATAGCGATTTCCTCCCATCATATCTAAAAACAAATCAGAAAGGTACGCTTAGTCCTGCGGCCCAGGACACGCCTCCGGATGAAACTGCACGGTGTAAATATTCT
>JAJBUT010000144.1 GCA_020860185.1 Lachnospiraceae bacterium | reverse complement strand
TTCTCCTCAAGAAAATTCGGATTTTCAAGTTGACAGCGGATTCAAAATCCGCTATACATTCTCTATCCCTGAAAGCAGGCGTTTCTCAGGCTCTCTATCAATTCGCTCACCATGTCCTCCACCGAGACAAATCCCTGCGCTCCGCCCGAGCTGCCCTCTTCCGGCGCGAAACCCTCCTTTGTCCACTCCTTTCTGATCACCTCCGGGCTGATTTTCCTGGCCTTTCCCAATCTCCTGTTTCTGTGGGGCTGGCATGGCCGCGATATTTATACGCCGGAAGATGAGATAACGGATCGCGCCGGGCGGATAAAAGCTGGAGACAAAAGGTTCATGCACGCTCATATCGTTGTGGATATTCCGTGCAAAGTCCCGGTTTCTACCGTGGCTCGCTGGTTCGGGGTTCCGGCTAACATGGTAAAGATGCCGTGGTAAGGGCGCTTTTCTTGATGCTGCTGAATATCTGCCGCACGAGAGTCCGGAAGCAGTGAAGCAGGGCAAAACGCATTATGATGATGATGAAATTAGGGGAATTATTCTGCGGTCCGGGCGGATTTGCGTGCGGCGCACTGCGCTCGTCAAGTGCTGACGGGTCGCTCGGTCTTATCCACGCCTGGGCGAATGATTACGATCCGGATACGTGCAAGACTTATATAACTAACATCTGTCCGAAAGAGCTGGATTCCGTACACTGCGGGGAGAACGGGTGGAGATCGAGGAACAGTACCGACGGGATCAGGACGAACTGGAAGAATATTTTCTGACAAGACAGGCCGCTTCAGAACAGGAAAGTCTCGAAGAACAGTTAGAAATGGAAGCATGGGGCGCGGATTTAAAGAAAAAACAGGATGAATTGAATACAGATATCGGCAAAGTGAAGCAGCACAAAGCAAAAATTATGCAGGAAGATCCGTCACGTCAAGAATGGATGCAGAAAATTAGAGGTAGAATTATGGCTGACAAAAATACAGTTAATATTACTATCGTGATGACAAAGGAAGAAAGAAAAGCCCTGAAACTGCTTGCGTTGGAGCAGGATATTTCGGTTTCTGCGTTAATCCGGCAGTGGTTGCAGGAACCTCAGAAAGACGAGGTGGAAAAGTAATGGCTGGAAACAGTAATCTGCATGATTCCGCAAAAAATAAGCAGGATGAATTTTATACGCAGCTTTCTATGATCGAGAGTGAGTTAAAGCATTATGTGCCGCATTTTGCAGGAAAAGTTGTGCTTTGTAATTGCGATGATCCTTATGAAAGCAATTTTTTCAAATATTTCGCTATGAATTTCAATTCGTTGGGTTTGAAAAAGCTGATAACGACTTGTTATGTTTCATCTCCTGTTGTTGGTGATGAATTCCATTATTTTATCGGAGCAGACGGGCAGCTTGCTTTTCTTCCGGTTAATGGTGCAGTGCCAGTAAAGAGCGATAAGCACCCTTATAAGGTGGAGATAACGGAAGTTACGGATGAAAATCAAGACGGTCGTATTGACCTCGCAGATATAGAATATCTTATGCGCAATAAGAAGAATACAATGACTTTGCTTGACGGTGATGGTGATTTTCGGAGTCCGGAATGCGTGGAGCTTTTGGAACAGGCTGATATAGTCGTTACGAATCCCCCGTTCTCGCTGTTTCGTGAATATATAGCACAGTTATGGAATAAAAAATTCCTGATAATAGGGAATTTAAACAATATCACATATAAAGAAATCACTCCGTTGATTACGGCCAACGAGGTTTGGACAGGTGTCAATAGCGGACACTATTGGTTCAAAGTGCCCGATAGTTATGAAGAAAAGAAGACAGATTTCAAGATAGATGAGAACGGGCAAAAATGGAGACGCATGGGAAATATTTGTTGGTACACAAATCTTGACTTTGAAAAACGTCATGAAGATATGATCCTGTTCAAAACATATACGCCAGAAGATTATCCCCGATATGATAATTATGATGCGATTGAAGTATCGCAGACGGCGAATATTCCGTGTGATTATTATGGCGTAATGGGTGTGCCAATTACTTTTTTGACAAAATACAATCCGGATCAATTTGATATCTTAGGGATTGATAAGGATGTAACACCAAACGGTACCCGTTTTATACTGACAATAAACGGGAAACCGAAAATACAATATGCAAGGCTGGTTATTCGTAGAAAGTGAGGGGGACACAAGTGAAGATTGAGTTACATGAGATTCCTGTCCGGGATGTTGTGAACGGCTATAAGGATAGTGCTGAAAACGGTGTTGTTGGTTATGGCGGCAAGCTTAATATCCGCCCCGCATATCAGCGGGAGTTTATTTACAAAGAGCAGCAGAGGAATGAAGTAATCCATACCGTTATCCGGAATTTTCCGCTTAATGTTATGTATTGGGTTAAGAGCGATAACGGTGATTACGAAGTTCTAGACGGACAGCAGCGTACAATCAGTATTTGCCAGTATGCAACAAACGAATTTTCTGTCGTGATTGATGGAATGCCACGTAAGTTTGGCAATTTGACCGATGCAGAACGTGAACAGATTTTAGATTATCCGCTGATGATCTATATTTGCGAAGGGACTGACAGGGAGAAGCTGGACTGGTTCAAAATCATCAATATCGCTGGTGAACAGCTGACTGCGCAGGAATTACGCAATGCCGTTTATACGGGTGAATGGCTGACCGAAGCGAAGAAATATTTCAGTAAGACCGGATGTCCTGCACATAAGATCGCAAGTAGTTATTTGAACGGTTCTGCTATACGGCAGGACTATCTCGAAACTGCTATCAAATGGATTGCAGCGCGTGACGGTATCGGGATTGAAGATTATATGTCACAGCATCAGCATGATACGAACTGCAATGAATTGTGGCTGTATTTCCAGAGTGTTGTGAGTTGGATAAAAGCCACATTCCCGAAATTCCGTAAGGAAATGAAGGGCTTGCAGTGGGGCTTGATGTATAACGAGAATGGGAACCGGACAGACCTTGATCCGAAGATGCTTGAGATCGAGGTTCAGCGCCTTATGGGTGATGATGATGTTTCACGCAGAGCCGGGATTTACGAGTATTTGCTGACGCATGACGAGCGGAAGCTGTCAATCCGGGATTTTGACCGCCGTGATAAGCTTGTTGCTTATGAGCGTCAGGGTCATAAGTGCGCGATCTGCGGTGAGTCGTTCGAGTTTGAACAGATGCACGGGGATCATATCAAACCGTGGAGTAAGGGCGGTAAGACAACGCTGGATAACTGCCAGATGTTATGCCGGGACTGCAATTTAAAGAAGGGCGCGCAGGAGTAAACAGAGAATAAGATGGATAAAAAGAAGCGGTGTTATATATACATGCGCGTATCAACGGAAATACAGACGGAAGGATTTTCGCTTGACGCGCAGCGTGAGAAAATCCTTGGATACGCGCAGTATCAGGGATATACAGGTTGTTGAAGAGTTTTGCGATGCAGGGCGATCCGGAAAGAACGTAACGGGGCGCCCGGAGTTCCAGCGCATGATGGCGAAAATACAGAGTGGGAAAGATCCGGTGGATTTCGTTCTGGTGTTTAAGTTATCCTGTTTTGGCAGGAATGCTGCGGACGTTCTCTCGAATTTACAGACGATGCAGGATTTCGGAACGAATCTGATATGCGTGGATGACAATATCGACAGTTCAAAGGATTCCGAAAACTGATGATTGCCGTGCTGTCAGCGGTCGCCGAGATTGAACGCGAGAATATTCTTATCCAGTCGATGGCAGGACGCAGGCAGAAAGCACGGGAAGGACGCTGGAACGGCGGGCAGGCACCTTACGGATATACCATTGATAAGGAAAAGGGCATACTGGTTGTGAACCCGGATGAAGCGGAAATCGTGAAGCTGATTTATGACCGCTTCATTTTCGATCATATGGGATATAACAAGGTCGCGAAGTGGCTGAATGATAACGGCTATACCCGGAAAACTCGGAAAACTTGAAGTATGAAGCGTTTACGGGGACTTTCGTCAAGAGCGTGCTGGATAATCCCGTTTATGCCGGGAAAATCGCTTACGGGCGGCGTGCGCATGAGAAAATACAGGGTGCGCGGAATGAATACCGGATAGTGAAGCAGGATGAATACGAGACGTATGAAGGCAACTGTTTCGTTCAGCCGGCGCAAACATCGATAGTGAAGCAGGATGAATACGAGACGTATGAAGGGCAGCACGAAGCGATTATTGATCCGGAAAATGGGATGCCGTGCATGAACGCCGTCTGGAGACGGGGAAAAGGCGCGAGAAGACGAGTTGACTCATTGGTCGCGCAGTGAAAGTAACGTCGATACACTCACCCTCTCCTTGAAGAGCGTTTTTCGAGAAAAAGCTCCACGGCACGGGCAACGCTTTCCACGGAAGAGGGAAGCGGTTGGTCAAGAAGATTGGAGAGGCGTCCGGCGTTCATCGCGGTATGCATGGGGCGGGAGTCTAGAAAAGAGTTCATATCCTCTAGTCGGATAGGAATAATTTCCGGCATTTGAACGAGTCTGCCACGCAACATAAGCTCACGAGCGATCTGAGTGGCATAACCGTGCCAAGACATGGGCTCGCCGATGGAGCAAAGATGAAAAACCCCGGAGACATCACCACGCGAAGCCAATCCGGCGACCGTCCGGGCGATGCTTTCCACATGGGTGGGCAGGGAGGTCTTGTCAGCTATGGCAGAAAGAGCTTCGCCCCGTAAAAGCCGTTCGGCAAAAACTTCAGCAAAGGAAGGACG
>JAJBUT010000091.1 GCA_020860185.1 Lachnospiraceae bacterium | reverse complement strand
TCCCGGTGACGGTCGGCTCTGTGCAGTCACTTGCGCAGGAAAAGAGACTCGCCCGATTCCCGCAGGATTATTTTCAGGACATCATCGTGGACGAGGCACATCACTGCCTCTCGGACAGCTACAAGCGTGTGCTTGAACACTTTCCCGATGCGAATGTCCTCGGCGTTACCGCGACGCCTGACCGTGGCGATATGAAAAACCTCGGAGAATATTTCGATTCCAAAGCTTACGAGTACAGCATGACCGACGCCATCCGCGATGGATTTCTGGTTCCCATTAAGGCACAGATGATCCCGCTTGAACTGGATATACACGGAGTCGGGATCTTCAGCGCCGGGGAAATCGGATGTGCTCTGGAGCCGTACCTGGAGCAGATTGCACAGGAGATGGTGCATTACTGCCAGGGACGCAAGACTGTAGTGTTCCTGCCGCTGATCGCCACTTCCCAGAAATTCTGCCAGATGTTAAACGATGTCGGCCTTTCTGCAGCAGAAGTCAACGGCAACAGCGATGACCGGGAACAGGTGCTGAGCGATTTTGAAAATGGCCGGTATGACGTTTTGTGTAACTCCATGTTGCTCACCGAAGGCTGGGACTGCCCAAGCGTTGATTGCATCGCAATCCTCCGCCCGACGAAAATCCGAAGCCTTTACCAGCAGATGGTCGGGCGCGGGATGCGGCTCTCACCCGGCAAGGATGACCTGCTGCTCTTGGACTTCCTCTGGATGACCGCAAGGCATGACCTTTGCAGGCCATCCGCGCTTCTGAGCAAGGATGAGATTATCGCGGCGAAAATCGACAAGGCGCTGAAGGAAAATCCGGAAGCATTCGATTTGATTGAGGCCGAGGAACTGGCTGAACGGGATGTCTTAGCTGAGCGCGAGGCGGCACTTGCGAAGCAGCTGGAAGAAATGCGTGGGAAGAAACGCAAGCTCGTGGACCCGATCCAGTACGCGCTCTCTATAGCTGCAGAAGACCTGGCCAACTATGTGCCGACCTTCGCCTGGGAGATGGCTCCGCCGTCCGAAAAGCAGCTGCAGTTTATGGAGCGGCGCGGCATCTTCGCTGAGAGCGTGGAAAATTCAGGGCTTGCCTCTCTTCTCATCGACCGGCTGAAGCGCAGACAGGATGAGGGACTCGCTACTCCAAAGCAGATACGCTGCCTGGAGCGGTACGGGTTCCGAAGGGTCGGCACATGGCAGTTTGATGACGCCAGTGCTCTGATTTCCAGATTAGCCAATAACAGATGGCGTGTACCTTATGACATCAACCCGGCTTACTACAGACCATAGGAGGACTTTATGGATAACAATATTTTATCGGCTTTGAAAGCCATAGATGTAGCAACCTTATCACGTGCCGACTGGATTGCAGTCGGCATGGCGTTCAAGGAGGAGGGATACCCCTGCTCCATCTGGGATGACTGGTTCCGTAACGACAGCCGCTACCATCCCGGCGAATGCGCGAAAAAATGGAACAGCTTTCACGGCAGCGGCTCCGCCGGTCAAAGGCGGCACGATTGTTCAGATGGCAAAAGACCGTGGCTGGACGCTTTTTGGGGAAGACGGCTACATGAATTGGGATGATGCCATCGAATATGACGGCGACGGCAGATGGTTCCCAAGTAAAGGTGTGTATGACCGGACTGCTGGAGAACTGATTGCTTCCCTGAAAAAGCATCCGGATGATATGGGTGCGACGGTCGGCGACTGGAAACAGCCGGCTGGTGCCTGGATACGCTTCAATCCCCTGGACGGCGATGGTGTGAAAAACGACAACGTGACAAAATTCCGCTTCGCTCTGATTGAGTCGGATTCGCTCCCTGTCGCGGAGCAGGATATCCTCTTCCGCAAGCTGGAGCTGCCGATTGCAGCCCTGGTTCATTCCGGCGGAAAGTCGCTTCACGCCATCGTTCATATCGATGCGAAGGATTATGAAGAATATCGGAGCCGTGTGGAATTTCTCTATGATTTTCTGGAGAAGAACGGTGTCTCCATTGACAAGCAGAACCGCAACCCGTCCCGCCTCTCCCGGATGCCGGGTGTCACCCGGAACGGCAACCGCCAGTACCTCGTGGCGACCAACATCGGCAGGAAGTCATGGGTGGACTGGATGGATTACGCGGAGGGCGTGTCGGATGAACTGCCAGAGATGGTTTCGCTTGTTTCTTATAAAGACAATCCGCCAGAGCTTCCGGAAGAATTAATCCAGGGCATCCTGCGACGTGGGCATAAGATGCTGGTCTCCGGTTCCTCGAAAGCCGGAAAAAGCTTTCTTCTGATGGAGCTTGCTATCGCTATCGCGGAAGGCAGGCCGTGGCTCGGATTTCCCTGCAGAAAAGGCCGGATTCTGTATGTCAATCTGTAGATTGATCCGGCAAGCGCGATCTGCCGGTTCATCAAGATATATGAGACGCTTGGTTTGGAAATGAAACACAGAGAGGATATCGTCATCTGGAATCTGCGTGGAAAATGGCATAAGGGATTTGGATTTACTGACCATTGGGCTTGTGAATGATATGTACGTAGAGAGCGGAAACGATTCCTATTCGGGTTGGAAGAAAGTCCGGCTAGCCGTCCAGCATGACATGGACGTCTTCTGATCGATTGAAAAGCTGTCGAAAAAAATCATTTTCTGGTTGCTTTAAGGTCTGTCTTCGGATATACTTTGAAACAACCAGTCTGAAAAAGCGGCTGAGGATTCGATGTGAGGTACAGTTCAAGTCGCAGACCTTACGATTTGTTCTGTTTTGATATTTTGAGGTTCCAATTTGGAATCTCAAGTTTGAGAAGGGTATACTTATATGACAAAAACAGAAAGTACTGCTTTAACACAGACGAACAAAAATACTCAAGCAGCTGAAATAATAGAATCAGTTCAGCCGGATATAAAGAATTTGATATACGTAGTGCGCAATCAGCCAGTGATGATAGACAGTGACTTGGCGCTACTATATCAAGTGGAAACAGGGAATCTGAATAAAGCAATGAAAAGAAATCAAAAAAGATTCCCAGAGGATTTTTGCTTTCAGCTGACGAAACAGGAATATGAAAACTTGAAATTCCAATCTGGAAGCTCAAGTTTAAATGGCAATGGGTATGGCGGGCGTAGATACATGCCATATGTATATACAGAACAGGGCATTTCTATGCTGGCAAGTGTCCTGCGCAGTGAAATTGCCATAGATGCCAGCATACGTATTATGAGAACATTTGTAGAGATGCGGCGCTTTATTGCAAACAATGCCCTTCTCTTTGAACGTATCAGCAATGTGGAATTGAAGCAGTTGGAATATCAGAAGCAGACTGACGAAAAATTAGATAAGATATTCGAATACATCTCAGAACATGAAGAATCCAGTCAAAAAGTCTTCTTTGACGGGCAGATTTATGACGCTTTTGGATTACTGGTCAGCCTGATTCAAAAAGCAGAGAAAAACATTACT
Source organism: Lachnospiraceae bacterium (assembly GCA_020860185.1). Classification (GTDB taxonomy): domain Bacteria; phylum Bacillota; class Clostridia; order Lachnospirales; family Lachnospiraceae; genus Eubacterium_I. The sequence continues at coordinate 26,803 of JAJBUT010000091.1, read as the reverse complement.
CTGATTGATGGATATGTAGATGTAGATACATTAAATCTACTCTGCAAGAAAAACGATAAGGTATCTGTTACCATTTATACACATGAGAAAACGAAGCTGAGTGGTACAGACGTAAATAAATTCAATGCACAATACCCTGTTTTGGTTGTGAAATACACAAAAGTATTTCATGATCGTTTTCTCATACTTGATGATAAAATTGCATATCATATTGGTGCATCACTGAAAGATGCCGGGAAAAAGTGTTTCGGCATCAATCTGATTCAGGATGAGGGGATCGTTCAGGATATTTTACAACGGCTGGAACTGGAAACCGAAGAATAACTTTTAAGGTCACAATCTGTGACCTTAAAGACAAATTAAAATGAGCATCGCTTCGGCGGTGTTCTTCTACTTTTTACAGAGTCGAGCAATCGGCTCTTTTTTTGATGCCAGAAACGGAGGTGAGGATTGTGGCGGCAAGTCGAATTAATCAAGGGTATTACAGTCGAGATTGACGGCGATACTACTGGTCTGTCAAAGGCGCTGAGCAGTGTAAATAAAGAGATGAAGTCCACGCAGTCCCAGCTGAAGGATGTGGAAAAGCTCCTAAAGCTTGACCCTACGAATACAGAATTGCTGGCACAGAAACAGAAGCTCCTCAACGGGGCTGTCTCTGAGACGAAGGAAAAACTGGAAACGCTAAAGACAGCTGCGGAACAGGCGAACACGGCTCTGGCAAATAGCGATATCGTGAAAGGCTCCGGCTACATCTCCTCACAGTGCTGCGGCAGCACAGAGATTGAACTCGGAACGGTATATTCGTCAGAGCTTGGAATCACGCTCTACTCCGATGTTGACAGGTACACACTGGAGAATGCCATTATCGAGATTTCCTGTTTCCTGCTTCTGCCGGACGGAAGTTATGAGGAAGTGCCGATGGGCGTGTTCGAGGTGTCTGAGGCAAACCGGACGGTGAACTGTCTGGAGATAAAAGCCTATGACTATATGCTCCGCTTCGAGAAGGATTTTAACGGATTCCAGAGCACCGGCACAGCATATGATTTCATCTACCTGTGTTGCCTCGCATGTTCTGTGGAGATGGTGCAGACACAGGAGGAAATTGAGTCGATGGCGAACGGTTCCGAGACGCTTTCCATTTGAAGCCATTCTTCTTTCCGCTATGGGACTTTTCCCTGTGTAATCTACGCTATCAGACGTACTTCGCAGCAAGTGCGAAGTACTGTCCTGAATAGTTACCTCAATTTTACAAATTACGGGGTCCCGGATCTGTCCTCCGGCGTATCTACCTGCTGAAAATCAGGTATGAAAGCAACTTCCGACTTCCAGACGCCGCGGTAAGCATCGTTTACACAGAGAACTGCCTCCAGATTCCAGAAAAAGTTGGTGAACTGGTCAAAGCGCCCATTGTCGGCGCACCATAAAAACAGATTGCCGGTCTGCAGCATGAATACGCTTTTGCAGAGATAATGCGGATCTGAGCGGTTGAGGACGAAACCATCGTGCTGTGCTTTTTTAATAAGATCAAAAAGCATTTCCTGATGCAGGCCGTTATACTCTTTGACAGTTTCCAGCTGCTGCTCGGTCAGCTGATAGGAGAGGCTTTGCGAAATCAGATGCGCCTGATCCGGATTGCAGGTATGGCGGATGTGCAGCAGCTGCATTCGGATCAGAGAAGTCCAGCTGTCAGGGGCAGATGAAATCCACTGAATTTTTTCCTGATTCAGAAAAAAAGAACTGCCGTAATATTCGGCTACCAGCTGCTCTCTGCACTTGAAGTGAGAGTAGAAGGTGGGGCGGGAAATACCGGCTTCTTTACAGATCATGGGAACAGATACGCTGTCAAAATCGTTGGCAAACAGAAGCTGCATGCCGGTTCGGATTATTTTTGCGTGTGTTTTCTGGTATTTGGTGATCATATGGGAACCTCTGATTCTGTTTCACTGTATTTTGGACAGATTGCAGAAAAATCATTTGAACAATGTATTCGTCTGCTGTTTATGATAACATCCAATGAAAAGAAAAGCAATAAAAAGCGAAGCATCGGCGGAGATAACCGTGGTGAACAATTTTTTACTTTTTGTTCAAAAATATACACCGTATAATTTTCGCTCAGCCGTCAAAAATCTGATGCAGTGCAATGTTAACATGAAAACGAAGGAGATCATTTGTGACATGCCGGGGTGTGAAGAAACAGTTCCTGAGAGAAAATAAATGCGAACACTTTGCCTGTAATCTTGAGGACAGTCGATATCAGCCAATATTACAGGACTCAAACCGCGAAATGAATTGACAGATCTACACATTACATGTATACTTGAAAAATAAACACTGTATATTTTTGCTTTTGGAAAGACGGAAATGGGGTAAACAAAGTGATTCACGCAATAATTAATGGTATTCCGGTAGAGGCCAATGAGGGCGATACGATCCTTCAGACCGCGGAACGATACGGAATAGAAATTCCGACATTATGTTACTTAAAGGATATGGATCCGGAGGGCTCCTGTCGTATGTGCATGGTTGAGATCGAGGGGAATCCGAAGCTGATGACTGCGTGTTCCTGCCCGATCGCGGAGGGCAATGTGATCCATACGGAGAGCGAGCGGGTGGTTGAGTCCAGACGGTCCACGCTGGATCTTCTGCTGAGCCGTCATGACACGCAGTGCTTCAGCTGCAGTGCGAACGGCGACTGCAGGCTGCAGCAGTACTGTATGGATTACGGGGTGGAGGAGTCTTCCTTTCCGAAGGATGTGTTTGACCGGCCGATCGACGATTCGAGCAAATTTTTTATCTATAACCCGAATCTGTGCATCCTGTGCCACCGATGTGTCAATACCTGCCGAAAGGTGAACGGTCTCGGCATCATCGACACCGCGTACCGAGGCTTCAACTCGGTGATTTCTCCTGAGTTCGGCATGAAATGGGCAGATACAAACTGCGAGTCCTGCGGCAACTGCGTGTCGAACTGCCCGACGGGCGCGCTGGCGCCGAAGTCTCAGCGCCCGTTCCGCAAATGGGAGACGCATGCGGTGCAGACGACGTGTACTTACTGCGGCGTCGGCTGTCAGGTGAACCTGCTGGTGCGCGGCGATGAGGTGGTGGACGCGCGGCCCGCGAACGGTCCGGTCAACCAGGGACAGCTCTGCGTCAAGGGGCGGTTTGCCTTTGATTTTATCAATAACAAGAACCGTCTGAAGCATCCGCTGATCCGCAGGGACGGCGAGCTGGTCGAGGCGGGTTGGGATGAGGCGCTGGATCTGATCGCGAACAAGATGAAGGAGATCAGGGCGGCGTACGGACCGGACGCGATCGCCGGATTTTCCTCCGCGCGCTGTACCAATGAGGAGAATTATCTGTTCCAGAAGTTTATGCGAGCCGCGGTGGGGACGAATAATGTCGATCACTGCGCGAGGCTCTGCCACAGCTCTACCGTGGCGGGGCTTGCAACCACGCTGGGTTCCGGCGCGATGACGAACCCGATCCGCGATGTCATGGAGGCGGATGTTATCTTTGTGACCGGCTCGAATACGACGGTCGCCCACCCGGTGATGGGCATGATGATCCGCCAGGCGAAGCAGGCCGGGAAGAAGCTGATCGTCGCCGATCCGAAGAAGATTCAGCTGGCGGAGATTGCCGACATCTATCTGCAGATTAAGCCGGGCACCAGCGTCGCGCTGACGAATACGATGCTGAATATTATCTTCGAGGAGGGGCTGGAGGATAAGGAATACATTGAGGCGCATACGGAAGGCGTGGAGGAGCTGCGAGAAGCGGTGAAGTATTACACGCCCGAGACGGGCGAGAGGATTACCGGCGTGGATAAGGATCTGATCCGCGCGGCGGCCAGACTGTACGCTTCCTCACACAAATCTTATATCACGTATGCCATGGGTATCACCCAACATCTGAACGGCACGAACAATGTGATGAGCATGAGCAATCTGGCGCTGGTCACGGGGAATCTCGGGCGTCCGGGCTGCGGGGTGAATCCGCTGCGCGGGCAGAACAATGTGCAGGGAGCCTGCGATATGGGCGCGCTGCCCACGGATTATCCGGCCTACCAGAAGGTCTTTGACCCGGAGGTTCGCCGAAAGTTTGAGAAAGCCTGGGGCGTTCCTTTAAGTCCGGATACGGGACTGCAGGTAACGAAAACGATCCCGGCCATGGTGCGGGGAGATATCAAAATGTTATATGTCATGGGGGAGAATCCCATGGTTTCCGACCCGAACTCCCACCATGTGGCGGAGGCTATGGAGAAGACGTTCTGTGTCGTACAGGATCTGTTTCTGACTGAGACGGCGGAGCTGGCGGATGTGGTGCTGCCCGTCACCTGCTTCGCGGAGAAGGAGGGGACGTTTACCAATACGGAGCGACGCGTGCAGATGCTGCACAGGGCTGTACCGGCAAAGGGTGAGTCAAAGCAGGACTGGCAGGTGATTATGGAACTGATGAACCGTCTGGGGTATCCGTGCCATTATGACAGCGCGGAGGACGTATTTAATGAGATGCGCACGGTGACGCCTTCCTACGCCGGCATTACCTATCAGAAGATCGAGGAAAATGAGGGGATCTGCTGGCCGTGTCCGACCGAAGACCATCCCGGGACGCCGATTCTGCATGTAAACGGACCGGGACGGAAGAACGGTGTCGGCCTGCTGAAAGCGATGGACTGGGCCGCTTCGCCGGAGACAGAGGATGATGAGTATCCGATCACTCTGATGACCTGCCGGATTCTGTATCATTACCATACGAGGACGATGACAGACCGGACCGTCGCCGTCCATTATACGGCGCCCCGCAATTACATCGAGCTGAATCCGGACGACGCGCTGAAAAATGGCGTGGAACCCGGTGACTGGATCAGCGTTTCCTCGCCGCGAGGCACGATTTACTGTGAGGTTCATGTGGAAGACTCGCTGGAGCCCGGCGTGGCCTGGATGCCGTTTCACTATGCGGAGGGCGCGAATGTCCTGACAGATTCGGAGAACCTGGACCCGGTCTGCATGATTCCGGGATATAAGCAGGTGGGTATCCGGATTGAAAAGGTGAGCGATGAGCTGGCGGGTGAGCTGACGGAGAAGGCATTGAATAACGAATTGATTTACTTTGACCGCGAGGCAAAGCATATTCTCTGGTACCAGAATCTGACCGGACAGGTCGGCGCTAAGGATATGATGGGTCTGTTTGGGCTGAAACAGCGCAGGAGGAGGTAAAACATCTGACAATGCAGATAAAAAAGGTCTTTGCTGCCGCCACGTAATATGTCGCGGCAGTTCATGGATATATTGCAGAGTGAAGGAGGAAATGTTTTGGAGAATAAGAAAATGGTTCCGTTTAAGGGGACACCGGAGCAGGAAGCTGAGCTTCTGAAGGCTATCAGTGAGCTGAAGGGGCAGAAGGGATCTCTCATGCCGATCATGCAGAAGGCACAGGATATATATGGATACCTGCCCCATGAGGTGCAGCAGATGATTTCAGAGAATACGGGCGTACCGATGGCGAAGATCTTCGGCGTGGCAACCTTTTACTCACAGTTCACCCTTTTCCCGAAGGGAGAACATAAGATCTCCGTCTGTCTGGGTACAGCCTGTTATGTGAAGGGATCCGGACAGATCTATGACAGGCTTCAGGAGCTTCTGGAGATCGGCGGCGGCGAATGTACCGCGGACGGCAGGTTCTCACTGGACGCGTGCCGTTGTGTCGGAGCCTGCGGTCTCGCCCCGGTCATGATGATCGACGAGGAAGTGTACGGCAGGCTGACGGTGGATGATGTAGAGGGTATTCTGGGGAAATATTAAGGGAGGTTTTTATGAAATCACTGGAAGAATTAAAGGCGATCAGAAAGCAGCTGGAGGGTTCCGTCGCTGATCGCCCTGAGGGAAGCAAAGAGACGCGGATCGTGGTCGGTATGGCTACCTGCGGGATCGCCAGTGGCGCCAGACCGGTTTTGCAGGCAATTGCGGATGAAGTGGAAAAACACGGTCTGGATTATGTGAAAGTGACGCAGACCGGATGTATCGGATTATGTCAGTATGAGCCGATTGTGGAGGTATATGAACCCGGGAAAGAAAAGGTTACCTATATCAAGATGAATCCGGGCAAAGCCGCAGAGATGGTGGAAAAGCATATCATGGGCGGAAGCCTGCTGGAGAGTTATATGCTTTGCGAGGATGGCGATGCTGCTCTCCGTTCTCTGAATGAGTCTGTCTTCTACAAAAATCAGAAACGGATCGCCCTGCGCAACTGCGGCGTGATTGATCCGGAGAAAATCGATGAATATATCGCGACGGGCGGATATGAGGCGATCCACAAGGTGCTGACGGAGATGACGCCGGACGAGGTCATCCAGACCATTCTGGATTCCGGCCTGCGCGGACGGGGCGGCGCGGGATTCCCGACCGGCCTGAAGTGGAAGTTTGCTTCCGGAAACCGCGGGAATGTTCAGAAGTATGTCTGCTGCAACGCCGATGAGGGTGATCCGGGCGCGTTTATGGATCGCTCCGTTCTGGAGGGCGATCCCCATGTCGTACTTGAGGCCATGTCAATCGCAGGCTACGCGATTGGATCCAATCAGGGATATATATACGTGCGTGCCGAGTACCCGATCGCGGTGAAACGCCTGCAGATCGCGATTGAACAGGCGAGAGAGTACGGACTGCTCGGTAAAAATATATACGACACAGGTTTTGATTTTGACATTGAGCTGCGGCTGGGAGCCGGCGCGTTTGTCTGCGGCGAGGAGACTGCTCTCATGACCTCCATTGAAGGAAACCGCGGAGAACCGCGTCCGAGACCTCCGTTTCCGGCTGTCAAGGGATTATTTGAGAGCCCTACGATCTTAAATAACGTCGAGACATGGGCAAACATTCCCCGGATCATTCTCAATGGGGCGGAGTGGTTTGCCTCGATGGGCACGGAGAAGTCCAAGGGTACGAAAGTGTTTGCGCTCGGCGGGAAGATCAGCCACACCGGGCTTGTGGAGATCCCGATGGGTACGCCGCTTTCCACCGTGATCGACGACATCGGCGGCGGCATCCCGAACGGAAAGAAGTTCAAGGCGGTGCAGACCGGCGGACCTTCCGGCGGATGTATCCCCGCGGAGTATTATGATATACCGATCGACTATGAAAATCTGGCCAGCATCGGTTCCATCGTCGGTTCCGGCGGCATGATCGTCATGGACGAGGATACCTGCATGGTTGATATAGCGAAGTTTTTCCTGCAGTTCACGGTAGACGAGTCCTGCGGAAAGTGTACGCCCTGCCGTGTCGGAACCAAGCGCATGTTGGAGATTCTGGAAAAGATCACCAGCGGGAAGGGTGAGATGGAAGATCTGAACCGCCTGGAGAAGCTGGCCGGACAGATCAAACAGAATGCGCTGTGCGGTCTCGGACAGACGGCGCCGAACCCGGTGCTCTCGACGCTGAAGTATTTCCGCGAGGAATACATTGCTCATATCCGGGATAAGAAATGTCCGGCCGGGGCCTGCCGCGCGCTGACAACTTATCAGATCGACCCGGTCAAGTGCAAGGGCTGTACTCTGTGTGCCCGCAGCTGTCCGGCGGACGCGATCACAGGAACAGTGAAGGAAGCGCACGCGATTGATACAGCCAAATGTATCAAGTGCGGGACATGTATCGAGAAATGCCGCTTCGGCGCGATCAGCAAATCATAAGGAGAAAAACGTTTATGAAACAGGAACCTTTTATCAACTGGCGGGCACTGTCCGGCATCAATCTGCCGCAGCGGCCTCCCGTCCGTCCCGAGAACGGGGAAAATATGTGGGACACTGAGTCTGTGCGTTATAACAAGATGTCTGCGCTTGAGAGGGAGCTTACCTTAAACCAGGTCAATGCCCTTCCGCTGTCCCCGGAGGACAGCGTCATCGATATGGGCTGCGGCTGCGGCCGGCTGAGCATTCCGATCGCGCAGAGAGTAAAGGCAGTCACCAGCCTGGATTCGTCCGAAAAGATGCTGGCGAACTGTAAGGAAAACGCGAAAGCGGCCGGAGTGGATAATCTGACGCCGATGCTTCTGGATTTCTTTGAGGCGGAGGCGGGGGTGAATGTGCCCGTTCATGATATCGCGTTCTGCTCCCGTTCGGCTGCAATCTGGGAGATTGAGAAGCTGTGCACGTTCGCGCGGAAATATGCGGCGGTACTGATTTTTGCCAACGCGCCGAGTATTCCGGAGCTGCTGGCAAAGCTGTTTGCGGGAACCGGTGAGCCGGCCGGCGGCGGCCGGCCGCTTCGGACGCATGACCGGCGGCTGGATTACAACGCATTCTGGAACACCGTCTACGATCTGGGCTATGAGCCGAACTGTTCGATTGTTCCGGACGGATTTACCGCGAGCTACGCGTCCGTGGAGGAAGCCTGCGACGATCTGCGCATGCTGGGTACGGTGGATCCGGACAGGGAGGATGTGTATCGCCGGAATGTCATGCAGTTTCTGACCGCTCAGGAGGACGGAACCTGGGATCTGCTGCTGCCCACCCGCACGGCGGTGATCTGGTGGGAGGTCCATCCGGAGACATTCTGAATCGGGCAGGAGGCAGCTTTTTATGTAACGGGCGGATGGTATTTTATGCTAACAGGAGGAAGATAATGGAAAAAAAGATGCTGAATGTAACCATAGACGGCATTCAGATGACAGTAGAAGAGGGGACGACCATTTTAGAGGCCGCTGAGAGCGCCGGGATCGAGATCCCCACATTGTGTTATTTAAAGGGTCTGACCCCGGAGGGAGCCTGCCGGATCTGTATGGTGGAGGTGAAAGGGAATCCGAAGCTGGTGACAGCCTGTTCCTTCCCGCTCGCGGAGGGAAATGAGGTCGTCACGATGAGTGACCGGATTCTGGAATCCAGAAAATCCACGCTGGATCTGCTGCTCTCAAACCATAAAATAAACTGTTTTTCCTGTCCGGGCAACGGTGACTGCAAGCTGCAGAACCTCTGCTATGAGTACGGCCTGGAGCAGACCAGCTATCCCGGGGAGATGATCGACAAGCCGATCGATGATTCGAATCCGTATTTCACGTATAACCCGAATCTCTGTATTTTATGTCACAGATGTGTGAATACCTGCACGCAGATTGTAAAGCGCGGTGCGATCTCCACGTTTGAGAGAGGATTTGCGTCCCAGGTTTCATCCCCGTTTTATCTGGACTGGATCGACAATCAGGAATGCGAATTCTGCGGTAACTGCGTGCAGGCCTGTCCGACGGGGGCGCTTCGCACGAAGAACCGCAGGAAATACCGTCCGTGGGAGGTCACGAAGGTTCTGGCTACCTGTTATAACTGCAAAAACGGAAACGGATGCCAGCGGTATCTGCTGATCAAAAAAGGCAAGATTGTGGATGTTGAGGCGAAGATGGATGAGCCGAACCGTGGGCGTATCTGTAATAAAGGAAGGTTCGAGTTCTATAATGCCGAAGTACCGGAGCAGGTTGCTGTCCTGAATGAAAAGGACCGCGCGAGGTATCAGGAGGAAATGCTGCAGGCATTAAATGTCAGGCCGATGGAGACGGTCACGCAGCCATAGGCGCAACTGAAAAATACTATCCTGCAGATAAAAGTCGCCCGAAACCGGTCTCATGCGGCGAGTCCGGTTTCGGGCGCTTGCGTTCAGGATTATTTTTACAGAATAAAAATCATTCAAGTGCAGAAATTAATTTTGTGGACAAAAGTAAGCAGTTGCTTTTTCCTCACAAAGGTTGTTTTTTCCTGACGAAATTTTTCGTTGACTAACAGGTGGACGGCGCCATACAATGTTAGAAAACAACAGCAGCTGTGGGGGAGATTCTGAAAAGCATACCGTAAAATGAGGAGGTGGTGATATGCAGGCTTTATCATCAGCCGCACAGGGTGTCTATACCATTCAGTGGATGTTTGGGGTTCCGGAGATTCTGGATCAGCTTCATGACTGGGAGATCTGCGAAGGCAGCGTCATCCGTGTGATTACGAAATACCGGGACGCTGTCATGATCGGGAACGGAGACCGGCGTTTTATTCTGGAGAATGAGGTGGCGGAGCGAATCCGGGTTTAGGTTTTCGGTATCCGGATGGCGGACAGCCGGTTCCGATGTCGTGTGAAAGCGGCTTCGGAACCGGTTATTCTTTTTGCATTTGTGGTGGCGTTTCTTTCATAAAGATAGTATAATAGCCTTATCTGAGAAAACAGGAACTGTTTACAGGGATTTTACGGAGGTTAAGATGGCAGAACAGATTTTTACAAACGAGATTATTTTATCCTGGCTTCAGTATTTCGCGAAAAATACACCGATCGATTTAGAAAAAGTGAAGATGCTGGACATCACCCGGAAAAACAAGAACGTGATCCCGACCGTGGAGTCGCATAAGGCGGTGCTTGTCTTTACCGAGGCGGGCAATCCGGACATTTTTTACCGCATGTGGAATGCCGGTCTGGGCGACTGCGAGGTCTGGTACAACGAGGGTTCGGAGCCGGTGGGCGAGGTGAAGCACGATAAGATCAGCGATATGATCAACCGCGGGATCAACGCGTCCGCCGGTATGCTGATCGTGAATGAGAACATGTGCAATACATACAAGATCGGGATGGACAACCACAATTTCCGCCGCGGTTCCATCCACTATGTGGGCAGCGAGATCCGTTCCGTGATCTTTAACAAGATGCACGTGGGGCAGCAGGACGATATCTGCGTGATCAGCGGCGAGAGCATTGCCATCGAGGCGGGAATCATCGCGAACGAAGGGTCGGTGCTGGCGGTGGAGTATAATAAGGACGACCGCATGACGATTGAGGAGAATATTGATCATTTCGGACTTCACAATATTCAGGTGATCGATCATGTGGATGAGGAGACCATGCGCGGACACGCTGTTCCGTCTCTGGTATTCCTGGTGGCATCGGCCAGCATGGAACAGGAGATTGCCTGCCTGGTGAAGCTGAATCCGCAGATCGGTGTGGTCGTATATACACTGGATTTCTGTGTCGCTGCAGGGATGGCAAAACTGTTTGAGAAGTATGGAATCGGCGATGTTGAGACGATACAGGTCGCTGTCTCCCGGTTAAATAATAAGAATTCTTTCGAGCAGGAGCCGGCGCCGTGGATTATTTCCGGAAAAGCGAACGGGTAATCTGCCGACCATCAGAAGCAGAGGACAGAGAAACTGTCAGGCGTATCATTAGCCTGATGACGGAAAGGTGTTTTGTTATGGAAGAAACAGAAAAAAGCTGTATAGACTGTACCATGGGAAACTGCAACTGGGAGGATGGCAAATACCCGCCCTTCTGTCCGTCCACGCATATGGATCCGGATCTTCTGGCAGACGCGATGGCGGAATATAAGAAGGAAGATATCCGCCGCGTGACGATCGCCGCCGCGGAGGTCGAGGCGGACAACTACTGCAAAATGACCCGTCTGGAGGAGACCGTGGAGTTTGCGAAGAAGATCGGTGCGAAGCGGATCGGGATCGCGAACTGCGTGGGCCTGCTCTCCGAGGCGCGGGTGCTGGCGCGGGTGCTGCGCAGCCACGGCTTTGAAGTGTACGGGGCTGCGTGCAAGGGCGGCACGCAGAAAAAGGCGGATGTGGGCATCCCGGAGCGCTGCAACGCGGTCGGTTTTAATATGTGCAATCCTATCCTGCAGGCGAAGTCCCTGAATGCGCGGCACACGGATCTGAACATTCTGGTGGGACTCTGTGTGGGGCATGACAGCATGTTTTATAAATATTCCGACGCGCTGGTGACGACGCTGGTTGCAAAAGACCGCGTGCTGGGACATAATACCGTGGCTGCCATGTATCAGGCGGATAAGTATTATAAGAGGGTGTTCGGAAATGAGAAAAAGATTTAACATTACAGGACGCTGTGTTCAATCCAGACATTATATGGTGAATATAGACGACAGGCTTTTCAAAATAAAAACCATGATTGAAAATGGCGATTATTTTGTTATGAACCGTGCCAGGCAGTACGGAAAGACAACGACATTAGGCTGTCTGTCTTCTTATTTGGAGTCGGAGTACATCGTCATATCTATGGATTTTCAACTCATGAGTGACAATAAATTTTGCGATGAGCATAGCTTTTCTATTGCTTTTGCAGATTATTTATTGGAAATAGTCAGAAACGACAAGGTTCCTGTGCGCGGATTAGACTCGAATGTGTTACAAAGGCTGCATGCAGAAGTTGAGATGAATGATTACAATTACGGTCTTGTGGAATTGTTTCGCTCCCTGAGTTCTTTGTGTCGTACAGCGGAAAAGCCGGTGGTGCTTATCATTGACGAGGTAGATACCGCGTCAAATTATCAGGTTTTTCTGGGATTTTTGGCACAGCTGCGCGGATATTATCTGAAAAGAGAGATCAATGCAACGTTTCAATCTGTGATTCTCGCAGGAGTATATAATATAAAAAATCTGAAATCAAAATTGCGTCCGGAATCGGAGCATCGGTTTAACAGTCCGTGGAACATTGCGGCTGATTTTCGGTTGGATATGAGTTTTTCTGCTGCTGACATTAAGGGCATGCTTTGCGAATATGAAGCTGATTATATGACAGGGATGGATATCGAGATGGTAGCAGGAATTATTTATGATTATACATCCGGATATCCTGTGTTGGTATCTGACATTTGTAAGCGAATAGATGAGGAGATTCCGGAGATGGACAGTTTTTCAGATAAAGCGTCTGCATGGACCCGGAAAGGTGTGTTGGAAGCGGTAAATTGTCTGATTTCCGAGAAAAATATGTTATTTGACTCCTTGACAGATAAAGTAGAAAACTATCCTGATTTAAAAAATTTTCTATATTCTCTGTTGATGACCGGAAAGGAAATTGCCTATAATCCGGATATAGAAGCGATAGATGTCGCCCTGATGTTTGGATTTGTTAAAGTTGAAAATACGAAAGTGGTAGTAGCAAACCGTATTTTTGAGACTCGTTTGTATAATATGTTCCTTACTTCGCCGGAAATGCAGAAAAGCAGGATGTATACCATTGGAACACGGGATAAGTATCAGTTTGTAAAGAGTGACGGTCTCGATATGGATTTGATACTGGAACGGTTTGTAACGAGCTTTGATGATTTGTACGGCGATCGGCCGCAGAGCTTTCTGGAGGAAGACGGCCGGAGATATTTTCTGCTTTATCTGCGTCCGATCATCAATGGAATGGGAAATTATTATATCGAGTCCAGAACGCGTAATATGGAGCGAACAGACGTTATTGTTGATTATGGCGGAAAACAATATGTAATTGAACTCAAAATCTGGCGGGGCAATGCGTATAATTCCCGGGGAGAAAAACAATTGATGGAGTATCTGGATTATTACCATTTGGATTGTGGGTATATGCTGAGTTTTAATTTTAATAAGAAAAAGGAAATCGGGCTTAAGAGAATTTGTCTTGGAGATAAGGTTCTGGTGGAGGCAGTGGTCTGATGGCAGAATCATCAGGGCACGCGGATACCATTGAATTTTCAGAAACGCAAAAAGGAGGCAGGGATGACGGATAACGAAGTTTCAAATGTTCAGACGGAGAACCCTCTCGGCACGGAGCCGATCGGCAGATTGCTGCGCCGGTTCGCGGTTCCGAGCTGTATCTCCATGATCGTAAACGCGCTCTATAACATCGTGGATCAGATCTTCATCGGCAGGGGCGTGGGCTATCTCGGCAACGGGGCGACGTCGGTGATCCTGCCGCTCACTGTACTTGCGCTCGGTGTGTCGTTTCTGTTCGGGGACGGCTGCGCGGCCTTCTACAGCATGAAGCTGGGTGAGAAGAAGCCGGAGGAGGCGGCAAACAGTGTGGGAACGGCTGTGCTGTGTGCTGTGATCGGCGGTATCGTGCTGGGCGTTGTCTGCTCGATTTTCTTAAGCCCGCTCTGCTGGCTGACCGGCGCCACGGAAGCGATCTATCCCTACGCCATGGATTACGGACGGGTGATCGTGGCGGGGTTGCCCATGGTCGTCTTTTTTGCGGGCATGTCCAGCATCGTCCGGGCGGACGGCAGCCCGGGCTACAGTATGGCGGGGCTGCTGACCGGCTGCGTGACAAATATCGTGCTGGACTATATCTTTGTGTTTCCGCTTGATATGGGCGTGCGCGGCGCGGCGATCGCGACGGTACTGGGACAGGCGGCGAATACTGTGATTTTTCTGTTTTATTTCAGGCGTTTCCGGCAGGTGCGGATCACAAAGAAAAATTTTCGGATCCGGCTGCCGTATGTCAGACGTATCTGTCAGCTGGGCATCTCCAGCTTTATCATCCAGATGTCGATCGTGGTCATCATGATCGTCACAAATAAGCTGCTGGTATTCTACGGCGCGAAATCCAAATACGGCTCGGATATCCCGCTGACCGCCATGGGCGTGACGATGAAGATCAATAATATCCTGATCGCCATCATGAACGGCATCGCCGCGGGGGCTTTGCCGATCATCGGATTCAACTACGGTGCGCGCAACCTTGACCGGGTGAAGAAAACGATCAAAATGTCTGTGGGAATCGCGATGCTCTGCGGGGTGGTCGCCACCTTTTTCTTCCAGATGTTCCCGGAGCAGATCATATCGATCTTCGGCTCCGAGTCGGATCTGTATGTGGAGTTTTCCGTACTCTGTCTGCGGGTGTTCCTGCTGCTGTGTGTTCTGGACGGCATGAACAATGTCATTCCGACCTGCTTTCAGGCGGTGGGGCGACCCGGGTATTCTGCGCTGTCTTCCTGTCTGCGGCAGCTGATCCTGAACATTCCGCCGGCTATCATCGCGCCCATCTTTGTCGGGGTGACCGGTATCCTGTGGAACGGACCGATTGCCTGCGTGTCGGCATTTATCATTAATATTATTATGATCCGGAAGATTTTCCGGAAACTGGAGCGGGAGATGAAAAGATAGAGAAGAGATTATACAAAGCAGAGCGGCGCGTGAAAACCATGCGCCGCTCTGTTTTGTTTATAAGGTCCCTGTGAATCAACAGAATCTGAATCAGCTCAGAGCTGCCGTAATGATCGCCATGGAATAAACCTCCATCGCGTTGCATCCTCTGGACAGGTCGTTGATCGGAGCGTTTAAGCCGAGCAGGATCGGGCCGTAAGCGTCGAAATTGCCGAGACGCTGCGCGATCTTGTAGCCGATATTGCCGGCGTTGATGTCCGGGAAGATGAAGGTGTTGGCGTGTCCCGCAACCTCGGAACCGGGGCATTTGGTCTTTGCCACATTCGGGGAAACGGCCGCGTCAAACTGAAGCTCGCCCTCGATTGCAAGCTCCGGAGCGGCAGCCTTTGTCTTCGCGCAGGCATTGCGCATCTTGTCTACATCCTCGCCCTTGCCGGAGCCCAGGGTGGAGTAGCTTAAGAACGCGATCTTCGGGTCGATGCCGAAGATCTTCGCGCAGGCTGCGGTCTCGGTCGCGATCTCTACGAGATCATCCTCGGTGGGCTTGATGTTGATGGCGCAGTCACCCATGGCCAGCACTTCGTTCTCGCCGGTCGCGGCGGGACGAACCAGAATGAAGCAGGAAGATACGATCTTGTTGCCCGGTTTGGTCTTGATCAGCTGCAGCGCGGGGCGAACCGTGTCAGCGGTCGAGTATGTAGCGCCGCCCAGCAGGCAGTCTGCAACGCCCATCTTTACCAGCATGGTGCCGAAGTAATTGCCCTTCAGCAGTGCGGCACGGCAGTCGTCCGCCGTCATCTTGCCCTTGCGGAGCTCTACCATGGTCTCGACCATCTCGTCCATCTTGTCATAAGCTTCGGGATCGATGATATCCGCACCGTTAATATTATATCCGGCGTCTTCAGCGGCTTTCTTTACCTCATCTACATTTCCTACCAGAATCGGTTTCAGGAAAGTGCCGGCGAGCAGACGGGAAGAAGCTTCCAGAATCCGGGGATCGGTGCCCTCTGTAAAAACGATGGTTTTGGGATCGTTTTTTAATTTCTGAATTAATGCGTTGAACATTGGTTTGTTACCTCCATATAATATATTTATGTTTCTATTGTACCGCTTTTCAGGTAAAATTCAAGGAAAAAGAGTGTTATCATTTTCACAATGTAGGAATAATAAATACAAAACCGGCAGATCCTGTGATCTGCCGGTGCGTACGCCTTCAGGGGCTCGAACCCTGGACAAATAGATTAAGAGTCTACTGCTCTACCAACTGAGCTAAAGGCGCATATATTTACCTGGGATGCGTCTGTTTTGTGACGCAACAATGATTATATATCATGTTGGAGTAAAATGCAAGCGAAAATTTATGCGTCAACGCGGTTTTTGTATAAAATTTTATCAGACAAGGAAAAAATCCTATATAATGCAAGATATTTAATATATTTTTGTTGAAAATAAGTAGTGACTAATCCATGAAAGTGTAGTATCATATACACAGTGACGAGAGTTTCGGATTTGATATTGTGAGTTTGACGGAAGACTCTATTTTGACTGCGAAATATCAGAGCGGATGACAGGGTAATATATATTGTAACTGTTCAGGATAGTAGTTCGCATCTGCTGCGAAGTACGTATGATGATGTACATGACATGAATTATTACAGGTTTGGAGTTGTCGATATGTTTGACGCATTGCGATCGCTGATCGGAGATCATGTGAATTTTGTTTTTCTGGGAGAGGCCGGGAGCGGGAAGAGCGAGGTTTCCCTCAATTTTGCAAAATATCTGAGTGAGCTGGGCGACCGGCCGGTTCATTATTTTGATCTGGATATGACGAAACCGCTGTTTCGCTCCCGGGACGCGGTGGAAGAGATTGAGGCTCTGGGCGTGATTTTTCATTATGAGGAGCAGTTCATGGATGCGCCGACCCAGGTGGGCGGTGTGAATCGGCTGCTGCGGGATCCGGGCTGTTATGTGATCCTGGATATCGGCGGAGATCATATCGGCGCCCGTGCGATCGGCGGTTACGCGCCGCAGATCAATAAGGACCAGACGATTGTTTACTATGTGCTGAACGCTTATCGCCCGTGGTCCAATGACATCGACCATATCGACGAGACGCTGGCAAAGATCCTGGGCGTGTCCCACATTCAGCTGGGCAGGCTGCATATGGTCAACAATCCGAACAACGGGCTCACGACGACTGAGCGAGAGTTTGTCGAGGGCAGCCGGAAGATGGCAGAGATGGTGACTCCGTATATAGCCGTGGATTTTGCCTGCGTGCGGGAGGATCTCTACGAGGCGGTGCGGGATCAGTCCGATGTGCCGGTGATGCCGGTGCATCTCTACCTGACTTACGAGTGGCTGAAGTTTGAACCGTACAGTCCGGGCGGGCCGCCGCTGCCGGGGAAGGGCTGACCGGGAGATGATGTTTTTTAGAGATTTATCATGTGCTTAACATGGGCTGCCGTGAGCTGCTGTCCGGAGATTCCGTATCTTTTCCATGTCGGGATACGTGAGCGCCGGAGGCCGGTGCGCAAAGCAGTCGATGTTTCGTAAATAAATTCAGTATGGATACGAGGAGGTAATAACTGAAATGGCAAAAATCGTAGTAAGATCAGAACGCTGTAAGAGTTGTGGTTACTGCATTAAGTTTTGCCCAAAGGGGGTTCTGGCGATTGGAACGAAGGTGAACTCCAAGGGTTACGAGTATGTGGAACCGGTAAACATGGATGCCTGTATCGCCTGTTGCATGTGCGGACGGATCTGTCCGGACGGCGCGATAGAGATCTACAAATAAGGAGGTTGAAAGATTATGGCAAGAGTATTGATGAAAGGCTGCGAAGCGATCGCGGAAGCAGCAGTAAGAGCCGGCTGTAGATTTTTCGCCGGATATCCTATCACACCGCAGAACGAGATCCCGGAGTATTTTGCGCGGAGACTCCCGGAAGTCGGCGGCACATTCGTGCAGGGCGAGTCGGAAGTGGCATCTGTGAACATGGTTTACGGTGCGGTATCCGCAGGGACCAGGGCGATGACATCCTCATCCAGCCCGGGTATCGCGTTAAAGAGCGAGGGCATTTCCTATGCCGCGGCGGCGCGTATGCCTCTGGTATATTGTAATGTGGCGCGCGGGGGTCCGGGTGTAGGCGCGATTCAGCCGGCACAGATGGATTATTTTCAGGCGACGAAGGCTTCCGGCAACGGCGGATTCAAGATGATCGTGCTGGCTCCGTCCACGGTACAGGAGGCTGTTGACCTTACATACGCGGCCTTTGACTATGCGGACAGGGACATGAACCCGGTACTGGTTCTGGCGGACGGCGTGATCGGCACGATGATGGAGCCGGTGGAGCTTCCGGATATGAAGACGGATGAGGAGATCGCCGAGATAAAGGAGAACAAGAAAAAATGGGCCTGCATCGGACACAAGCTTGACTATGCGAACCGCTCCTGGATCCAGCCCGGACAGTGGGATACCGCCGTTATGCAGAAATGGAACGAGGATGCCGCACGGATGTATGACAGCTGGGTGAAGGACATCCAGGTGGAGGAGTATCTGGTGGAAGACGCGGAGCTGATTCTGACCGCGTACGGCATCTGCGGACGTATCTGCAAATCTGTCGTGGATATCCTCCGCAAACAGGGATACAGAGTCGGCCTGATCCGCCCGATTACGGTGAGTCCTTTCCCGTATACATCGTTTGACAACATTGATTACAATATCTGCAAGGCAGTTCTCGACGTGGAAATGTCCATCCCGGCGCAGTATTATGAGGATGTGGCGATCGGCGTGAAGAATCGCGCGGTCATTGAGACATGCCTGTGTTCCGGCGGAAATGTGATGAGCCGTGAGGCAGTGATCAGATCTGCAAGAAAAATTTTAGATAGATTAGGAGGGTACGTCAGTGGAATTAGTTTACTCTAGAACAAAAACAATTCAGGAAGATAAAGTATCCGGATTTTGCCCGGGCTGTATGCACAGCACCGTGATCAAGCTGCTCGGGGAGGTTCTCGACGAGCTGGATATTGTTGATAAGAGCGTTCTGATCACAGGAATCGGATGCTGCGGACTTCACATGGACTATATCGCGTATGATACGATCACCGCGCCGCACGGACGCGCCTGTGCCGTTGCTACCGGTATGAAGCGGAGCAATCCGGATTCTGTTTACATCACCTATCAGGGAGACGGCGATTTCGCTTCCATCGGCCTGGCGGAGTCTGTCTCCGCGGCGAACCGCGGCGAGAACATTACCGTTATCTTCATTAATAATGGTATTTACGGCATGACCGGCGGACAGATGGCGCCGACCACGCTGATCGGTATGAGAGCTTCCACCGCGCCGAAGGGACGTATCGCGGAGGAGCATGGCTATCCGATGCACATGTGCGAGATATTAAACCAGCTCACCGCTCCGGCCTATCTGGAGAGAACCAGCTGCAACACGCCGCAGAACTGCATCAAGACAAAGAAGGCGATCAAAAAGGCGATTCAGAACCAGATCGACGGCAAGGGCTTTTCGATGGTTGAGATCGTGACCAGCTGTCCGACGAACTGGGGACTGGAGCCGCTCGACGCGCTTGATTTCATCGAGCAGAAGATGCTGCCGGAGTTCCCGCTCGGCGTAGTGAGAGACAAATAAAAGGAGGAGGAAGAATTTTATGGAAACAAATTTATGTGTTGGCGGATTCGGCGGTCAGG
This sequence comes from Lachnospiraceae bacterium, assembly GCA_020860185.1. Lineage (GTDB taxonomy): Bacteria > Bacillota > Clostridia > Lachnospirales > Lachnospiraceae > Eubacterium_I. The sequence goes on along the minus strand of JAJBUT010000091.1, from coordinate 7,223 downwards.
GCGTTATGACCCTCGGCAAATTCCTTGCGACCGCGACCTGTGATTCCACAGACAAAAACGTTACGTTCTTCCCGTCATACGGCGCAGAGCAGCGCGGCGGTACCGCGAACTGTTTCGTGGTTATATCGGATGATATGGTCGGCGCCCCCCTCGGCGACGTGATGGACGATCTGATCGTGATGAACGGTCCTTCTCTCGTGAAGTTCCTGCCCACCCTGAAACCGGGCGGCACGCTGTTTATCAACAGCTCGATCGTAGATGAGAGCGAGATCACGCGCGACGATGTGAAGGTAGTGAAAGCGCCGGTTACGGAGATGGCTTATGAGCTCGGCAACGCAAAGGTGCTGAACGTCATCATGCTCGGCGTTTATGTCGGCTACACCGAGGTGGTTTCCCCGGAGGTGGTATGGGGTACCATCGAGCATAAGCTCGCGAAAAAGGCAAAACTGCTTCCGCTGAACAAGCAGGCATTTGAGAAAGGACTTGAGATCGGCCGTTCTTTCAAATAGAGATGGTTTTTATAAAGAGGAAATATTACATGAAATCTGTTATATACTGACTTGTCATGGTACATGGGGCTATGACAGGGAACGCCCGGCCGGGAGGCCGGGCGTTTCTCTGTCACAGGAAATTTTTTTAAAGTTGGCGGATCAGCCTTTTTTCAGGGAAAAACAGAACTCGGTGCCCGTTGCGTTACTTTTGCTGAGCCATAGCTTTTCATCCAGGGAGCTGGCAATCTCTTGTGCGATGGCGAGCCCCAGGCCGCTGCCTTTTCCGTTATGTGATTTATCTCCCTTATAGAATCTTGAAAAGATATGCGGCTGATCTTCCGCAGGAATAGGGCGGCCGCTGTTTATCACGGATATGGTGATACGTTTCAGGTCATGGCTATATCTGATGGCCACATTTCCCTCGTTTCCGGAGAATTTTACCGCGTTGTCCAACAGAATATCCGTCAGGCGGGCGGCAAGGCTTTTGTTTGTGTAGAGTGCAGGCCAGAGCTCCGGCGACGGTGTCCAGGTGAAGGACAACCCCATATCCTCGCAGAGTGCTTCATATTTGCGAAGGATTGGAAAAAATACGTCGGCGGCGGCAACGGTGGTTTTCCGGCAGTCGATTCGTTTGCTCTGGATCCGGGAAAGCTCCAGCATGTCAGATACTGTGTGCTCCAGATTGTGGAGCTCGTTCAGCATGATCCCGCAGTATTTCTTCCTTTTTTCTTCCTCCGGGACGAGACCGTCGTACATGGTTTCGGTCAGAGCGCGGACCGAGGCAATCGGTGATTTCAGCTCGTGACTGATATTGTCAATGTATTCGCGCTGTATCTGCTCTATTTCACGGTTTTTCCGGATGATGAGGGCAGTATAGATCACAGACAGGATCACCATCAGCGTAGAGGAAAGAAATAACACCAGAAGCATGGTTCTCAGGGAGGAAAATTCGCGCAGAAAGAGAAACATCTGTCCGTCTTCCATGGGAATGGCGATCGCGATTGCAAAGTCGTCCTGCAGATCGGAGTTAAAAATAATTGTGTAGACGGTTTTGCCGGACTGTATTTTTGACAGATATTTCTGTGCATAAAAATCATAATTAAAGTCAGAGTCGCGCTCTATCGTGAGAAGTGTGTCAACCTTTTCCCCATCGGATGTATAAATCAGATTGTTGCCGCTGTTGACGATTACCTCCGGGTTAAAGTCTCCGTGTTCGGTATAATAGTTCATGTCACGTCGGGCGATGGATAAAAAATCTGTATTGTTGTTTAGAACAATCAGGACAGACAGGGCGGATCCGCAGACCAGAACAACGGCATAAATCAAAATCCAGACACCGATGAATCCGGCTGGCGACAGCAGTTTCTTTTTCATGACTTTCTCCTGTTATTTTGCGGATGACAGCGTTGCAGCATCATTCCCGGAGCAGAACGCGAAGTTTTTTTCTACACAATGGTTCAGTAGATTCACAATTATGTTTCTTCCAGTTTATATCCGACACCGTATACGGAGCGGATGGCAAACCGTGCATGCGCCGGGAGCTTCTGCCGGATGTGCTTGATGCGTGTGTCGACGCTGCGCGTATCCCCGTAGTAATCGTATCCCCAGACCCGGTTCAGAATCTGCTCGCGCGAGAAGACCGTCCCGGGGGCAGAAGCCAGACAGGCCAGAATGTTTAGTTCTTTGGGTGTGAGATCCAGCACCTCTCCGTCGATCGAGGCCGTGTAGGAGGAGGTATCGATGGTGAGATTGGAGAAGCTCACATAACTGCCGGTCTGTTTTTTTACAGTCCGTTTTAAAATCACACGAACCCGGGTAGCGATCTCCCGGGGAGAAAACGGTTTGGCTATATAATCATCCGCGCCGAGCTCCAGCCCGAGGATGCGGTCAAATTCGGAGCTCTTCGCGCTCAGAATCAGAACAGGTACGTCGCTCGTCTTTCTGATTTCCTTTAAGACATCTATGCCGGATTTCCCGGGAAGCATCAGATCCAGAATGATAAATGAGATGTCATGCTGACGGAAGATATTCAGAGCGTCTTCTCCTGTATACGCTGAGAAAATATCGACATGATCTTCCTTCAGATAGACAGACAGACTTTCATGTACGGCGATGTTGTCATCGCGGATTAATATGGTCGTATTCATAAAGCAGCCCCTTGCTTTTACACATTTTTTTGTCTTAATTACAGTACGGCTTTGATTATAACAGCAAAAGAGAAAATGCACAACAGGTAGCGGTAGCTAACCATTAAAATAAACGATTTTGCCATGCTGCGGACGAAAGACATGGATGCGATTGCGCAAAAATGCACAGGAACAGGGCGGGTTTGTTGAACAATCAAAACAAAATGCACAAATTACATATTTGTGACACATTTCATGCCTTTTTACGTCAAACTGTTATGATAAAGTAAACAGGTAAACTATACATAGAGGTTCAAGAAAGGAAAATGGGGCATGAAAAGAAAAAACGTGAAACGCGTGACAGCTTTGGCTATGACAACAGCCATGGTGTTCTCGCTGTTGCCGGCGACGGCCTTTGCCGCAGGCACAGACACAGGAACCGGTTCCACGGACAGTGACGTGGAGGACACTGTTGACACAGGGACGGGTGAAACAGCAGTACCGGATGCCGGAGACTATGCGGATCAGATTGACAATTCCACATTGGATGCGGCATATCTGGATTATTCAGCAGGTATTGAGGCGGGGATTTATCAATGGTACCTGAGTGAAGACGAAACGTACTATTATCTGGCGCAGACGGCGGATTCTTCACAGTATGCGGCGACCAGCGCCAATGTAACAAATTACACATATCAGAGTATGCTGATCTGCGTTCCGGCGGGCTACATGATGCAGGATGAAGACGGCAATATTGTGATGAATGAAAGCGCGGAAATTAACGGATATACGACGGAAACAGCACCTGTTGTTTATGAAAATATCTGTTATGGCTGGAACTCCAGTACACCCAGTTTCAGCTATGAAGGAGAAGAGAATCCGATTGACTACGGATATATATTTGTTGTGGCCGGAGCACGCAGCCGTAACCAGGGTGCTGATGGCAAAATGCCAACGCCGGTTGTAGATCTGAAAGCGGGCGTCATTGAGTTAAAAGCAAATGATGATGTGATTCCGGGTGATAAGGATCGCATCATTTCTCTCGGAATGTCCGGCGGCGGACAGATGAGTTCGATTCTCGGTGCGTCCGGAAACATGACCGAGTACTATGAGTATATGTATGAGGCTGGTGTTTTAGGGGTGTCGTATGATGCGGAGAGCGATACGTACACCAGCGTCTATGATGACAGTGTATACGGCGCACAGACATATTCTGCGATCGCTGACATTGAAAATGCGGATATTGCTTACGCCTGGCTGTGGGCTGACACATGGGATTATGGTGGAAACGTGGTTTCTTCCCGAAGTGGCAGTACAGAAATGACAGAATTCCAGCAGAAACTGCAGGAGCTGGAAGCTGAGGCATACGTAGAATATCTTAATGGTCTTGGTTTGACCAGTCTGGATGGGGAGTCTTTATCACTGACCGGCCTTCGCGAGGGCAGCTATTATGATCAGGTTGTACAAAACCTGTCCGATTCACTGAACGCACAGATCGAATGCTATGGTGTTGAGAGCGTTACAGATAAATCCGGAGACGTGATGGATCTGAGCGGCGTTTGGTGTGAACAGAATGAGGATGGTACCTATAGTATAACAGGAACCTTGCAGTACATGATAGCAACGAACCTTGTGAACTCACGTAATAAAGTGGTTCCCGGTTTTGATACGTTTGATCTTTCAGCGGAAAACAACGCATTCGGAAAGGCAGATCAGGATGCGGTACATTATTCTGCATCGGTTGCGCAGGTTCTGTATGATAATTATGAGATTCTGTCTGAACTGGAAGGCTTTGATAAAGAGGCCGTAGACGAGTATATCGAGCAGGCTCTGACAGGAGAAGATGCAGAGTATATTGCTTATCAGACCAATCTGATGAATGCGACGGAAATCTTACTGGGCAATGATGGATTAGAGGCGGTGACGCCGGCACAGCACTGGCGGATTCGCAGCGGCGCTGTGGATGAGCATACCTCTTTTACGATTTCCTATAATCTTGCTCTTGCGGCAAACATGAATGAAAATGTAGAGTCTGTAGATTATGCGCAGATGTGGGGCGTCGGACACAGCTCAGCCGAAGGCGAGTCAACCGGCAGCTTTGTTGACTGGGTTGCGGAAATCGCACCGGCTGAGGCAGCTTCTTCCGAAGGTCCTGTGACAGTGAGCATTGACGCGGCTACGTATCTGGATTATTCCGCAGGTGTGGAAGCCGGCGTTTACACATGGGTAGCGAGCGACGACGGATCCTACTATTTCCTGGCCGCGACGGATGAGGACGGGAACCCGATCTATACCGAGAGCAGCAGGGGCGGTAAGACCTACCAGGGTGTTTATACCAGCACGGAGATCACAAACACCAGTTATCAGACGATGCTCGTCTACATACCGGCGGCATATCTGATTATTGACGAGGACGGCAATGTGACCGGTATCGATCATGATGCTGTGATCGGCGATTACACGGCGGACACGGCGCCGATCATTTACCAGAACAACTGCGCGGGCTGGAACTCCAGTTCTCCGGGATCCTGCAGCACGGATTACATCGACGAGGGCATGATCTATGTATCTGCCGGTGCGAGAAGCCGCAACGCGACGGATGAGAGCGGCGATTATATCACGGGTAAATCCCCGACACAGGTGGTTGACCTGAAGGCGGGCGTGATTGAGTTGAGAGCGAATACGGATATTTTCCCCGGCAATACAGACGCAATTATTTCCGTCGGTACTTCCGGCGCGGGCCAGATGAGCTCGATTCTGGGCGCATCCGGAAATATGAGCGAGTATTATCCGTATATGTATGAGACCGGCGTGCTCGGCGTGACCTATGACGCGGAGACGGATACATACGCCAGCGAGTATGCGGACAATATCTACGCGGCGCAGTGCTACTGTCCGATCGCGGATCTGGAGAATGCGGATCTTGCCTATGCCTGGTGGTGGTATGATTCCGCGGAGAACGGCGGAGATACTTACACCGAGATGGGTGCTTCCGAGCTCGGGACACTGTCCGAGTTCAAGCTGCGTCTGCAGGAGCTGGAGGCATGGGCGTATGTCGATTATATCAACAGCCTCGGACTGACCGATGAGGACGGCAACGCGCTGACGCTGACGACCCCGAGAGAGGGCAGCTACTATGATGCGATCCTTCAGAATATGTCGGATGCGCTGAACGCGCTTGTGGAAGCGGGCGACATTGATCCGGCAACGGAATATGAGGACAGCGAAGACTGGCTGGTGCAGAATGAGGACGGCACATGGTCCGTGACGGACATGGCAGGCTTCATGAGCGGAACCGGTCTGGTGAACAACCGCAACAAGGACGTACCCGGATTTGACACCTTCTGGTCAACCGCAGAGAACAACGCGTTCGGTTACGCGGATGAGGACGGCGTGCATTACTCTGCTTCCGTAGCGAAGATCCTTCAGGATAATTATGATGAACTGTCCCAGCTTGACGGATTTGACGATGTGGATGTAGATACCTATATTGAGGAGGCGCTGACCGGAGACGAGGCGGCGTACATTGAGAACCAGACAAACCTGATGAATGCGACTGAGATTCTTCTCGGCAACAACGGCCTGACGGCGGTGGATCCGGCACAGTACTGGAGAACCCGCAACGGCACGGCGGACCAGCATACATCCTTTACCATCGCGTACAACCTCTGCCTGGCGGCAGCGTCCGCGGGTCTGGATACCGATTATTCACTGGTATGGAATATGGGACACGGTTCGAACGAAGGTACTTCAACAGGCACGTTCGTTGACTGGGTGAAGAGTATTACCGTATCGGAAGAAGAAGTAGTATCTACGGATACACTGGCGGTACGCCGCGGAGTGACATTCTATTTCCAGGATGCGTTGACGGATTCCGCAACGAGCAATACTGTTGATTACGGAAGAATCGGCGATGAGGTTTTCGTGGGCGACTGGGACGGAGACGGCATTGATACCCTTTGCGTACGCCGCGGAAATACCTTCTATTTCCAGAATGACCTCGGATCGACCATCGGCATGCAGGTAGATTACGGCAGGGTTGATGATGTCATTGTGGTCGGCGACTGGAACGGGGACGGCTGCGATACGCTTTGCGCCCGCCGCGGAGTGACCTGTTATTTCCAGGAGAGCTGGGACTCCACCATCGGAAACGAAGTGGACTACGGCAGATTAAACGACGTGATCCTTTCCGGCGACTGGGATGGAGACGGTGTGGACACCCTCTGCGCCCGCCGCGGTATCAGCTACTACTTCCAGGCTTCCTGGGATGCGATTGTGGGAGACCAGATTGATTACGGCAGAGAGGCCGATATCGTAGTGGTTGGCGACTGGACCGGCGATGGCTGCGATACACTGGCGGTGCGCCGCGGGAATGAGTACTACTTCCAGGAAACACTGGGAGATACCATTGCCTTCTGTCAGACGACGTTTGGTCGGGCCACCGATGATGTGTATGCCGGTACATGGAAGTAAAGAATCTCTTTAAACGAAACTGACCAAATAGAAACCTGCCCCGGTGTCTCCGGAATTTCCGGATGCCGGGGCAGGCTCTTTTGGTGCGCCTGGCGGCGCACGTTTCTAACCGGTGCAAGTCCGGAATCCGCCC
>JAJBUT010000218.1 GCA_020860185.1 Lachnospiraceae bacterium | reverse complement strand
GCATATCTACAATAAAATTTATTTTTGGATAATACAGAGAATTTTTTAAAAATCTTTTATTTATATCCTCCAAAAAGTAACCGGAAAACATTGTGAATTCTCACGGATTTCTCTCCCATTGAAAAAGAATCACGCCACCGATTGCAACTGCCATTCCGATCAGCTTCTGCACAGACCAGTCCGCTTTCTCCATACCGAACCATCCTGCCAGTTCGATCAGATAAGCGCTGATCATCTGTGCGATCACAATGAACAGCACCGCCTGCGCCGGCCCCATTATGTCCATACTTTTTACAACAGTCAGCGTGATAAAAGCGCCGATCACACCGCCCAGCAGCACATATTTCGGCCGAAAGTCAAACAGCAGCGCAAATGAGCTCCTGTCCGCCATGCCCCAGAAAGCAAAACAGACCGCCAGCGCCGTCATCTGCACCCAGGTATTTGCCACCCACAGGCTGCTGTGTTCCGTTACGTCCGTGTTAAATACACCCTGCACACTCATCAGGATCCCGGAAAGGATCGCGATCAGGATTCCCGCCATGATATCTCCATCCTTTTTCAACAGCCGGCTGAATCAGCCGGCTGTTTCTTTTTTCTATAGGATGGACAGCAATTACAAAATTATACGTCATACGACGCACATGATGATTCCGAATGTTTCAGGCTGCGGGAGCACGAAGTGCAGAGCAATCCACCGTACCATACCCTTTCGCCGCCCGAATCTGTGTATTTTCGTGTCCCCTGAATCACTGCATCGTCTGAAGCACTGCATCCAGCTTGTCTATCATCTCATCCACGTGCTGCCGTTCAATCACAAGCGGAGGCACAAAACGGATCACATTGGATCCTGCCGTAATCAGGATCAGTCCCTCATCCAGTGCCTTTGACGCCACTTCTCCCACCGGGATCTCCATTTCAAGTCCCCGAATCAGGCCCATACCGCGATGATCCGTGATAAAGGAATATTTATTTTTTAATTCTTCCAGTCTGCGCTCAAGATAGAGGGCAATCTGATTGACATGCGCCACAATCTGTTCCTTCTCAAAGATATCAAACACAGCGCTGACGGCCGCCCCGACCAACGGATTCCCGCCGTAGGTCGTACCGTGGTCCCCCGGCGCCAGAGAAAGATCCGCCACCCGCTGCGTCATCAGGAAAGCTCCGACCGGCACGCCGCCGCCCAGCGCCTTCGCCACAGTCATGATATCCGGCTTTACCCCATATTGCTGCCATGCGAACATAGCGCCGGTGCGTCCCATACCGCACTGTATCTCATCCAGGATCAGAAGGATACCCTTTTCATCGCAGAGATCGCGGACACCCTGTAAAAATGCCGGATCCGCCGGATGGATGCCGCCCTCCCCCTGCACCGTTTCCATAATGACGGCACAGGTTTTGTCATTGACCAGGGAACGCACGCTCTCCAGATTATTATACTCCGCAAACCGAATCCCCGGGATCAGCGGTTCAAAGGGCTCCTGATAATGCTTTGTGCCCGTGACCGACAATGCGCCCAGACTCCTGCCATGAAAAGAATGCTGCATGGCGATCACCTCATGCCCGGCATGCCCATCCCGCGTGTAAGCATATTTTTTAGCGGCCTTTAACGCTCCCTCGATCGCCTCCGTCCCGCTGTTGGTGAAAAACACGCGATCCATCCCGGAAGCCGCCAGCGTTTTCTGTGCAGCCTCAATGATCGGCACATTATAATAAAGGTTCGACGTGTGAACCAGCTTTTCCACCTGCGACTTTAAAGCGTCCTCATACTCCTTCTTGCCGTATCCGAAAGCACAGACGGCGATTCCCGCCGCAAAATCCAGATACTGCTTTCCGTCCGTGTCATAAAGGTAAACGCCCTCCCCGTGTTCCAGTACCACGGGAAACCGGTTGTATGTGTGAAGCAACGCTGTTTCCGCCCCGTTCATATATTCCTGTTTATTCATGATAAAATCTGTCCTCCTTGTCGTTTAAGATTGCAGTTCCGATTCCCTTATTGGTAAAAATCTCAAGCAGCAGGCAGTGTGCCAGCCGTCCATCCAGAATATGTACCCTTGACACTCCGTTTTTTACGGCATGTATACAGTTGTTCAGCTTCGGCAGCATACCGCCCACCACATAGCCGCTCTGAAGCAGTTCCTCCGCTTCTGATACCGTCAGCTCCGAAATCAGCGTGGAAGGGTCCGCCGGGTCGCGGCGCACGCCCTCGATGTCCGTCAGGAAGGCCAGCTTTTCCGCTTTTACCGCGCCGGCGATGGCACAGGCAGCATCATCCGCATTGATATTGTATGTCTGAAACTCCTCATCCAGCCCGATGGGGCAGACAATCGGCAGGAAATCCTTCTCCAGAAGGTCGAATAAGATTTTCGGGTCGACCTTCTGTATCTCTCCCACGAAACCGATATCCTGACCGTCCGAATATTTCTTCTTTACCTGAAGAAGCCCCCCGTCCTTTCCGCTGATGCTCACGGCGCGGACGCCCAGCTCCTCCACCATGGTAACCAGAGATTTGCCGACTTTACCAAGCACCATCTCCGCGATCCCCATCGTTTCCGCGTCCGTTTTCCGAAGTCCGTTGATGAATACCGGCTCTATGCCGGACTTCGCCACCCACTTGTTGATCTCCTTACCGCCGCCATGTACAATGATCGGTTTAAATCCTACCAGCTTTAACAGTGTCACATCCTGAATCACACTCTTTTTCAGATCTTCATCCAGCATGGCGCTCCCGCCGTATTTCACCACAATGATTCTGCGGTTGAAACGCTGGATATAGGGAAGCGCCTCAATCAGCACCTCCGCCTTTGCTTTCAGATCTTCTATTTTTTCAGCCATCTTTCTCCTCCCATGTTCTGCACCGCCCGTGCGGACGGGCACCCGAAAATCCGGGAACTATCGCAAAATAATATGTACATATCATTTTTCGACAGTTCCTTAAGAACGGTAATCCGCATTGATCTTCACATAATCATAGCTCAGATCACACCCCCACGCCGTCGCGGACGCATCGCCCATATGCATATCCGCGATCACCGTGACCACCGGTTCTGACAATATCCTCGTCGCCTGCTCCTCGCTGTAATCCAGTGCCTTTCCTTCCGCAAAGATCGGAATCCTCCCCGCCTCGCTCTCAAAGAAAAGCTCCACCTGATCCGGATCAAAATCCGCACCGGAATAGCCGAGCGCGCACAGGACTCTGCCGAAGTTCGCATCATGCCCGAAGATCATCGCCTTCGTCAGGCTGGAACAGATCACGGATTTGCTCAGGATTCTCGCCTGCTCCTTTGACCGCGCATGGAGCACCTTTGCCTCAAACAGAGCAGTCGCCCCTTCCCCGTCGCCCGCGATCATTTTCGCAAGCTCTGTATTGACATAATTCAAAGCCCGGCAGAACTGCTCATAATCCGCATTTTTCTCCGTAATCTCAGCATTTCCGGCAAGGCCGTTCGCCAGGAGCAGAACCGTATCATTCGTGGATGTATCTCCGTCGACCGATATCATATTATAGGTATCCCGTATGTCCTCCCGCAGTGCCTCCTGCAAAAGCTCACCGGAAATCGCCATGTCTGTCGTGAGAAAGGCGAGCATGGTGCACATATTCGGATGAATCATACCGGAGCCTTTGCACATGCCGCCCAGGGTAACCGTCCTGCCGCCTGCCTCAAACTGAACCGCCACTTCCTTCTCATGGGTATCTGTCGTCCGGATCGCCTGCGCCGCACGGGTTCCCGCCTCCACGCTGCCGCTGAGCACGGGAATCATCGCTTCCACCCCGGCACAGATCCGGTCAATCGGAAGCTGCATGCCGATCACTCCCGTAGATGCCACCAGAACCCGCTCCGGCGGGATCTCCATATATTCGCTGACCGCAGCTGCCGTCCTTCGGCAATAGTCAAATCCCTCTTCGCCGGTGCAGGCATTCGCGATCCCGGCATTCACGACGACTGCCTGCGCCGCGCCTGACTCCTCCACGATTTTTCTGTCCCACAGAACCGGAGCAGCCTTTACCACATTCGTCGTAAAAGTCCCGGCCGCTCTGCACGGCACTTCGCTGTAGAGCATCGCCATATCAATCCTGTCATTATATTTAATGCCGGCTGCCGTGTGGGCAGCAAAAAAGCCCTGAGCCGCCGTGACTCCTCCATGTATCAATTTCATCTCTTTCCTCCATCACTGATTAAAACGCGTTATATTTTCCTCATTCAGATCAAAATCAAAACAGTTTGCATCTGCCCGCTCTGTCCAGCCGGATCCGTGCCAGAACTGATTGCCTATCTCATTGTGCTTAAAGGCGATCAGACTCACCTTGTTGATCTTCTGCTCCTGCAGGGCGCGCATCGCCTCGGTCGCCATGCGCTTTCCGATTCCCCTTCTCCGGTATCTCTCATCCACGCAGACATGATAAAAATATCCGGTTCTTCCGTCGTGCCCGCATAAAATCGAGCCGATAATCTGTCCGTCCAGCTCTGCCACCATGCTTGTTGAAGGATTCCGGCGCAGAAAACGCTCCGTGCCGTCTCTTGAATCATCTATGCTCCGGATACCGAAGCCCCGGATGGATTTCCACAGGGAATACACCCGTCCGTAATCTTCCATTGTCATCGGACGAACTGACACCTCCATCTGCGCACCTCCGTAATTTTTACATATTATTGTATATTTATGCAATCATTGCCGTTTTTCACCCACGCCTCACTTCCCGCGGATTTCTTTTATTTCACCTGAAAATACCCGGTCTTGCTTACATGATTTTTTACAATACCGTTCTATAATAGCACAAAAGTGGAAATATTCAACCTTTATTTTTTTCTTTCCTCTCTTTCATGCAAATTTTATCTTTAAATGTATTTTTATTAAATTTTTATGTATATTTTTATACTTGCACAGGCAGACATCTTGTAGTATAATCGAACAGGCGCATACGATTGATTTTATTATGAAAGTGTCGTGAATAGACAGACAGATGGACATGCTTGCATGGCC
>JAJBUT010000075.1 GCA_020860185.1 Lachnospiraceae bacterium | reverse complement strand
GTCGAAATCAGTGACGCTTCTCTCGAAGACGAAGGAGCTGCAGAAGACGGACAGCGAGCTCATCAATCTGACCGGCGGAGAGCCGGATTTTCCGACGCCGCAGCCGATCTGCGACGAGGTGAGTCGGCAGTTAGCCGCGGGAAATACACATTATTCTGACAGCAAGGGAAATGAGGATCTGCGCATTCGTATTGCGCGGAAATTGAACGAGGAGAACCACGCGCCGTTTACGAAGAATCAGATCCTGGTGACGCCGGGTGCGAAGCTGGCGGTCTATATCGCTGTCCGGGCGCTTCTGAATCCGGGTGATGAGGCGATCTGGCTGACGCCGGGCTGGGTGTCTTACCCGTCTATTGTGGAGATCAGCGGCGGCATTCCGGTAGCGGTTCATTTAAAATACGAGGAAGATTACCGTATCACGCGGGAAGCCCTGGAGGCTGCGGCCTCGGAGCGGACGAAGCTTCTGATCCTGAATTACCCGAACAATCCGACCGGACGCATTCTCAGAGATTCGGATATTTCGGCGGTCAGCACGTTTTTGAGAGATCACCCGGATGTCTGTGTTCTCTCGGATGAGATTTACGAGAAGGTGATTTACGACGGCAACACGGCGGTCAGCATGGCCTCTTTCCCGGAGTTTTTTGATCGCGTGATCGTGGTAAACGGATTTTCCAAGTGCAGCGCCATGACCGGCTGGCGTGTCGGCTATCTGGCGTGCAATTCAGAACTCTATCGAGTAGCGCTGAAGCTGTTCCAGCATTGTATGAGCTGTACGAGCGGCTTTCTTCAGAAGGGGGCGCTGGTCGCGCTGGACTGCACGGAGGACACGGAACGGATGCGGCAGGCTTATGAGCGCAGGCGTAATCTTCTTGTGGAAGGGATGCGCGATATTCCTGGTGTGGAGTTTCTCCCTCCGGGCGGCGCATTTTATGCGTGGGTGCGGTTTGACACGGAAAGAAGCAGCGGCGAGCTCTGCGATGCGCTTCTGGAAAAGGCGAAGATCGCGGGCGTTCCCGGCGACGCCTACGGGGAAGAAGATGTGAAATGCGTGCGATTTTCATTTGCGGCATCTGAGGATGATTTAAAGCGGATGCTTGTAAATCTGAGAAATTTTGCGGAAAATGAATTATAAAATCGCACTTCAGGAGAATCATTACGCGCAAGTCGCCGGCTTCGTTATGAGACAATGTATCGGCAGACTGTATCCTGTCGTCAGCAAAGCGTTCTGCACATGATGAACAGTTTTACAATATTGTCTGCCTGATGCAGGAAATCGTTCCGTAATTTTCACATAATTTACATATTTTTCTGTCAGAATGAAGTCACAGATATTTAACACAGATTTCATAATCTTACCGGTATATGAGAGCAGAAGATGGAGGAATCAATATGGATAAAGTGAAAATATTAGTTGTGGATGATGAGAGCAGAATGCGAAAACTTGTGCGCGATTTTCTGGTAAAGAAAGAGTTTGAAGTATTTGAGGCTTCCAACGGGGAGGAAGCGCTGGATATATTTTATGAGGAGAAGAATATCGCACTGCTCATTCTGGATGTCATGATGCCGAAAATGAACGGCTGGGAGGTCTGCCGGGAGATCCGGGAAAACTCAAAGGTTCCGATTATTATGCTGACAGCGAAGGGTGATGAGAGCGATGAGCTGATGGGGTTTGAGCTGGGTGTGGATGAATACATATCCAAACCGTTTTCCCCGAAGATTCTGGTGGCGCGGGTGGAGGCAATCCTTCGAAGGACCGGTCAGTATTCCGTGGAGGGGCTGCTGGAGATGGGGGGAATTACGCTGGACAAGTCCGCTCACACGGTGACGCTCGACCGGCAGCGTGAAGTGGAGATGAGCTTCAAGGAGTTCGAGCTTCTAAACTATTTTATGGAGAATGAGGGGATTGCTCTTTCCAGAGAAAAGATCCTCAATCATGTATGGAATTATGATTATTTTGGTGATGCCAGGACCATTGACACGCACGTGAAAAAACTCCGGAGCAAGCTCGGAGATAAAGGAGAATATATCAAGACCATCTGGGGTATCGGATATAAGTTTGAAGTATGAAGAAGAGACAATCCCTGACCCTGCAGATCATGCTGATGATCTGCGTGCTCGCGGCGGGAGCCGTGCTGGTCTGCTGGGTTTTAAATTCCACATTTCTGGAACGCTATTATGTCATGCAGAAGAAAGCAAATATGACAGAGTCATTCCAGACCATCTCCAAAGCCAGCGCAGAGGATCTGCTGCAGTCGGAAGAGTTCGATGTTGCATTTGACAATATGTGCGCGAACAACAATATGACTATACTTGTCATCTCTTCTGATGGCGTGGTTATCCGTTCGTCCGCCGCGGATATGGACGCGCTGAGGCAGGAGCTGCTCAATGCAATCTGGGATGCGCAGTGGGCTGAGGTCGTTCAGGACGAGGGAAACTATCAGATTTATTCTAAAAACGATACGCGTCTGAATTCAGAATATCTGATTCTGATTGGCTCCCTGGAGAATGGGGAAATGATTATGATGCGGACGTCCCTGGAGAGTATGCGCGCGAGCGCGGAGATAACCAGTCGGTTTTTATTGATCGTGGCATTGATTACCATTGCGGTCAGTTCCCTTGTGGGCGGACTGCTTGCACGACGGTTTACCCGTCCGATCCTCCAGCTCACGTATATCTCAAAGAGAATGATGCAGCTGGATTTCAATGCAAAATACGTGCCCGGAGCCTGGAAAAAGGATCCTGCTTTGCGTCAGGCATCTTCGTTAAAGCAGATGGAGTCGGAGTCTGCGGATGAAGATGAGTCGGTTTCCGGCAATGAGATTGATCTGCTTGGCGATCATATGAATCATCTGTCCGAGGCGCTGGAACATACGATCTCCGAATTAAAATCAGCGAATGCCAGTCTGCAGAAGGACATTGAAAAGAAAACGCAGATCGATGAGATGCGGAAGGAGTTCTTATCCAACGTATCTCATGAGTTAAAGACACCGCTGGCTCTGATCCAGGGGTATGCGGAGGGACTGCAGGAGTGCATCAACGACGACGAGGAGAGTCGTGATTTTTACTGCGAGGTCATCATCGACGAGGCAGATAAGATGAACCGGATGGTGAAAAAGCTTCTGACGCTGAATCAGCTGGAGTTTGGAAATGATCAGGTCCTGATGGAGCGGTTTGAGATCACGGAACTGATCTCCGGCATGGCGAACGCTTCCCGCATCCTGATGGAAAAGCAGGGAATTACTTTGGACATGGACGATCTGTATGAGGTCTATGTCTGGGGAGATGAGTTTAAGGTGGAGGAGGTTGTCACCAATTATCTGAGCAATGCCATCAACCATTGTGAGGGAGAGAAAATCATCCGGATTTTCTATACGCAGACGGAGGAGCTTCTGCGTGTGAGCGTGTTTAATACCGGAAAACCGATCCCGGAGGAGGATATTGATCAGATCTGGGACAAGTTTTATAAGGTTGACAAGGCCCGCACCAGAGAGTACGGCGGAAGCGGCATCGGCCTGTCCATCGTGAAGGCGATCATGGATTCCTTTGGGCAGAAGTGCGGTGTGATCAATCATGCGGACGGTGTGGAGTTCTGGATGGAGCTGAGCACGAAGTAGAGGTACGGTTGAATTTGATTGACAGTATCTTTCAGTATTTGTATAATTATTTTTGAGAGAATAGAAGTGAGCCGTTTGTTGCAGCAGAACGGCTCATGAGTATGTAACGTAAGGAACTGTCACAAAATTATCTGGGCATCCTGCATCGCCTGATACGCGAATCGCAACCTCTAAAAGCCTCGGCGCAGCTGGATGCGCCTGCGTTTTTATCGGCTGTGCTTCACGCATGATTCGGCACAATCTGCTCAAGTAATTTCATGACAGTTCCTAAGACAATGAATTATCAGGGAGATCAGATACATGATAGCGATTATAGACTATGATGCAGGCAATTTAAAAAGCGTACAGAAGGCGCTTGCCTTTCTCGGAGAGGAGAGTGTGATCACCAGAGAGCCGAAGGAAATCCTTCAGGCGGATCAGGTGATTCTGCCCGGCGTGGGAGCTTTCGGCGACGCCATGGATCATCTGACAGGTCTGGGCCTGGCGCCGGTGATCCGGGAGGTGGCAAAACGGCAGATTCCTTTTCTGGGCATCTGTCTCGGGCTGCAGCTTTTGTTTGAGAGCAGTGAGGAGAGTCCCGGCGTGGAGGGACTTGGCATTCTGAAGGGGCGGATTGTCCGGATTCCGGATCAGGAGGGGCTAAAGATTCCTCATATCGGATGGAACTCCCTTCAGCTGGAGCATGGCGGACGTCTGTTTGAGGGATTTTCCGGCGAGCCGTATGTTTACTTTGTCCATTCCTATTATCTGGAGGCTGAGGACGAGCAGATCGTGAAGGCTTCCACCGAGTACAGCGCGCATATTCACGCCAGCGTAGAGCAGGGAAATGTGTTTGCCTGTCAGTTCCACCCGGAGAAAAGCGGTGCGGTAGGATTGCGGATATTGAGAAATTTCTGCAGTATAGAGAGAAAATAAGAATTTCAGAGATTTTGCGGTATGTTGTAAGGATATCCGCACATTTCATCAGGGAACGACAAAAATGACGGTTTAAGGTCGTTTCCTGTGCTTTTATGGATGCCGGGAGGAATTTTATGTTTACAAAGAGAATTATCCCGTGCCTGGATGTCAACAACGGGCGCGTGGTGAAGGGAGTTAATTTTGTCAACCTCAGGGATGCGGGTGACCCTGTGGAAATTGGTGCAGCTTATGACAAAGCCGGAGCGGATGAACTGGTTTTCCTTGACATCACAGCGTCCTCGGATGCCCGTGCCACGGTTGTCGACATGGTGCGCCGGGTCGCGGAGACCGTTTTTATTCCGTTTACAGTCGGCGGCGGGATCCGCACGGTGGATGACTTCCGGATGCTGCTCCGGGAGGGCGCGGACAAGATTTCCATTAATTCTGCCGCGATCATGAATCCGAATCTGATCTCGGAGGCGGCGGACAA
>JAJBUT010000016.1 GCA_020860185.1 Lachnospiraceae bacterium | reverse complement strand
GCAATCGACTTTCATAGATGTTGGCGCGCTGCGACAGCAGCGCATGGAAGTTTATACATGAAAGGAATTATGACTATGAAAGAAAAAGTGATTCTTGCCTATTCGGGCGGATTGGATACCACCGCGATCATCCCCTGGCTGAAGGAAAACTATGATTATGAAGTGATCTGCTGCTGCGTAGACTGCGGACAGGGATCCGAGCTCGACGGCCTTGAGGAGAGAGCAAAGTATTCCGGCGCATCGAAATTATATATTGAAGATATCACGGACGAGTTCTGTGAAGATTATATCATGCCATGCGTACAGGCCGGTGCCGTATATGAGCACAAATACCTTCTCGGCACGTCCATGGCCCGCCCGGGCATTGCAAAAAAGCTGGTAGAGATCGCCCGAAAGGAAGGTGCGACCGCCATCTGCCACGGTGCGACCGGCAAGGGCAACGACCAGATTCGTTTTGAGCTGACAATCAAGGCACTGGCGCCCGATCTCAAGATCATTGCCGCCTGGCGCGACAGCAAATGGAACATGGATTCCCGCGAATCCGAGATTGAATACTGTAAGGCACACGGCATCGACCTTCCGTTCTCCTCTGACCAGAGCTACAGCCGCGACCGCAATCTCTGGCATATCAGCCACGAGGGTCTGGAGCTGGAAGACCCCGGAAACGAGCCGAACTACGATCATCTGCTAGTTCTCGGCGTTTCCCCGGAGCATGCACCGGATGAGGGCGAGTATGTCACCATGACCTTTGAAGAGGGCGTTCCGACATCCATCAACGGAAAAGAGATGAAGGTCTCCGATATCATCCGTGAGTTAAACGCACTCGGCGGAAAGCACGGCATCGGCATCGTGGATATCGTTGAGAACCGTGTCGTCGGCATGAAATCACGCGGCGTATACGAAACACCCGGCGGAACGATCCTGATGGAGGCACACGACCAGCTGGAAGAGCTGGTTCTGGACCGCGCCACCATGGATGTGAAAAAAGACATGGGCAACCGACTGGCTCAGATTGTATATGAGGGGAAATGGTTCACACCGCTCTGCGATGCGGTTCGAGCTTTTGTAACGTCAACACAGAAGTATGTGACCGGAACCGTTACGTTCAGGCTTTACAAGGGCAACATCATAAAGGCCGGAACAACATCCCCCTACTCTCTTTACAGTGAATCTCTGGCGAGCTTCACCACCGGCGATCTGTATGATCACCATGACGCCGAGGGCTTCATCACTCTGTTCGGTCTTCCGCTGAAGGTCCGCGCCATGATGCTTGCCGAAAAGGATAAGAACTGATTCTGAACCGTATCTTCAATGAAAGACAGGAAGCAGAGTACACGGATGACACTCTGCTTCCTGTTTTATAGTCTTCTGTTATCATTCACGTCCGTCAGGCGCTTATCAACGATTTTTGCACCAGATGGCAGAATTTTCTATTCCGGTTTATCCGGGGTCAGGAACTGTCGGTACAGATCAGGCTCAGACTCTGCAGCCGCATCATTTCTTCTTCTGCACGCTGTATCCGAATTTGCCGATCTTCTCACCAAGCGTGAAATACTCTCCATGGGAATAAGCCACCAGACCCAGCTCATTCAGATGAAACTTTCCATCCTCATCCAGATAGTCCGGGTTGACAGACACAGCTGTCACCTCCGCCAGAAACATATCATGAGATCCCAATTCCATGATCTGCTTTACCCTGCACTCCAGACTCACCGGACTCTCGGCTATGCCCGGCGCATCAACGGTTTTGGATACGCTCGGTGTCAGATGAAGCACGGAGAACTTATCCATATCTCTTCCGGACTTCACACCGCAGTAATCGGCAGCGCGCGTAAGCTCCTTTGTTGTCAGATTGACCACAAACTCCCCTGTTTCTTTTATAATATCGTAGGAATAACGCTCCCGCCGAACAGACACAGAAAGCATCGCCGGATCAGAGCAGACGGTACCCGCCCACGCGATCGTGATAATATTCGGTGTCTCTCCGGGACGCTGACAACTGATCATAACCGCCGGAACAGGGTAAAGCATATTCCCCGCTTTCCAATATTCCCTTTCTGTATTCATACCACTACACTCCGATTCCGAAAAAATCTACACATAAAATCAGATGATCCTCAGGACGATGGATTAAAACAATATCACGCCTGTGACATATAATGTCATAAATATCATCAGCAAAAAGCCTAAAAAACCGCAAAGCGTAAAAAACTTCATTCCTTTGAACGACTTCTGAATCTTTTTCAGGCTGTTGTCATCCAGTTCCAGTTCTGCAATCTTTACATCCAGATCTGTTATGAGCCCCTTCATATTGCGGTAGCATTGGACATTTTCCGTATGAATCCTCTCCACCATATCTGTCTTCAGGCTCTCAGTCTTCTCATTAATCTCATCCATGGAGACTTTCTGCTGATCCAGGTTCTCCACCATGGCTCTGAGCTCGTCTATCTGACTCACCGACTGCCGTATCTCTGCAATCTGATCTGTAGACGATTTTATCTCATCCATCCGGCTTATGAACTCGCGTATCTCGCCGATCTGGTCTGTGGATGATTTTATCTCATCCATCCGGCTCACGGACTCGCGTATCTCACCGATCTGATCCGCCGCGTTCTGTATATCACTGATTCGATTCAAAGACTCCCTGATCTCTTCGGTGGAACTCTGTATCTCACGGACAGGCTGAACCGACTCCGAAAGGCTCCGAACCTGATCAGCAGTGGTTTCTTTAAGCTCGTTGATCTGCCTCTGCGTACTCTCTGTAAGCTGTCTGAACTGATCATCCGTCCTGTCCTCCAGCTGCTTCATCTGCTGTTCCAGAGTATCCATCATATTCTGCATCTGAGCCGATACTTCGACGACCAGCCGATCTGTTTCTTCTCTCTTCGAGTCGGTACTCTGCTCCACCTCTGCGATCTCCTTTTTCATGGCTCGAATCTGATTCTCCAACTGAATAATCTGCTCACGTGCAGCATCCAGCTGCTCCTGCAGCATGATATTCTTTTTCTGCAGTTCGCTCTCCCGGTGATGTAATGCAGAATTCCTCTGCTCACTGTCGGTTCTGGCCGAAGCCGGTTTCACACCAAACATAGTCTGCAGACCGCTCAACAACCCCATCACACGTCCTCCTTCATGTATTCTGATTCGTTCGTAAAACTATTCTGGGCTCATTGTACCATATTCACTGAGTAAATGCACGCCTTAATTTCACTAAAGCCTTTTTTTCGATGCGGGACACGTAAGACCTGCTGATTCCAAGCTTCTGCGCTATTTCCCGCTGTGTACGCGGCACAGTATTGTATAAACCGTATCTTCTGCAGATAATATACTGTTCGCGGCTGTTTAACACCTTCGGAACCAGAGCATACAGCTGCCCGACATTTTTCTTCAGCAGTACGCGCTCCCAGAGTTCTGATTCCGGGCTTTCGACAATATCCGCCATGTTAAACGGATTACCCTCTCTGTCGGTGCCGATGGGTTCGTAGAGAGAGATTTCCCTGTTTGTCTTGCGTTTTGATCTATAGTACATGAGCAGTTCGTTTGCTACACTCCCGCTAATCACTTTTTCCTCCGTCCTGCCCTGCGGGTTCGTCCTGCATGTTTTCTACCGCATCCAAAAACGCCTCTTCGTTTAATGATGAACAGTCCAGATAATGATGGATGGCGTCACTATGTACTGCGGCAACCCTGGCGGCAAGGTTTTTCCTGCCTGCATCCGTTTGTGGGTGATGGATCACAATATTAATGGGGGTGTAAGTTTTTATGTCGGCCGTCTCCTTACGATCCTTCTTAATATAAATTATGCAATGCCGGCCATGTACTGTTCTGATTTTTACCTGCCCAGGGAAAAGAGCAAGCCCCCGAAAGCAAATCGCTTTCGGGGGCCGCGTCAAGTCAGGACTCTGTTTACCAAACCTTTGAAAACAGGTTGGACCACATCGTTAAGAAGCGATCCATCATGTGAAACAGGACGTGGGACAGCCTTTCCGGACTGTGCCATCCGGCGCCGCCTGCGCCCGGCTCCTTTGCGCCGCAGACGGTGCAGACGCCGTTTTCGTACTGGTGGCCGGCGGCGGAAATGATTACTGTGTAACTGTCGCCGTCCTCGGTGCAGATGTAGGTTATGGTTCCGTCATCGGTGCAAGTTGGCTCGGTGACTGTGACGGTGCAGAAGTGTATGGCGGCATTGGTCAGGTAAGAATTACCGCTGCCAATGTCGATTGCCGCCCAGTCCTCCTCAGCCCCGACATAGTATACGTCAGTCAGGCCTTTGCAGCCCTCAAACGCATAGTCTCCGATGGTCGTGACACCGCTGCCAAT
The DNA here is from genome assembly GCA_020860185.1 of Lachnospiraceae bacterium. Classification (GTDB taxonomy): domain Bacteria; phylum Bacillota; class Clostridia; order Lachnospirales; family Lachnospiraceae; genus Eubacterium_I. The sequence continues at coordinate 715 of JAJBUT010000016.1, read as the reverse complement.
CACCAGACTGGTCAGACCCGTGCAGTACCAGAACGCAGAATCGGTGATGGTGGTGACGCCGCTGCCGATCACCACGCTGGTCAGGTTCTCGCAGCCGTCAAACGCGAATTCACCGATGGTGGTAACACTGTCCGGAATGACGTATTCCCCTGTTTTTCCGACCGGGCAACAAATCAGTTCCGTTTGATCCTTATTGAACAGTACGCCGTCCAGTGAGGCGTACACGCTGTTTTCTCCATCCACTGTGATGTCGGTCAGGCTTTCGCAGCCATAGAACGCATAGTCTCCGATGGTCGTGACACCGCTGCCAATCGTCACGCTGGTCAGACCCGCGCATTCATAAAACGCATAAGCGGCGATGGTGATGACGCTGGCCGGGACAACATATTCTCCTGATTTTCCGCCCGGGCAACAAATCAGTTCCGTTTGATCCTTATTGAACAGCACGCCGTCCAGCGAGGCGTACGCGCTGTTTTCCGCGTCTACCGTGATGTCGGTCAGGCTTTCGCAGCCATAGAACGCACCATCACCAATGAAAGTGACGCTGGCCGGAATGGTCACACTGGTCAGGCTCTCGCAAAAATAAAACGCCCCATCGCCGATAGTCGTGACGCTGGCCGGGATGGTCGCCGTTGTCAGACGCGAGCAGCAAAAGCACGACCAAACGCCGATGGTCGTGACTCTGTCGGGTATGTAAACGGGCGTCAGAGGCGGG
>JAJBUT010000209.1 GCA_020860185.1 Lachnospiraceae bacterium | reverse complement strand
CCGGCATTGTGCTGGCGATCGCGCTCATCTATTGCGGCAGGCGACGGCAGAAGGCGGTCCGTGCGGCTGTCGGCGGGGCTGTGCTGATCGTCGCCTGTCTGGTCAGCAGAACGGACAGCTTTGCTTTCTGGGAGGATGATCTGACCTATGAGGGGGAGTCCGTTTATAATTATCTGCAGGTGAAGGAGGACGACAACAGGGTCTACTTATCCACGAATGTGCTGTTTGGCGTTCAGTCGGTCTATGTCAGGGACGGCAGTCTGACCGGGATGTATTACGATTATGCCATGGCTTCCACCATGATGGCGGATGTCAATGAGACGGAGGAGCTGGATGTCCTGATTCTCGGTATGGGGACGGGAACCTTTGCGACACAGTGTAATCTGTACTTTGACAATCTGAACATCGAAGGTGTGGAGATAGATGAGGATATCACGGAGCTTGCCGTGGAGTATTTTCACCTCTCTGAAGATATTCCTGTGTACACCTATGACGGGCGCGCCTATCTGAACGCGGTCGACAAAACATATGATGTGATCATGGTTGACGCTTATCAGGATATCACGATCCCGTTTCAGATGTCTACGATCGAATTTTTTACGCTGGTGCAGGAACACCTGAACCCAGGCGGCGTGATGGTGATCAATATGAATATGCGCGGCGGGGAGGAGGGGAATATTAACCAGTATATTTCCGATACCGTGTCCGCCGTATTTTCCGAGGTCTATACGGTGGACTGTTCCGGGAATACGAACCGGGAGCTGTTTGCGTCCGACAATCCGGATATGCTTACGGTGATGGAGACGAACATTGGTCTTGAGACGGATGTGAATCTGAGAGCCATGATGGACACCGTCTCAGACAACCTGCAGGCATATGAACCGGGAGAGTATCTGATGACGGATGACAAAGCGCCGGTGGAACTGCTCGGCATGCGGGTGATTGACGACCTGATCTACGATGAGGTCAGCTATTATAAACAGATTTTTCAGGAAGACGGATTGTCTGGGCTGCTGGATGAGTTCCGGTAAGGAACTTTGATCGACAGTTCCTAAGCTGTATCCTGCATAAAAAACAGATCAGGGGTTACACTATGTTAAATAAATGGAAAAAACTGAGAAATATGATGGATCACGTGAGCGAAGTGCTGGAAGTCCTGCTTTCTGTGATCATCATCGTGGTCGTTGTGATCGCCATGTTCTTTTTAAAGACGCCATTTCTGGAATATATCTCGAATCCGAATGCGGACGGCGCGCTGCTGACATTTATTACGTATATTCTGAATATTGTAATCTGTGTAGAGCTGTTTAAGGTGCTGTGCAGCCCTGGGACAGAGACGGTTCTCGATGTGATGATGTTTGTAATTGTGCGGCATATGATTGTGCATGACACGACTGCCGTGGAAAATCTGCTCACGATCATCGGAGTTGCCATTATAATCATGCTTAAAAAATATGCGCTGCAGAGCCAGTGGTGTCCGTGGAAAAAACGGACAAATCAGCCGGATTCGATTCTTTCCGGAAAGGATGAATCTTAGGACAGATGGATGACAGCGCAAATGATAACTGTAAAACTGTTTTTTTTCAGGAGGTCGACAGACAATGAAAACTTTGATTGCTTATTTTTCACTTTCAGGTAATACCAGGAGTGCCGCCGAGCGGATGCAGGCTTTGACGGGCGGCGATCTTTTTGAGATTAAGACGAAGAAAAATTACGGCAGCTATGCCAGGGCCATAGCGATCGGCGGAAAGGAGATCGCCACGCGGGAGATGCCTGTGGTGACGACCCGCGTGGACGATTTTGCTTCCTATGACTGCATCCTGCTCGGCTTTCCCGTGTGGTACGGCACATGCCCGCGTTTGATCCGGACATTTGTTTCCGGGTATGATTTCACCGGGAAGGATGTATATGTGTTCTGTACCAGCGGATCGACCGGACCGGAGAAGTCAGGGAAGGCTGTGAAGGAAATCTGCAGCGGTGCCTCGGTGCATACAGCGATCCGCATCAGCGATCAGGATGATGATGCGATCCGGGCGTGGCTGGAGCAGTGAGAGGAGAAAAGTTATGATGCGAAAACGGATCGGGATTTTACTGGCGGTATCATTATCAGCGGCGCTGTGTCTGGCGGGCTGCGGTGCGCAGGCGGTTACCGAATCGGGAACGGCGGCTGTCTCCGCAGAAGAGGAGAATACACAGACGTCTGCGGCGGATGAGGCAGACGGGGAGTACACAGAAGTAAGTGATACAGTTCTGGAGGATGGCGTTTATACGGCGGAGTTTATTACGGACAGCAGTATGTTCCATGTCAATGAAGCCTGCGACGGGAAAGGAACGCTCACAGTGGAAGACGGTGTCATGATGATACATGTCTCTCTGGTCTCCCAAAATATCGTAAACCTCTACTATGGCACTGCGGAGGAGGCGCAGGAGGAAGGCGCTGTTCTGATCGAGCCTGTGGAAGATGAAGTGACATACAGCGACGGCTATACGGAAACGGTCTACGGATTTGACATTCCGGTTCCGGCTCTGGATGAGGAGTATTCCGTCGCGATCATCGGTACAAAAGGCGTCTGGTACGACCATACGGTATCGGTATCTAATCCGGCTAGGATTGAGGGAGAGGAGTCCGCATCGGAGGCTGGGTCAGGTGTTTCTCCGGAATCTCTGAACCTGGCAGACGGAACCTACACCATCGGGGTGACACTGGAGGGCGGCACCGGACGCGCGAATATCGAATCTCCTGCAGTACTGATTGTGACAGGCGGGGCGGCGACCGCGCGGATTACCTGGAGCAGCTCCAATTATGACTATATGATTGTGGGAGAGGAGAAGTATCTGCCGATCAGCACAGAGGGAGGGTCGCTCTTTGAAATTCCGGTGGACGGATTTGATTATGCGATGGCAGTGACTGCGGATACGACGGCGATGAGCGAGCCTCATGAGATCGACTATACCATATATTTTGACTCATCAACGATTTCTCCTGCAGAGTGAAGCAGTTGATTTCCGTAGATGTGGTTGCGCCGGGACAGGCCGAAAATGCTACATAGCCATGTATCTGACACAAAGGAAACGACGCCTGTTGTTTCCTGTAGATTCGGGGCAGACGGATGATACGGGATTCTGAACTATACATAAAATACAGAAAAAAAATAACGGCAGAAAAAACACGGCGTGTTTTCTTCTGTGTGCTTTTTGCAGCGATATGTGCCGGGCTGTTCCTGTTGGGCGGCTGTCAGGGCAAATCCGCCGCGGATGAATCACAAAGCGTGATTTCTGAGACAGGCGCGGCAGCGAATGATATTTATGACTGGGATGAGATGGAAGTGCAGGAGAGTGTTTCCCTGAGCTATGCCACGCAGTTTGCCGCCGACCGGTATGAGGGCGGCTATTATCTGATTACGGTTGCCGGAGATACCCGCTATCTGGTGGTTCCCGAGGGGATGCAGGTACCGGTGAATCTGCCGGATGATATCACCGTCATCGGGCAGGGCTCGGACCGCATTTATCTTGTGGCGACCTCAGCGATGGATTTGTTCCGTGTGCTGGACGGGATCGGCAATATCCGTCTGTCCGGAACCAATGCGGACGGCTGGTATATCGAGGAGGCGAAGGCGGCCATCGAGAGCGGGGAGATGCTCTACGCCGGCAAATATTCTGCGCCGGATTATGAGCTGCTGCTCTCTGAGGGCTGTGACCTGGCGATTGAATCTACCATGATCTACCACTCCCCGGATGTTCAGACACAGCTGGAGGAGCTTGGCATCCCGGTGTTCGTGGAGCATTCCAGCTACGAAAATCATCCGCTGGGAAGACTGGAGTGGGTGAAGGTATATGGAATCCTGCTCGGCAAAGAGGAGGAGGCGGACCGATATTTTGAGGAACAGGTAGCCAGTCTCTCGGATGTTCTGGGAGGGGAGAGTACCGGAAAGACAGTAGCTTTTTTCTATATCACGACCAACGGTGCCGCCAATATACATAAATACGGCGGTTACATCTCAAAGATGATCGAACTTTCCGGAGGGGTATATGCCTTTGAGAATCTGACCGGCGATGAGGACAGCGCCGTTTCCACCATGAATATGCAGATGGAGGATTTTTATCTGGGAGCGAAGGATGCGGATGTGCTGATCTACAACAGTTCCATCGACAACGAGCTGACGACGATGGACGAGCTTCTGGACAAAAGTGAACTGCTGGCCGATTTTCAGGCGGTGCAGGACGGAAACGTCTGGTGTACCGGAAAAAGTGTTTTTCAGGAGACCACCGGGTTTGTCGCGCTGATGATGGATATTCACGCGATCCTGACGGATGAGGATACACCGGATGAGGAACTGAATTATTTGTACCGACTGGAGTAGGGGGAAGAATGCAGAAACGTACCGTGCGCTGTATGGCCGCCTTTCTGGTTTTGGCCCTGCTGCTGTTTCTTTTGTTTATGATAAATATAAAAGGCGGAACCGTGGATATTTCCTTCCGGGAATGCCTGGCCGTTCTGTTCCGGCAGAATAGCGGCAGCACCGAAGCCACGGTTGTGTGGGAGATCCGTCTGCCGCGCGCCATCGCTGCGTTGATTCTGGGGGGCGCCCTGTCTGTCTCGGGTTTCCTGCTGCAGACTTTTTTCGGAAATCCGATTGCCGGTCCTTATGTACTTGGTATATCCTCCGGCGCAAAGCTGATTGTAGCCCTGTTCATGATTTTTCTGCTGGGAAGGGGGATCATTATCAGCTCTGCCGGGATGATTCTCGCGGCTTTCGCGGGCTCGATGCTGGCCATGGGACTGGTTCTGGCTGTCTCAAAGAAAGTCAGCAACATGGCCATCCTGGTTGTGTGCGGCGTGATGATCGGATACATTTGCTCTGCCATCACGGATTTTGTGGTGACGTTCGCCGAGGATTCCAACATCGTCAATCTGCACAACTGGTCTCTGGGGAGCTTTTCGGGGACATCGTGGAGCAATGTCCGGGCGATGACAGTGGTGATTGCGGTGACACTGGTCCTCACCTTTTTTCTTTCAAAACCCATCAGCGCCTACCAGGTGGGGGAGATTTACGCGAAAAACCTCGGGGTGAATATCCGGTTTCTGCGGATTTCCCTGATTCTTCTGTCCAGCATATTGTAGGCCACCGTGCCCGCGTTTGCGGGGCCGATCTCTTTTGTGGGAATCGCGGTG
>JAJBUT010000157.1 GCA_020860185.1 Lachnospiraceae bacterium | reverse complement strand
TAGTAATATTTCATCAGTTAAGGCGAGTTTTTTCATATATTTCCTATTATTATTAAATATATCATTGGAGATCACGCTAGTACATCGAATAATTAATAACTTTATATTCGAGGTACTGGTTTCTGTTTGTAATTATTTTTAAACAAATCACTATGCGTCCCTGTCCGTGTAAGATAGAGATATAGTTCTTTTTGATTTACTTCGTAAATTAAAATCCAATCTGCTGTAATGTGGCATTCGCGGCAACCTGTGAAATTTCCGGTCAATGGATGATCATAATTTTGCTCTGGAAGTTGTTCTCCTGCTGCCAGAAGCTTAATTACATCTGTAAGAAGAGATACGTCGTAACCCCGTTTCTTTATTCGTTTGACATCTTTTTGAAATTTTGTGGATGGTCTGACATCATACATCTGCAAGTATTTCCTCCATCATTTGATCGACATCGGAATAGGTTTTACCCCGAGAAGGATCAGCTTTCATTAGTAAAGAAGAATTAAAGACCGTCTGTGCGCGGGGTCTGCAGGCGAGCCTGGTCGGCCAGGTTCTGGTGGAGGAGTCCATCCTCGGCTGGGAGGAGCTGGAGCTTGAAGTCATCCGCGATCAGGACAACAACCTGATCACCGTCTGCTTTATTGAGAATATTGACCCTATGGGCGTCCACACGGGCGACTCCTTCTGCTCCGCGCCGATGCTTACCATTTCCGAAGAAGTACAGAAGCGTCTGCAGGAACAGGCCTACAGGATTGTGGAATCCGTGCAGGTCATCGGCGGCACCAACGTACAATTTGCCCATGATCCGAAGACAGACCGGATCATCGTCATCGAGATCAACCCCCGCACCTCCCGTTCCTCCGCACTGGCGTCCAAAGCAACCGGTTTTCCGATTGCTCTGGTATCCGCCATGCTTGCCTCGGGCCTGTCCCTCACGGACATTCCCTGCGGAAAATACGGCACGCTGGACAAGTACGTGCCGGACGGAGATTATGTAGTGATTAAATTCGCCCGCTGGGTCTTTGAAAAGTTCAGAGGCGTGGAGGATAAGCTGGGCACTCAGATGCGCGCGGTCGGCGAAGTCATGAGCATCGGAAAGACGTACAAAGAGGCTTTCCAGAAAGCCATACGGAGCCTTGAGACAGGGCGTTATGGTCTCGGCTACGCAAAGGATTTTAACCGGAAGTCAAAGGAAGAGCTGCTCTCCCTGCTGATCACGCCTTCCAGCGAACGTCACTTTGTCATGTATGAAGCGCTGCGCAAAGGCGCCACTGTGGAGGAAATCCACGAAATCACGAAGGTAAAGACCTGGTTTATCGAGCAGATGAAAGAGCTTGTGGAGGAAGAGGAGGCACTCTGCCGGTGCAAAGGACAGCTTCCCTCCGACGAAGCGCTGACCGCAGCGAAAAAAGACGGATTTTCCGACAAATATTTGAATCAGATTCTGGAAATACCCGAGGATGCCATCCGTTCCCGTCGGCTTGAACTGGGTGTGACGGAAGCCTGGGAGGGCGTACACGTAAGCGGGACCGAAAACAGCGCCTACTACTATTCCACCTACAATGCGCCGGACAAAAACCCGGTTTCCGCGGACAGGCCGAAGATCATGATCCTCGGCGGCGGTCCCAACCGAATCGGTCAGGGCATCGAGTTCGACTATTGCTGCGTCCATGCTTCTCTCGCACTGAAAAAGCTGGGCTTTGAGACCATTATCGTAAACTGCAACCCGGAGACGGTTTCCACCGACTACGACACATCCGACAAGCTGTACTTCGAGCCTCTGACCCTGGAGGATGTGCTGAGTATCTATGAAAAAGAAAAACCGCTGGGCGTCATCGCACAGTTCGGCGGCCAGACCCCGCTGAATCTGGCAGCGGATCTGGAAAAAAACGGCGTGAAGATTCTGGGGACCGCGCCATCTGTCATTGATCTGGCGGAAGACCGGGATCTGTTCCGCGCCATGATGGAAAAGCTGGAAATCCCCATGCCGGAATCAGGCATGGCAGTGGATGTAGAGGAAGCCATCTCCATCGCAGGGGAAATCGGTTATCCCGTGATGGTGCGCCCTTCCTACGTCCTGGGCGGCCGCGGCATGGAGGTTGTGTATGATGATGAGAGCCTGGCTGACTACATGAAAGCCGCCGTGGGCGTCACGCCGGATCGCCCCATCCTCATCGACCGCTTCCTGAAACATGCTCTGGAGTGCGAGGCGGACGCGATCAGCGACGGAACACACGCTTTTGTGCCGGCCGTCATGGAGCACATTGAGCTCGCCGGTATTCACTCCGGAGACTCCGCCTGCATCATTCCATCAGTACACATTTCTGAAGAAAATGTAAAAACAATCGAAGAATATACGAAAAAAGATGCGCTCCACCGGAGAAGTGCTCGGCCTGTCATCCTCCTACGGTGAAGCTTTTTATAAAGCGCAGGAGGCCACACAGACCCGCCTTCCCCTGGAAGGCACCGTCCTGATCTCCGTCAACAGCAAAGATAAGCCGGAGGCTGTGGAGATCGCGCGTAGCTTTGCGGATGACGGATTTAAGATCCTTGCCACCGGTTCCACCTGCGACCTGCTGACCGCAAACGGCATTGCGGCGGAAAAAGTAAAAAAGCTTTACGAAGGGCGACCGAACATCCTGGACATGATCACCAACGGGACCATTGACCTGATTGTCAATACTCCCGCCGGAAAAGAGAGTATCCACGATGACAGCTATCTCCGTAAAGCAGCCATCAAGGCAAAAATCCCCTACATGACGACCATGGCAGCTGCCAGAGTCACCACGAAGGGGATCCGGTATGTGAAAGAAAACGGAAACGGCGAGATCCGGTCGTTGCAGGATCTGCACAGTGAAATCAAAAAGCTATAATTTCTGCCTGCGGTTAAACGGATTTGCTATATTTATTCCAGAGGTACATAAGTCCCGAAACCAGCTTCGGAAAAGGAGCTCATCTCTTGATAAATATGGACAGCCATATCCAGAATCGGAAAAAGAGCCACCGCGCCGCTGCCCTCCCCCAGACACATATCGCAGGTGAGAAACGGCGTCTTTCCGATTGTCTGTAGCAGAAGTTCCCCGGCCGGTTCTTTCGACAGATGGGATGCCAGGATATAGTCCGCTGTCAGAGGCTGCAATCGAACCGCGATCAGAGCAGCCGCCGTCGAAATAAATCCGTCAGCCACAATCGGTATGTGATACAGCGCGCCGCCGAGAAATACCCCCGCCAGTCCTGCGATATCAAATCCGCCGACTTTTGCCAGCACGTTCAGCGGATCGCTCGGATCCGGCCGGTGTTTCGCGATCGCCGTTTGAATCACATCAATCTTTCGCGCCAGACCGGCGCCGGTGAGCCCCGCGCCCCTGCCTGTCACCGCCTCGACCGGCAGATCAAGGAGAACGCTTGTCACAGCGCTGCTGGTGGTGGTATTGCCGATCCCCATCTCCCCTGTCGCCAGAATCTGATAACCTGCTTTGGCCTTTTCCCCCACAATCCGAATACCCGTCTCCACGGCGGAGATGGCCTCATCACGGGTCATGGCAGGTTCCAGATACATATTCTTTGTCCCATAAGCGATTTTGCGCCGCTCCACCCGGGGCGTATCGACTGCCATTCCGATATCAACGGGAAAGATATCCGTCCCCGCGTCACGGCACATGATTGCCACGCAGGATCGAAGGTCAAGAAAATTTTCCGCTACCACAGCTGTGACCTCCTGCCCGGTCTGCGTCACACCCTCCGCCACCACGCCGTTGTCGGCACACAGGATCAGCAGACCTTTTTTTGAGATATCTACCCTCTCACTGCGGGTGATCCCTGCGATCTGAATCACCGCCTGCTCCAGTTTTCCGAGACTGCCCAGAGGCTTGGCGACCTGATTCCAGCGCTCTTCGGCTTTTTGCATGGATTGCCGGCAGACCGGCTGTATCTGAGCGATTTTCTGATATAAATTCTCTTCTGATGAACTCAAACCTGTTTACCTCCGGGAACTGCAGCCCTGTCTGAATGAAATAATGTGTCTGCGCTCCGATCCGGTTCCAAAGTCATGAGTCGGTCAGCAGACACTCTATCCATGGCATCTTTACACATATATCATGAAATCTGATATCCCCTGGGAGTTACCATCTTTCCGTTCATTACCTTCGTCCGAGAATTTCCGATAAAGACAGTCGTAAACATATCCACCGGTATATCACGCAGCTCCTCCAGTGTATAAAGCCGCATGTCTTCCCCATCCCGCCCGATATGGCTGACAATGCCGCAAACCGTTTCAGACGATTTATAACGAAGCATCAGATCGCAGGCTTTCTTCAGATAATCCTGCCGTTTTTTGCTGGACGGATTATATAATACCACAGCAAAATCCGCCGCGGCGGCACAGAGCAGCCGCCGCTCAATCGTCTCCCACGGTGTCAGAAGGTCGCTCAGGCTGATCACGGCAAAATCATGGTTCAGGGGCGCACCGAGCACAGCGGCGCCCGCTGTCGCGGCCGTCACGCCGGGTACGGCCTCTACCTCAATCTGCGGGTATGCCGACCCCATTTCGAGCATCAGACCGCTCATGCCGTAAACGCCCGCATCTCCGCTGCAGATCATGGCCACAGTTTTTCCTTTGGCCGCTTCTTCAAACGCCATCTTGCACCGCTTCACCTCTCTGGTCATGGGTGTGGTGAGGAATTCCTTCCCGTCAAAATGTTCTCTTATCAGATCCACATACACTGTGTATCCCACAATCACATCGCAGCGTTCCAATACTTTCTCCGCCCGGATTGTCATCTGTTCACAGGCGCCCGGGCCGATACCAACCACATAAAGTTTACTCACAATACGCCCTCCGTGCTTCCCGAAATTCAGTGGAAAACGCCGGGTTGTACAGCTCCGATCGGCTGTAGTTGGACTGCTTCACCACATCCCCGATGATCATCAGAGCCGTCTTCGTGATGCCATGCTCCCTGGCAGTCTGCGCCAGATTCCCAACCGTGCAGATATATTTTTTTTCATCCTCCCACGTAGCTTTATACACGATCGCCGCCGGCGTATCCGCCGTGTATCCGCCCGCGATCAGTTGCGCGGAAAGCTGTTCCAGCAGCCCTGTGCTTAAAAATACCACCATGGTCGCCTGATGCACCGCAAACGCCGCGATCTCTTCTTTCTCCGGAACCGGTGTACGTCCGTCCATGCGGGTGATGATCACACTCTGTGAAACGGCCGGCAGCGTAT
>JAJBUT010000093.1 GCA_020860185.1 Lachnospiraceae bacterium | reverse complement strand
TGGCAGAGAATACATTTGTTCGGATCATAGACGATGAACGGATTCGTGTCGTCATTCTCATACTCCTGAATCTCTCCCGGATAGCTGGTCTGTTCCACCCCGTATTTCCGGCACAGATCCTGCAGCTTGCAGGCGCCGTTCTTCGTGCAGGTAAAGCAGTCCGTCCTGTGATTGGATAAAAGCAGGTCAAGCACCGACCGTCTCGCTTCCACCACCCGCTCGCTCTCCGTGTAAATCACATTTCCCTCCGCTACAGGAAAAGAACATGCGGTCGCAAGCTTCGGATTTCCCTCGATCTCTACCAGACACATCCGGCAGGACGCCTCTGGATCGAGTTCTTTGATATAACAGAGGGTGGGGATCTCGATACCGACCGATTCGGCGGCCTGAAGGATCGTCGTTCCCTCTTCTACCGTGACATTGATTCCGTTAATTGTAACATTTATCATTTTATCGCCCCATCCTTTCCTTACTCTTTGTAGATCGCGCCGAAGCGGCATTTCTCGATACAGGTACCGCACTTGATGCACTTGGCCGTATCAATGGCGTGCGGCGTTTTTACCTCGCCTGTAATCGCGTCCGCCGGGCAGTTGCGTGCACATAAGGTACAGCCTTTGCACTTGACCGGATCGATCTTATAGGTCGTCAGCGCACGGCAGGTTCCGGCCGGGCATTTTTTATCCCGGATATGGGCGATGTACTCCTCACGGAAGTATTTCAGCGTCGAGAGCACCGGGTTCGGCGCCGTCTGTCCGAGTCCGCACAGCGCGTTCTGTTTAATCTGTCCGGCCAGCTTCTCCAGACGGTCCAGATCCTCCATCTCACCCTGTCCTTTGGTGATTTTTTCCAGAATCTCCAGCATGCGCTTCGTGCCGACGCGGCAGGGGGTACACTTTCCGCAGGATTCATCTACCGTAAACTGCAGGAAAAACTTCGCAATATCGACCATACAGGTATCCTCATCCATGACGATCATGCCGCCGGATCCGACAATGGAGCCGATGCTGGCCAGATTTTCATAATCAATCGGGATATCATAATACTGTGCGGGAATACATCCGCCGGAGGGACCGCCGGTCTGCACCGCCTTAAACTTCTTTCCGTTCGGGATACCTCCGCCGATATCGTCGATTACAGTGGAGAGCGGCGTTCCCATCGGAATCTCTACAAGTCCGGTATTGTTAATCTTTCCGCCGAGAGCAAAGACCTTCGTGCCCTTGGATTTCTCCGTGCCCATCGCGGCAAACCATTCCGCTCCGTTGAGGATGATCCGGGGAATATTCGCCCATGTCTCCACGTTATTTAAAATCGTGGGACTCTCAAATAATCCCTTTACAGCCGGGAACGGAGGTCTCGGGCGCGGTTCCCCGCGGTTGCCCTCGATGGAAGTCATGAGGGCGGTCTCCTCTCCGCAGACGAAAGCGCCAGCTCCCAGCCGCAGCTCGATATCAAAATCGAATCCGGTATTATATATATTTTTACCGAGCAGTCCGTACTCCCTCGCCTGGTCGATCGCAATCTGCAGTCGTTTTACAGCGATCGGGTATTCGGCACGCACGTATATATATCCCTGATTGGATCCGATCGCGTAGCCTGCAATCGACATGGCCTCCAGTACGACATGGGGATCGCCCTCCAGAACGGAACGATCCATAAACGCACCCGGATCACCCTCATCCGCGTTACAGCAGACATACTTCTGAACATTTCCGCGGTTTCCCGAGGCGAATCTCCATTTGAGGCCGGTCGGGAATCCCGCGCCGCCTCTGCCGCGCAGTCCGGAATCCAGTACAGTCTGGATCACCTCATCCGGCGTCATCTCTGTCAGCACCTTATGGATCGCCTCATATCCGCCGGTGGCAATATACTCATCAATCTTCTCCGGATCGATCACGCCGCAGTTGCGCAGTGCGATCCTCTCCTGATTTTTGTAGAACACAGACTCATTCAGAGAACGCAGACATGCGTTGCTCTCCTTCTCATGGAGCATATAATTCTCCGCCAGTTTTCCGCCCATGATATGCTGTTCCATGACTTCCGCGGCTTTGCCCGGATTCATTTTAATATATGTAACCTTTTCCTTCCCGGGTTCATATACTTCCACAACCGGCTCATACTGACAGAGTCCGATACATCCGGTCTGCGTCACCTTCACATGATCTAATCCTCGTTTTACCACTTCATCCGTAATAGCATCCAGAACCGGTTTGGCACCGCTGGCGATTCCGCAGGTCGCCATACCGACCACGATCCGCGTGTATTCACTTTCCTCAGAGCGATATCCGACGGTGCCTTCCATCTCTTTTCGGATTGCTTTAATTTCTTCCAGTGTTTTCATAAAAACCCTCCATCAATATTTAGCAAGGATGCCTTCCACATCATCCACCGTCAGTCTGCCATACACTTCCTCATCGATCATCATGACCGGGGCGAGACCGCAGGCGCCAACGCAGCGGCAGGCATCAAGTGAAAATTTGCCGTCCGCGGTACATTCGCCTCCACCGATCTCCAGAAGCTCCATAAGTTTGTCATAAATCTGTCCCGACCCCTTGACATAACAGGCGGTACCGAGACATACGGAGATTTTGTGCTGTCCCTTCGGGAACAGGGTGAACTGTGAATAAAAGGTTGCCACGCCGTAGATCTTTGCCATCGGTACATTCGTTTTCTCCGAAATGATCTCCTGTACCTCATAGGGAAGATATCCGTAGATATCCTGCGCTCTCTGCATGATCGGCATGAGAGAACCCTTCTGACCCTTCAGCTCATTGATAGCCTTCAGAAGCTCGGCCTCCTGCTGCGGCGTTCCGTTGAACGGAACTGTCTTTTTCTTCTCCAAAATGTTTCCTCCTTCATTATATATTACCAATCTCCGCATAAAGCCCCACATCTGACTATGCATCGACTGTTGGTTACAAATTGAAATACAGATTGTGTTTTACTGCTCTTTTTTCTTCCTGAGATAGATAAACCAGTAGGCGCATCCCACACAGATCGCGCCGCCCACGATATTTCCGAGGGATACCGGCAACAGATTCTTTCCGAAGAAATTGCCGACCGTCAGTGCACTGGTATCGATTCCGGCCTCTGCCGCCGCCTGCGCGTAGGCGGGAACCAGCTTCGCGAAAAGACCCGCGCTTATGTAATACATGTTGGCCACGCTATGCTCAAAACCGCAAAGCACGAACATCATGATCGGGAAAAACAGACCAACGATCTTACCGACGACATCCTTTGCCGCGAAAGAGATCCACACCGCGATACATACCAGGAAATTGCAGAGGATACCCTTGACAAACGCGTCCATAAACGGCATGGAGCATTTTGTCACAGCCGTCGAGATCACCGATACCGCCATCGCGTTGCTGAACAAAGAAGCCTGATGACAGTAGATGATCGCGCCGCCGACCAGGATGCCTCCGATCATGTTGCCGATATAGACGAATACCCAGTTCTTCAGCATGCCGCTGAATTTAATCTCCTTCTCGAGAAGCGGAATCGTCAGCAGACAGTTACCGGTAAACAGTTCGCTGCCCGCGAGAAGCACCATCGTCAGCCCGCCGGGGAACACGCAGGCTCCGATAAATTTCCCAAGAGAAGCCTCCGGGATTGAGACGGCGACCGTCGTCGCCCCGACGCCGCCGAACGCGATAAATGCGCCCGCCAGGATCGCCAGAATGATCATCTTCGGTATCGGGGTATTTACCTTACCCTTGCCGGTGTTGATATAATTTTTTGCTACGTCAGCCGGTGAAAAAAAGTTCATAATCAAATCCTCCGTCGAATTTATTTTAAAACAAGTATAGAATCCAGCGCCCGAAAATTGCATGTAAAAAAATACAATTCTTGTACTGAAAAAAGTGCAATCCAGACATTTTTGTCTTTTATTTAACAACATGCTCACAGAAAGACACTTCTCACGGACTGCACTTTTTCAATCCGTGGGCGCACTAAGTCCGAACCATCAGGTCAGCTTTTCCACGCGAATCGCGCACACCTTGTACTCCGGAATCCGGCAGAACGGATCCAGCGCGGCATGTGTCAGCCAGTTCGCATTTCCGTCCGGGAAATGGAATGGCATCCAGGTCTCTCCCTCAGAAACTTTGGTTCCGACTCTGGCTGTCGTGATGATCGAAGCACGCCGCGAGCTCGCGCGAACCGGTTCTCCGTCTAATATGCCGAGTCGCGCCGCATCCATCTCATTCATCTCAATATAGGAACGCCCCTCAATCTCCATCAGTCCCGGCGTGCGGCCCGTCATGGCGCGCGTCGTGTAGTGATACAGGATACGTCCCGTCATCAGGAACAGCGGATATTCCTCATCCGGCAGCTCGGCCGACGGCGTATACCGTGTCGGATACAGCCATCCTCTCCCGCGGGTAAATTTCCCGACATGCATGATCGGTGTGCCCGGGTGATCCCTGTTCAGACAGGGCCACTGCAGCCCCTGTCCGTTCATGGCATCCAGCCGTGCATGGCTGATTCCGCCAAAGCTCGGCGTGAGTGAGGCAATCTCGTCCATAATCTCAGCAGAAGTAACCTGTTTCTGCGAATACCCCATCCGGTTCATCAGATCTATGATGATGTCTGTGTCCAGCCGGATATCAAACTCCGGATCCGCCGTCAGATCCACCGCTTTCCGCACGCGCTGCACGCGCCGCTCCGTATTGGAGAAAGTGCCCTCTTTTTCCGCATAACTCATACCCGGGAGTATCACGTCCGCGTATTTTGCCGTCTCCGTCATAAACAGCTCCTGCAGAACGAAAAAGTCCAGGCTCTCCAGCGCTTTGATAATATGCGTTGTGTCGGCGTCCGTCACAATCGGATCCTCGCCGTAGATATACAGGCCGCGGATCTCCTTTTTGATGGCGGCAGGGAATACATCCGTCGCATGGACGCCGGGTTTCCTGCTCAAAGGCACACCCCAGGCATTCTCAAATTTTCTGACGACATCAGGATTTGTCACCTTCTGATATCCGGGGAAATCCGTCGGCATAGCTCCCATATCGCAGGCGCCCTGTACATTATTCTGTCCGCGCAGCGGATTAACGCCGCAGCCGGATTTTCCGAGCTTCCCGCAGAGCATCGCCATATTTGACATGGACATCACGCCCTCGGTACCGGTCGTGTGCTCGGTCACGCCCAGACAGTAAATGATCGGTGCCTTTTTGGCTGTCGCGTACATTCTGGCCGCTTCAATCAGCTGATCGGGATCGATATGACAGATTCCGCCTACATATTCCGGCGTATACTCTTTTACAATCTCCTTTAATTCTTCAAATCCTTCTGAGCGCTCTTCAACGAATTTTCGATCAATCAGGTTTTCTTTGATCATGACATGCATCATGCCGTTGGCAAACGCGATATTTGTCCCGGGCTGCAGTTTCAGATGAATGTCCGCGTACTGCGTCAGCCCGATATCCCGCGGATCGACCACAATAAGACGCGTTCCGTTCTGTACTGCCTGTCGGATCTGCATACCAACTACCGGGTGCGCTTCCTCCGGATTGGATCCGACCAGCATGATACAGTCCACATCGTGTGTGATATCATAGATCGGATTCGTCATCGCACCTGATCCCAGCGTCATCGCAAGGCCGGCCACAGAGGCCGAGTGGCAGACGCGGGCACAGTTATCCACATTGTTGCTGCCGAAGCAGGTGCGCACCATCTTCTGTACCATATAGACATCTTCGTTCGGAGAACGCGAGCAGGCAAATCCGGCCAGGGACTCTGCGCCGTATTTCTTTTTTATCTCCATAAATTTAGACGCCACCAGATCCAGGGCCTCGTCCCAGCTGGCGCGCTCAAACTCACCCGTCTCTTTATTTTTGATCAGCGGATACTTAATCCGATCCGGCGAATGAACGAAATCAAAGCTGCCGGAACGCCCTTTTACACAGACCAGTCCGTGGTTCGAGGGTCCGTCCGCTGCCTGGACGTCCACGATACGGTTGTTCTTTACAACCAGATCAAACTGACAGCCGGTCGCACAGTGCGGACAGGTCGTCCGGACATGGCGGACATCCCACTCTCTGTATTCTTTTCTGCGTTTCTCGGTGATTGCGCCGGTCGGACAGGCCTGCGCGCAGTTGCCGCATGACTCACAGAGAGAAGATTTCCAGTCGTCTCCGAAAGGAGCTTCGATAATATTATAATTTCCGGTTTTCCGCAGAATGATCGCATGCCGTCCGGTCGATTTCGCACAGGTACTGACACAGCGCTGGCAGTGCAGACAGAGCTCCGGGCGGTAATGCAGGAACGGATGTGATTTGCGCTCCGGCTTCTCGATCTTGATACGGGTGCCGTCATAGGAGGAATGCTCCAGCCCGTATTCTACGCAGTATTTCTGCAGCTCACAGGCGCCGTTTTTTGAACAGCTGAAACAGTCCTGTCTGTGATTGGAGAGCAGCAGATCCAGTACCAGCCGGCGTGCTTTTGTGATACGTTCGTTTTTGGTGCGGATGACCATTCCCTCCCGTACCTTTGTATTACAGGCGGGCAACAGCTTATCAATGCCCTCTGCCTCCACGACACACAGACGGCAGCAACCGATCTCATTGACATGCTTCAGATGACAAAGGGTCGGTATCTCGATTCCGGCGCTTCGGGCAGCCTCCAGGATAGTCGTACCGGGAGCGGTCTCTATATCTTTTCCATCTATTATCAATCGGATCATTTATCTCTGCCTCCTTCCAGTACACCGCATCCGAAGTGGTCGCAGCGCAGGCACCGGCCTGCCTCCTGCATCGCCTCCTCATATGTAAACGGGTTTTCCACATGTTCAAAATCCAGCTTGCGCAGATAAGCCGGCCGTTCAGTGATATTGGCACGCCCGGTCGGAATCCGGTTGTTTTCCCTGGCTTCCGGCGCCTCCGCGTTACTGTTCAGTTTATGATGATACCCCAGATATTCATCGATGTTACGGGCAGCCACCTTGCCGGCCGCAATCGCGCGGATGGCTGTAGCCGGCCCGGTCGCGCAGTCTCCGCCGGCAAATACGCCGGGTATCTCCTCCACCGCCGTATCCAGTCCCGCGACAAAGGCGCCTCTCTTTGTCGGCATGCCGAACTCCTTAAACGGCTGACTGACGATATCCTGCCCCACCGCGATCAGAATGACATCGCACGGAATCCGTATCGGCTCCTTGTTGGCATTCATCGGGCTGGGGCGACCGGCGCGGTCATAGGGACCGATCATCTGCGGCTGCGCAATCAGCGCGCTGCAGTTTCCGTCCGGATTCTTTTCTATCGCAAGCGGAGCCTGAAGAGTCATCAGCTCAATGCCTTCCATGATCGCCGACTCAATCTCTGAATCGAGCGCCGTCATATCATCCTGCCGTCTCCGGTATACAATGCGGACATCCTTTGCCCCGCAGCGGGCTGCGCTCCGGGCCGCGTCCATCGCCACATTGCCTCCGCCGATCACGACAACCGTCTTTTCCGAATAATCCGGAACCTGTCCGTGGCCGATTCGCTCCAGCATATCCACGGCGGACTCCACATGGCCGGCATCCGAGCCTTCCAGGCGAAGCGTTTTCCCTACCTGCGCGCCGATGGCGACAAACACGGCGTCATATGCTTCATAAATTTCCTGAACCGATACATCCACACCCACATTCGTATTGTATTTTATCTCAATCGCACCTGCCGACAGAATAGCCCGGATATCCTCATCCAGCCGGCTCTTCGGAAATCGATAATTTGGAATGCCGTAGCGCAGCATGCCGCCCAGTTTGTCTCTTCTCTCAAAAATGACGGCCTTATGACCCATCAGCCCCAGAAAATAGGCCGCCGTCATACCTGCCGGGCCGCCGCCGATCACGGCAATCTTCTTGCCGGTCGATACATTCGCCTCCGGTACGGCAACCTGATCCGCCGGGATCTGGTCGACCGCATATTTTTTCAGTCCGCGGATATTCAGTGAATCGTCAATCAGGTTGCGCCTGCACCGCTCTTCGCAGGGATGCTCACAGATCATGGCACAGGCCGTCGGCAAAGGATTGTCCTTTCGGATCAGGTTGATCGCCCCGGCATAATCGTTCTCCCCTACCAGTGCGATATAGCCCGGGATATCCACATGTGCCGGGCACATATTGATACACGGAACCTTCTGCCGGATATTGCCCGGACATTCATGATTCTGAATGTGGCTGATATACTCCTCCTCAAAGGTCTCCAGTCCCAGCAGCACCTCAATCGCGGACTGATAGCCGATCGCACAGTCCGCCGTGTCACGGATCATGATCGCGAGCTCTTTCATGTGATCCAGCGTTTCCATGGACGCGTCGCCATCCAGGATACTCCGAAGCAGAATCTCCAGCTGCGGCAGGCCGTCGCGGCACGGCACACATTTCCCGCAGGACTGGTTCGCCGACGACTGCAGCAGCGCATACTGAATCGTCAGCGGACAGGTTCCGGGCGGATATCCCTTTACTTTTCTTTCAAATTTTTCCAGAAGAGTACCGATCTTCGCATCGACACTCTTCGGATTCGCAAGAAAAATCTTACTCATACATATCTCCTTTCACATAATATTTGTATACATCATAAAGCGTAACTATCCCATATCCTCGTCCTGTCGGATCATATCCGGAAAAACTGTCCCACACACACAGAGAATATCGATGTTATATCTATTTTATCTCACAGAAAGTTTCGATTGTTTGTAAAAAAAAACATGAATTGTACGAAAGAAAGTGCAATCCACACATTTTTATTAAATTTTTAACAAATATCCGGTATTTTATGGTAGAATACTATGGAAATCGTACAGATGAATTTCTGCACAGATCGGAAGGGGCTGACAAAATCATGAAATTATCATTGAGCATTATCCTGACTTTTTGTCCGGAATATGAATATGAGGCACAGAACACGGATCTTTCCGCCGTCTATGAGGGAATCACGCTGTTTGACCGGGATTTCTCCTACGTCCCGAACCGGCATTATCTCCAGCTCATACCTTCCCAGATGCTCTTAAAAAGCCTGCCTGAGATTCTGAAAAGTCCGGTGATGGCTCAGAGTACGCTTCTGTGCGCCTGTCCGGACCGCAGTATACTTCCGAAGGGACTTCCCGGGGAGATATCCATTGTTTTTCTGTATACGCAGGATTCCTTCCGCATGGTTTTTAACCGGCTGCTGCATGTATTCCAGCTCTTTGAAAACTGGGATAAGACCCTTCATGTCCTGACGCTGAACCGCAGACCGGTTCAGGAGCTTCTGGATGCTTCCGCTGATTTCCTGATGTATCCCACACTGATTCTGGATCCGGATTTCTCTGTCATCGCCCACGATCAGAAACCCGGACAGGAAAATGACCTGTTCAGTCAGATCGTAAATCTCGGCTACGTGACTCCGGAAATGATGTCATTTCTTCGGAATCTCGGCCTGTTTCCGTTGTCTGATCTTTCCGGCATGCCTGTCATCAGCCACTATCAAATGCAAAACAGGCAGAGCTATTACAGTATCCTGTATCGTTTTGCCAGTGCAAACCGAACGCTCGCTTATGCATTAATCTTCCAGTGTGAAGAAGATCCCCGGGAGGAATATATCCATCAGACGAATATTTTATCGGAAAATCTGGATCTTTACTTCCGTCAGGAAAGCAATTTTCATCAGTTTTCTCAGGAAACCTACGAGTCATTGCTTGGAAAAATACTGGATCACCCGGAACAGATCAACCGCAGGCAGCTGGAGGATCAGATCAAAAACATACCGGATATCCGCCTGAACGGTCAGTTCCTGCTGGCCCGGACAGACTGGTCCGATCCGGATAACCACGGAAAATCCTTCTCCTGCTGGAATCTGAAAAATTCCGGTCTGGGACTCAAACCGTTCATCTATCGAAATACCCTGTATATTCTCCGTGATATTTCCGGACACAAAACGAACCACACGTTTCTGTCTCCCGATGAGAAGCCGCTCTTTGAGGAAAGTTTTCAGAGGCATATGTTTACCTGTGCGATCAGCAACGCTTTCTTTTCCCTGACAGACCTGCCTGTTGCGGTGTCTCAATGTGAGAAAGCCCTGCAATTGCATGGAACAGAACGGGAAAACGCAAATACCTATGTTCGTTTTGAAGACATATCCATCCAGTATCTGGTCAGAGAGCTGGAAAACAGCGCCGTCCTGAACCTGATTACCTCGCCCGGCTATCAGAAACTCAGACAGTATGATACCGAACACCACAGTGACCTGCGCAGGATTTTCATGCAGTACCTGCAGAATAACCGGAACATCAACCAGACGGCAGCCGCGACCTATCTGCACCGGAACACAGTGCTGAACAAAGTCAAACAGGCTGTATCTGTCATGCAGGACGAGTGCGACTCGTATCAGTCGATCACTGCCTTTATCATTTCTTACCTGAAGGACGACAAAAAAAGCTGATACGATCAGGTATTCTTTGCTCTGATCGCATCAGCTTTAAAAGCACTTCACTGTAGAACGATTCCTTCTGTCTCCTGACGATTGTACCCCCGGATTACTTTTTGTACCGGTCTATTGCTGCACAGGGATCTTATAGGAACTCTTCAGCGATACAATACGGTTGAACACCAGCGCATTCTCCGCTGAGTCCTTCGCGTCCACACAGAAAAATCCATTCCGCACAAACTGAAAGCTGTCATATCTCTTTGCGGTCCGCAGCGACGGCTCGACAAAACAATTCTTCCGCACAGTCAGAGAATTCGGATTCAGGTTCAGGCTGCCGTCTTCATTGTAAACACCTTTTTCCTCGTCGATGATATTCTCATACAGGCGAATCTCCGCCTGTATCGCAGTCGCAGCGTCCGCCCAGTGAATCGTGCCGCGCACCTTGCGTCCGTCCGGGCTGTTGCCGCCGCGGCTCGCCGGATCATAGGTGCAGTGAACTGTTGTCACATTTCCCACGTCATCAGTCTCATATCCGGTGCATGTGACAAAATAAGCGCTCATGAGGCGTACCTCATTGCCCGGATAGAGGCGGCGGTATTTCTTCGGAGGCTCCGCCATGAAGTCCTCCCTCTCAATGTACAGTTCCCTGCTGAAAGGAACCAGCCGTTTCCCCATCGCAGGGTTCTCCGGATTATTATCAAGCTCCAGCTCTTCCGTCTGTTCCTCCGGATAATTGTCGATCACAAGACGCACCGGATCCAGCACTGCCATGGCGCGGGGCGCGGTCATCTTCAGATCCTCGCGGATGCAATACTCCAGCATAGCATAATCCACGGAACTCTGACTTTTGGATATGCCGCAGAGATCTACAAATTTTTTAATGGAGGACGGCGTAAATCCCCTGCGGCGCAGAGCGGCAATCGAGACCAGCCGCGGATCGTCCCACCCGTCGACAATGCCCTCCTCCACCAGTTTCTTGATATATCGCTTCCCCGTCACCACATTCGTCAGATAAAGCTTCGCAAACTCGATCTGTTTCGGCGGGTGCTCAAATCCCACCTCGCGCACCACCCAGTCATACAGCGGACGGTGATCCTCAAACTCCAGCGTGCAGATCGAATGGGTCACACCCTCAAAGGCATCCTCCAGCGGATGCGCAAAGTCGTACATCGGATAAATGCACCAGGCGTCGCCGGTTCGATGATGCGTCATATGCGCCACGCGGTAAATGACCGGATCACGCATATTAATATTGGGAGAAGCCATGTCGATCTTCGCGCGGAGCACCTTTTCTCCATCCTTATAAACGCCGTTTTTCATATCCTCGAACAGCTTCAGATTCTCCTCCACGCTGCGGCCGCGGTAAGGACTGTCCTTTCCCGGCTCCGTCAACGTGCCGCGATACTCCCGGATCTCCTCCGGCGTCAGGTCGCAGACAAAGGCTTTTTCCTTTTTGATCAGCGTCACCGCTGCCTCATACATCTGCTCAAAATAATCGGAGGCAAAAAACAGTCTGTCCTCCCAGTCTGCGCCCAGCCAGGCGATATCCGCCTTGATGGATTCGACAAACTCCTCCTTTTCCTTCGTCGGGTTCGTATCGTCAAAGCGCATATTGAACTTCCCGCCATACTCCTGCGCAAGCCCGTAATTCAGAAGAATGGACTTGGCATGTCCGATGTGGAGATAACCGTTCGGCTCCGGCGGGAAACGGGTACATACCGTCCCGCAGTTTCCCTCCGCAATATCCCTGTCTATGATCTGTTCTATAAAATTTTTTGAAGCTGTTTCGTTTTCCATGTTCTCTGTACCACTGTTCCTTATGAAAATTTTTTTAATAATTCGCTGTGCTCTGCAACTACATCCTTTAAAACGTCGATATCGGTCTGCATGGTCTCAATCTGACCGATTCCCTTTACATATCGCCGATAAGTTGTTATATAACACGATTCGATGTTCTGTAACCGCGGAAGAACATCATTTTCCAGCAAAAGACTGGTCTTTCTTACTTCTTTTCTGAGCGGCTCTATCTGTTCCTGTACCAGATTTGATATTGCCGCCAGATCTTCCTTTGTTAATGCCATTCTTTTCCCCCTTTGAAAACCCTCATAACTGTTCAGTGCCTGCACTGCTGCGAAGTACTGCCCTGAATAGTTACAACCCCTCACTCTACATGTTTGTGTGTAAACAAATGATCCTGACAGTATTCATAATTCCCGTTACATCTGGAACAGTACCGGAACTGAAGATTCGGATCATCCAGCTCGGTACGCCCGCAGATCGCGCACCGGTGAATCGCCCCCGCGGCAGACTTTTCTCTGTTCTGCCTGCTCTGATTCACCTGACGTTTAAAATTCTGCTTTCGTCTCAGCTCCTTCGGCGAGACCGTCTTTAAGTTCTTCGTCATCGCAAAGAAGATCAGGAAATTCAGGATGGACGCAATGATCACAACCCTGCCGGACCACGAGCCGGTCACAACAAAGCTGTACGCAATCAGAACCGCATAAACAACCGCCATCCATTTCATTTTGATCGGGATGATAAAATACAGCATGACCCGCGTATCCGGATAGCAGACGGCAAAGGCCAGGAAGATTGTCATATTAATATAGTATGTGCTGAAGCTGCCGCCGATGGATACCGGTGTGTTCACCCCATAGATGACAAACAGAATCAGGGATCCGATAATCGTAAACAGAATACCGCCGAAAATATACAGGTTAAAGCGGAAGGTTCCCCATGTCTGTTCCAGCGCTGTGCCGAGCTGATAGTACAGGATCAGCATGATCACGACAAAAATGATATTCGAACTGGAAGGCGGAATCAGCACCCATGAGATCAGTCTCCAGATCTGAAGGTTATGAAAAATCAGATACGGCTCCAGCGTCAGATAATTCAGTACATTCGGGGCAGTATACTCCAGTATATATCCGATGACATAACATGCAATCAGATACTTCATCAGACCCGGAATGGCATATCTGCCGAATCTGCGTTCCATTTTATTTAAAAACTGCATCATTGTCTCCTGTTCTTTTTAAACGGATATGTCTCAAAACTATTATTTGATTATAATGATGACTTTTTTCTTTGTCAACGGCCGTCGCCAGATTTAAGAACAATTTTACAATTCATCTTCTTTTCATCCGCGAAACAGGAATACAGATTTCATCCCCCACCTGCAGATTATAAACGTTCGCGTACGGATTTTTGTACATAATATCAAAAACACTCACATGATACTGCCCGGAAAGCCGGTAGAGCGTATCTCCTTTCTGTATCACGTGGATGATCCCGTCGCACATGCGATCCCATGCGAATTCTGTGTCTGCATCTGCAGGATTTCCGTTTTCTGAAGTACTCCTGTCTTTCGTATCAAAATTCATCCGCTCATCCATCTGTCTTCTCTCAATCATCTTATACTTTTCTTTTATTATATGTATTCATCCGCCTTCCGCCATCGTTTCGAAAGAATTTATAAAAAGATTGTATTTTATAACTTCATGTCGTATAATTGCCTTGTTTATTCAAGAATATAAAAGGTGAGGAATACTATGTCCAGTTCTGCATTTTACAAACTCGGGATCGATATCGGTTCCACCACAGTAAAAATCGCTGTTTTAGATCAGCAGGATCAGCTGTTGTTCTCTGATTATATGCGCCATTTCGCCAACATACGCGAGACACTGTCCGAACTGCTTACAAAGGCGCATGACCATCTGGGGGAGATGATGCTCTGTCCGATGATCACCGGATCCGGCGGACTGACCCTCGCTAACCATCTGGAGGTGCCGTTTGTTCAGGAGGTAATCGCCGTCTCCACATCGCTGCAGCACTATGCGCCGCAGACTGACGTGGCGATCGAGCTCGGCGGTGAGGACGCCAAGATCATCTATTTCGAGGGAGGCAATGTCGAGCAGCGCATGAACGGCATCTGTGCCGGCGGCACCGGCTCCTTCATCGACCAGATGGCTTCCCTGATCCAGACGGACGCTGCCGGTCTGAACGAATACGCGAAGGATTATAAAGCGCTCTATCCCATCGCGGCCCGCTGTGGCGTTTTTGCGAAATCGGACATTCAGCCCCTGATCAATGAGGGCGCGACGAGGGAGGATCTCTCCGCCTCCATCTTTCAGGCTGTGGTCAACCAGACCATCAGCGGACTGGCCTGCGGTAAGCCGATCCGCGGACATGTCGCCTTTCTGGGCGGCCCGCTGCACTTTTTATCAGAATTAAAAACTGCGTTTATCCGTACGCTGAAGCTGGACGATGAGCACACGATCGTGCCGGAAAACTCTCACCTGTTTGCGGCTATCGGTTCCGCATTAAATTATAAGGAAGAGTCTCAGATTTCTCTGGAGGCTCTGATCGGCAAACTCTCCGGCGAGCTGCACATGGAATTCGAGGTAGAACGCATGGATCCTCTGTTCAAAGACCGGGAGGCATATGACACCTTTATCGCCCGCCACAATCAGGCGACCGTCAGGAAAGGCGATCTTGCTACATACAGCGGAAACTGCTACCTCGGCATTGACGCCGGTTCCACAACGACGAAGGTGGCTCTCGTGGGTGAGGACGGCGCTCTGCTGTATTCTTTCTACAGCAACAACAACGGCAGCCCTCTCGCCACCTCCATTCAGTCCATCAAAGAGATATACAGCCTGCTCCCCGAGGGTGCGCACATCGTTTCTTCCTGTTCCACCGGATATGGTGAGGCGCTGGTGAAGGCTGCCCTGATGCTGGACGACGGCGAGGTAGAGACCATCGCGCACTACACGGCCGCCGCCTTTTTTGACCCGGATGTAGACTGCATTCTGGACATCGGCGGCCAGGACATGAAGTGTATCCGCATCAAGGACAACACGGTGGACAGCGTTCAGCTGAACGAAGCATGCTCCTCCGGATGCGGTTCTTTCATAGAGACTTTTGCCAAATCACTGAACTACTCCGTCCAGGATTTCGCGCAGGAAGCTCTGTTTGCGCAGCACCCCATTGATCTGGGCACCCGCTGTACCGTATTTATGAATTCAAAGGTAAAACAGGCACAGAAGGAAGGGGCGACCGTTGCAGATATCTCCTCCGGACTTGCCTACTCCGTGATCAAAAACGCCCTGTTCAAGGTCATTAAGCTTTCCGACCCGGATCAGCTCGGAAAGCACATCGTGGTTCAGGGCGGCACTTTTTACAATGACGCCGTGCTCCGGAGCTTTGAGACCATCTCCGGCCGTGAGGCCATCCGCCCGGACATCGCCGGCATCATGGGAGCCTTCGGTTCCGCCCTGATCGCAAGAGAACGCTACGAGGGCAGGCCGACCACCATGCTCTCCATCGATGAGATCAATCAGCTCGAGTTCACCACAAAGCTGGCCCGCTGCGGCAGATGCACGAACAACTGCCTGCTGACGATCAACCAGTTTTCCGGCAATCGCCGCTTTATCACCGGCAACCGCTGTGAGCGTGCGCTCGGAAAAGAGAAAAACAAAGAGCAGATCCCGAATCTGTTTGAATACAAACTACATCGCGTCTTCGACTATGAGCCTCTGTCGGAGGAGGAAGCAGAGCGCGGCATTCTCGGCATCCCGCGGGTATTAAACCTTTATGAGGACTTTCCTTTCTGGGCGGTTCTCTTCCGTGAACTGAAATACCGTGTGGTTCTCTCTCCCCTCTCCACCCGGAAAATGTACGAACTCGGCATCGAGTCCATTCCGAGTGAATCAGAGTGCTATCCGGCAAAACTCGCACACGGGCATATCACCTGGCTGATCAAGGAAGGCGTACAGACGATTTTTTATCCGTGCATTCCCTATGAACGCAACGAGTTTGAGGGTGCGGGCAACAATTACAACTGCCCCATCGTGACCTCCTATCCGGAGAATATCAAAAATAATGTAGATGATATCAATACGGGCAGAGTCCGCCTGATTCACCCGTTTCTGGCACTGACCAATGAAGAAATTCTGACGAAACGGCTGCTTACGATTTTAAAGGATGAGTTCGGCATACCCGAATCAGAGAGCAGATCGGCCATTCACAGAGCATGGACAGAGCTTCAGTCCGCCAGAGACGACATGCGTAAAAAAGGCGAGGAGACGCTGAAATGGATGGAAGAAAACCACCGCCGGGGCATCGTTCTCGCCGGACGCCCCTACCACCTTGACCCGGAAATCAACCACGGCATACCGGAGCTGATCACTTCCTACGGATTTGCGGTGCTGACAGAGGATTCCATCTCCCATCTGCAGAAGGTAGATCGTCCGCTCATCGTGCTGGATCAGTGGATGTACCACTCCCGGCTATACGCCGCGGCGCAGTATGTCAAAACCACAGACAATCTGGATCTGATTCAGCTGAATTCCTTCGGCTGCGGGCTGGACGCCGTGACGACCGACCAGGTCAGCGATATTCTGACGCATTCAGGCAAGATCTACACCTGCCTGAAAATCGACGAGGTCAACAACCTCGGAGCCGCGCGCATCCGCATCCGCTCTCTCATCGCTGCCATCCGCACGCGTGAGAAACACCCGAAGGAACGCACCATTGTTCCGTCCAGCCACGAACGCGTCATTTTCACCGAGGATATGCGCAAAAACTACACGATACTGGCGCCGCAGATGTCTCCGGTTCATTTTGAACTTCTGGAGCCTGCGTTTAAAGCTTCCGGTTATAATCTGGTTGTCCTTGAAAATGACAACCGCGATGCCGTGAATGCCGGTCTGAAATACGTCAACAATGACGCCTGCTATCCGTCACTGATATCGGTCGGCATGGTGATGGATGCCGTCACCTCCGGCAAATATGATGTGGATCGCCTGGCTCTCATCATGACGCAGACCGGCGGCGGCTGCCGGGCGTCCAACTACGTCGGATTTATCCGCCGCGCACTCGAGAAAGCCGGATATCCGCAGATACCGGTCATTTCCCTGAACCTGAGTTCCCTGGAAAAAAATCCGGGCTTTAAGATCAACTTTTCTCTGGCGCAGCGGGGCATCTACTGTCTGGTCTTCGGCGACATACTGATGCGCTGTATCTACGCCACCAGGCCTTACGAGGCGGTTCCCGGCTCGACCAACGAGCTGCACCGGAAATGGGTGAAAACAATTACGGATTTCGTATCAACGGACCGGGCAATCAGCCACCGCAAATACAAGAAGTATTGCAGAGAGATGGTAAAGGATTTTGACGAACTCCCGAGGCTGGATATCGTAAAACCGAAGGTCGGCATCGTCGGTGAGATTCTGGTGAAATTCATGCCGCTCGCCAACAACAATCTGGCAGAACTGCTGGAAGCCGAAGGCGCCGAGCCGGTCGTGCCGGATCTCATTGACTTTTTCCTCTACTGCTTCTACAACACGAAGTTTAAGGTAGATAACCTCGGTTTCAAAAAATCGAGCTGGACCAAAGCAAGAATCGGCATCTGGGGCGTAGAGTGGCTGCGGCGCGCGGCACATAAAGCATTGGAGGAAAGCAAACACTTCTACCCGCCCTCCAGCATCTATGAGACGGCGGAAAACGCGAAGGATATCGTTTCTCTGGGCAACCAGACCGGTGAAGGATGGTTTTTAACCGGCGAGATGGTAGAACTGATCAATGCCGGCGTAAACAACATCGTCTGCTGCCAGCCCTTCGCCTGCCTGCCAAACCACATCGTAGGCAAAGGCGTCATCAAGGAACTTCGCCACCAGTATCCGAAGTCAAATATCGTAGCCATCGATTTCGACCCGGGCGCCAGCGAAGTAAACCAGCTGAACCGTATCAAACTGATGCTGTCAACGGCGCAGAAGAATCTTCAGAACTCATAAATCAGACAAAAAATGCTTCGCAGGAACAGTTCCCGCGAAGCATTTTTTCTATATCATTCATATACCGATATCCAATTTACTCTGACCGCAGCGCCGAGACCGGATCCATCGTGGAAGCCTTTCTCGACGGAATCAGACCGCCGATCAGAGTCAGCACAACGCTCAGCACCACCAGCATGACGCTGTAGGAAACCGGCAGATATGCTCTGGCATCGTCCGCCTGCACAAAATTGTGAACAACCATGTTGATCGGAATCAGGAGCAGCAGGGCAATTCCCACGCCCAGCAGACCGGCGCACAGTCCGACGATAAAGGTCTCCGAATTAAATATCTGTGCAATATTCCGCTTTGAGGCGCCGATTGCGCGCAGAATACCGATCTCTCTGGTGCGTTCCAGGACTGAGATATAAGTAATAATGCCGATCATAATCGAGGAAACAATCAGTGAAACAGAGACAAACGCGATCAGCACATAGGAGACCAGATTAATGATCGTCGTCACCGTAGACATCATCGTTCCGACCAGATCCGTATAGGTAATCTGCTTTTCTTCCTCTCCCGCGTCAAGCATCTCCGCGTTATAATTGTCCAGGATCGCGACGACCTCGTCCTTGCTCTCAAAATCCTTCGGATATATGTCAATCTCGGAAGGGCTATCAAAATCCACATAACCCAGATCGGCGAGATTGCCTGCGTAACTGGAGCTTGCGGCAGTGCTCATGGATGTCATGAGCTCCAGCAGCGAGTCAGCATCCATGTTTGTGCTGACTGACTCCATAATCGATTCCGCGTCGATGTCCAGAGAATCCAGCATGCTGTCTGACATACCGTCCAGCATTTCCTCCATGGAAGATTCGATCGCTGTTGTCAGCTGCGCAGACACCTGACTCATCACATCGGTCATCTGACTCTCGATCTGAGCGCTGATCTGTGTCATGATGCCGTCCATCTGGCTCTCAAGCTGAGAAGTCACCTGCCCCATGGCAGCAGCCATCTGCGTCTCAATCTGGGCAGAGATCGCATCCGTGACACTGCTCATCATCTCACTCATATAGCTCTGCATGGCCGCATTGATCTGCGCCTCCAGAAGATCTGTATCCAGCATACCCATGATCCCGGCGGTCAGTACCTGCTGCGCGGAATCTGAATTCAGATAATCCATAAAACCTTCACTGATACTCTCCGCCGTCGTCAGCTGATTGGCCGCCGCATAGGAAGCGTAGCCCGCGGTCAGCTGTGCGGTCAGGGAGGCCATCTGATCGGAGCTGACGGTAATGCCGCCCATCGCGTCCATCATCCAGGCGTAGAGCACATCATTGGCTCCCTCACTGCCCGCCGCGGCCAGCTCCTCCAGCAGCGACGTAACATCCTGACGGGTAAGCGCGTCCGAGACAGCTTCCTCTACGATCTCCGACATGGCTGCCGAGAGTATCTGCTGTGCTTCAGAACTGGATAAATACGCCGTAAAATCATTTGTCAGATCTGTGTAGGATGCGGCGGAGTTTTCCGCGGCATAGGCCTCATAGCCGGTCAGCAGCCCCTCGGCAAGCTGGTTCAGGCTGTCAGAGGAAACAGTAAAAAGATCTGACATGTCCATATCCGACAGCAGCGCGCTGAGATCCAGACCGGACAATTCCAGATCAGACAGATCCAGATCGGACAGATCCAGATCCATGTCCGATAAATCAAGATTCAGATCGGACAGATCCAGATTCAGATCCATATCCGACAGATCCATACTCATACTGTCAGACCCCATCAAAGCAGAAAGATCCATGGAACTGCTATCCGTCAGACCCGACAGATCAATGGATGATGAGAACAGATCCGAGATACTGTCCGCGTCAAACAGACCAGACAAAGTATCATCATCCAGAGAAAACAGGGATTCCAGATCAAATTCCGCATCCTCCCCGAAGGCTTCGCCGGTAAACACGTTCATTTTCGGGTTAGATAGCTGATCCTTCACAATCTGGCTCTCCGCCGCCTCTTCCGCCACATGCTCGATCAGAGACTTCGGATAATTAAGCCCCTCCGTCAGCGCGGCAGCCGTCGCATCCTCCAGCGGCTGAACGATACCGACGATCGTGATATCCTCGCCGTTTTGAACCAGTTCCCGCATATAATCCTCATTGTCTGTCTTGTCTGTCCACACGCCGTACTCACTGTCGTATTCATAGTAATCCGAGGCATTGACCAGTTTGAATGTCTGACCCAGCACTTCATCATAAGAATACGTATCAAGGTATTCCACATCGTCAATACTTTCCCCGTTTGCAGCCTTTTCTACCAGACTCTCATACTCCTCATAATCCCGAAGTCCGAGCGTATATAACATGTAATCGCTGACACTCCCGTCGGAAGTGAGTACCAGAACACATTCATTATAATCCTCCGGCCACCGTCCCGCCTTCACTTCGTAGGAATCAATGTAGAGTTCCTCATTCTCAGGCATCGCGTAAAACAGATCCATACTCATATATGAGGACATCATACTCATCAGACTCGAGCTGAGACCGAAGCCGCTGGTCAGGGTCGATTCCGGATTCACCTGATGGATCGTATCTCCGTCCTCCAGGTAAATCTGCAGTTCCGTTTCATAAATATACTCGATAGCCTTCGTATAATCGTCGAGCTCGCTCTCTCCGCTGTCAATGTACTCTTTAAAAGATTCCAGATCATTGGTATCCATCATGGAGAACATACTGGAAATCATCTCCGTGACGGTAATCTGATCCTCCTCTGTCTCCTCATCCGAAGCGGAACTGCTTCCCATGAGTGAGGACATCATGGAGGTTATGTCAAATCCGGAACTCGATACCTGGATCGGATACTCCGACATCGTCTCCTCCTCCAGCGTATCAATATAGTCGTTGACACCGGCAGAGACCGAGAGAACCAGACCGATTCCGATGATGCCGATGGAACCGGCAAAAGCGGTCAGGAAGGTCCGCCCGCGCTTGGTTCCGAGATTGTTAAAGGAAAGTCCCAGGGCCGTCAGGCGGGTCATGGCGGAGTGTCCCATATTCCTGTGCACCGGCGGCTCCAGCGCGGTGTCATCCACAAAATAAGGATCCGTATCGCTGATGATATGTCCATCCGTGAGACGGACAATCCGCGTCGCGTACTGCTGAGCCAGCTCAGGATTATGCGTCACCATGACGACCATACGCTCCTTCGCCACTTCCTTCAGAAGATCCATGACCTGCACACTGGTCTCCGAATCCAGCGCGCCGGTCGGCTCATCTGCCAGGAGAATATCCGGGTTATTGATCAGGGCGCGCGCGATCGCGACGCGCTGCATCTGCCCGCCGGACATCTGATTCGGTTTTTTGTGAAGCTGATCTCCGAGCCCCACCTGATCCAGCGCCTCTTTCGCTCTTTTTCTGCGTTCCTCCCTGGAGATACCGGAGATCGTCAGCGCCAGTTCCACATTCGATAAAACGGTCTGATGGGGAATCAGGTTATAGCTCTGAAACACAAAACCAATCGTATGATTTCGATAGGAATCCCAGTCCCGGTCCGAGTATTGTTTTGTTGAAATGCCGTTGATGATCAGATCTCCGCTGTCATAACGATCCAGACCGCCGATGATATTGAGCAGCGTGGTCTTGCCGGAACCGCTGGGGCCCAGGATCGCGACGAACTCGTTGTCACGGAAATTCAGGCTCACGTCATCCAGCGCGGTCTGCACCAGATCACCTGTCGTATACTGTTTACAGATATTTTTTAATTGCAGCATTCATTTTCTCCTTTGATGCCAAACCATATATATTCCACTGTGTTCAGTATAACAAACGATACAAAACTCATCAACCAACAATCCTTTTTTAAGTGTCGCACCGGATAAAATGTGTTACTGGTCACTCCCTGACCACGCACTTGCTGCGGGGTCAGGCCGAAAATGTTGTGGCTTTGAAATGTGTGTAAAACTTAGGAACTGTTAAGAAATAACTTTTAAATAGTGCGCTGGATTTTTCTTCGAGAGTGCCGCTCAATAATCAGGCGCATAGCGGGCTATGTAACTGATTTTTGAGTGGTGCTATCGGAGAAAAAGACAAGCAATATTAAAAGTTATTTTTGAACAGTTCCTTACATGCTCTGCTTTCGCAGCGCAGGAACACCTATAGATATCACCACAGGTGCAGCAGCCGGATCAGTGCCCTGCCTCCTTTGTAAACAACCGTCTCCAGATCCGCAGCCGCCAGCTTCAGCTCCTTTGGGATCTCAATCCCCTGCGGACAGTGCTGCTCACACTTCCCGCAGCCGATACACTGCGACGCACTGCCCGGGTCGTGGCGAAAGATCGTACACTGCATATAGCTTTTTCTGGCGGATTTTTTATCCTGCGAACAGAACATATTCCATGCGCTGAAAGTACCGGGTATGTCCACGCCTCTCGGGCAGGGCATACAATAGCCGCAGCCGGTACACCCGACCTTCGTGCTGTAGTTAATCTGGTTTTTAAGCTGCTCGATCAGTGCAAAATCCTCCTCCGTGAAGGCTCCCGACCGCGCGTCAGAAGCAATCGCCGCGTTCTCCCGCAGCATTTCCGGAGAATTCATTCCGGAGAGCACGGCCGTCACCTCCGGCTGGTTCCACAGCCAGCGGAAGGACCATTCTGCTGCACTGTATCCCCTTTCGTTCTCCGCGATCAGGCGCTTCGCCGTATCCGGCAGAAGGCTGACCAGACGGCCGCCCCGCAGCGGTTCCATGATCATCACGGACAGCCCGTGCCCGCAGGCATACGTAAGTCCCGTCCGTCCCGCCTGTGAAAATTCATCCAGGTAATTGTACTGGATCATGCAGAAATCCCAGTCATAGGCATCCACCAGTCTGCAGAACATATTGGAATTTCCATGGTAGGAAAAACCGATATTCCGTATCTGCCCGGACTCCTTCTTTTCCCGGATCCACTCCTCCGCCCCCAACCCTTTTAGCCGTTCCCAGGTAGCGACGTCCGTCAGGACATGCATGAGATAGAAATCTATATGATCCGTCCGCAGACGCCGCAGCTGCTCCTGAAAAGTCTTTTCCAGACCTGCACGGGATCGGATCATATAGTGAGGCAGCTTATCCGCGATATACACCCGGTCACGGCAGTGGTTTTTCTCAAAAATCTCACCGATGGCTGCCTCGCTGCCGGAATAGATATAAGCGGTATCAAAATAATTGACGCCGAGATCAATCGCTTCCATGATCTCGCGCTCTGCCTTCGCCAGATCAATTTTTCCGTTTGTCTTCGTAAAACGCATACATCCATAGGCCAGTATGGAAATATCCGTGCCGTCCTTTAACCTGCGATACTGCATCCGCGCCTCCCTCTTTTTTTACAGACGAACTTTATACAAAAACAACAGTCCGCCACAGGCTTCTGTACGCAACACCCGACAACCTGTCAATCTGAATACTTCTTGCTGGAATAGGCTGTTTTAACGCTGACTCCGCCCAGTGATCCGATCTTGCCGGAAAGAGAGGAAATCACATCCTGCCGCGCGTCCAGAGCAATACAGATGATATTGATATTCCGTTCCCGGTAGGGCAGACCCATCCTGCCGATAATACAGCTGCCGTATTCGTGCAGAAGTGTATTGATCCGCTCCACCGCTTCCATATTTTCGACAATGATACTCATAACCGCCACTCTGTTCTCCATAAAAATATTTCCTTTCTGTCGCGAAATCCGCCGTGCTGCGCTCAGTGTACCATCTTTTAACATTTTCATCAATATTTGCTATAAAAATGTCGTCAATAACCAGACAGATGGACATGCTTGCATGGCCAGATGGGTGAATATTCGACGACCAGGACGGTATGAGTATGTATGCCAATAGGCCGGAATACGAATACCGGCGGCGATTGCGGGAGCAGCTTGCTGCGGAGCAATCGACTTTCATAGATGTTGGCGCGCTGCGACAGCAGCGCATGGAAGTTTATTTTAAAAGGCGGATACCCGAAATCACACAACATTTCGGATATCCGCTTTCTCAGGAATGCACGATATCATACCGTCAACGATTCTGTTTATTTGCTCTTGTTTGCCAGCACCAGCATAATCTCATTGCTCCGCGCCACAAAAGCAGTCATTGCTTCCGGCTCGAGCGGATGATTGGATAGCATCGCCAGATCATACAGCTGTTTGCAGAAGACCGGCACATGCACATCGTCCTTATTCTCCAGAATAAAGGTTACCAGCGGGTTTTTCACATTCAGAACCAATGTCTCGTCCCCGCCGAACATGGAATCATCCATACCGGAGAGATTGTACATCTTCATCATGTCCTGCATACGCCGTCCTTCTTCAGAAAGCGTGATCACGGAGGCAACGGATGTATCCTTTAACTGTTCTGCCTTTACATTCAGCTCCTTTTTACCCAGCGCCTTGCGGAAGGTCTCGGTCAGCGAATCCAGCGCCTCCTTCAGATCCTCCTCGGAAACATCCTCCTTCAGCGCATCGGTGACATCCGCGTCGATCCGCATGAATTTATAATTCTGGTTGCGCTGCTCCAGCTGCGTGATGAAAGAACTGTCGATGTTGTGGTTAAGGATGACGGCGTTCATGTCATATTCCTTAAACATGCGGATGTACTGACCCTGCTGTTTCACATCGGTGACATAGTAAACGGTCTTTCTCGTGTCCTTCTCTTCCTCATCGTCCTCCGGCAGTTCGTCCGCATCATCGACGACCTCCGCATCAGCAGTCTCATCATCCTTCGTCTCCTCCGCTTCCTCATCGGAGGCTTTTTCCTCTTCTGTCTTCAAAAGCTCCGGCAGCGTGAGGAATTTGTCATTGATATCCTTAAAGAGGATATAGTCGTTCATCTTATCGCAGAACTTCTCATCCTTCAGGCAGCCGAACTTGATGAAGGGACTGATATCATCCCAGTATTTCTCATAGCTCTCCTTCTCGGTCTTGCACATGCCGATCAGCTTGTCCGCCACCTTCTTCGTGATGTACTCGGAAATCTTCTTCACAAAGCCGTCGTTCTGCAGCGCGCTTCTGGAAACATTCAGCGGCAGATCCGGGCAGTCGATCACGCCCTTTAAGAGCATCAGAAACTCCGGAATTACTTCTTTAATATTATCCGCAATAAATACCTGATTGTTATACAGCTTGATCGTTCCCTCAATAGAATCATACTCGGTATTGATTTTCGGGAAATACAGGATGCCCTTCAGGTTAAACGGATAATCCATATTCAGATGGATCCAGAACAGCGGCTCCTTATAGTCCTGGAACACCGTGCGGTAAAACTTCTTATAGTCATCATCGCTGCACTCATTCGGATGCTTCGTCCAGAGCGGATGAATATCATTAATCGGGACCGGACGCTTTAATATCTTTAACTTTTCTTTCCGGGGAGAAACCTCAACGACCTCCTTCTCGCCGTTCTCATTCTCACGCTCCTCGGTCTTCGGCTCCTCGATGATTGTCTCAATGACGACGTCCTTCTCTGTCTTTTCATCCGCCGGGATTGTCTCATACTGAGGTTCCGCCGTCTCATTCACGAGATAGATCTCCGTCGGCATAAAGGAACAGTATTTTGTCAGCACTTCCTTTGCGCGATACTCATTGGCAAACTCCAGGCAATCCTCATTCAGAAATAAAGTAATCTCCGTACCGACCGTCGTTTTGCTGCCGTCACTCATCTCAAACTCGGTACCGCCATCGCAGCTCCAGTGAACCGGCGTCGCGCCGTCCTGCCAGGAGAGCGTCTCAATCTGCACCTCATCCGCAACCATAAAGGCGGAGTAAAACCCGAGTCCGAAATGGCCGATGATCTGGTCTTCGCTGGATTTATCCTTATACTTCTCCAGAAAATCCGTCGCTCCCGAAAAAGCGATCTGGTTAATGTACTCCTCCACCTCGTCAGCTGTCATGCCGAGACCATTATCAATCACCTTCAGAGTCTTCTCGGTCGGATTCACACGAACCTCCACCTTCGGCTCATAATCATCCGGCAATGTGTATTCTCCCATCACATCCAGCTTCTTCAGCTTCGTGATCGCGTCGCAGCCATTAGAGATCAGCTCGCGGTAAAAGATATCATGGTCAGAATACAGCCATTTTTTAATAATCGGAAAAATGTTCTCACTGTTAATGGAAAGACTTCCCTGTTTGTTTGTCATGATCATCACTCCTGTTTTTATTTTAAAAATTTAAGTTATGGAATACTATAATACTGAAAAATTGAAATGTCAATAGAAAATTAGCACTCTTTTCAAAAGAGTGCTAACAAAACCTGCTGTTTTCCGTCAGTCATACAAAATCCGGATCCTTTCACCAGTATCATTCCGATTCAAAATATGAATCGTATACTTCACCGAATGAGGAACCGTCCAGAGCCAGTTCCGTATCAACCGTTACCTCAGACCAGACAGCTTCATTCAGGAAAGAATCCAGGCTGTCCAGATAGGAATTGTAAGCAGCCGTCACAGCGGCCTCCATCCGCTGACTGACAACATTGGCCTTGTTTTCTTCGGTCAATGCCTCATTAAAATAATCGACGCAGTAAAAAATATAATAACTGTCGTCTATCCCGATCACTTCACTGTATTCTCCCGTATTCATCGAGAAAAGAATCTCCGTCACCGCATCAGAATACGTCATCCGCGACACCTGCAGATCCGACGTCCCGCTCTCGTTATATGACTCTGCAAGAGAAGAAAAGTCCGCTCCGCCGTCCAGCTGTTCCAGCAACTGCTCCGCCGTCTCTTCTTCCGACACACAGATCTGTTTCAGATCCATCACGCGGGCTTCGTCATCGCTGACTTCCGATGAAACATCCTCTGTCAGGCTTGTGTAGAGCCTGTGCGCAAGGAGATATTTCTCATATAATGCCTCCACTTCACTCTCCGTGGCGCCGATATAATCCAACTCGTCCTCAGCAAGTGACGCCATATACTCCGCCGCGGCCGCAGCCGCCTGCACCTTTTCATCTTCGGTAAGCTCCATTTCCCGTTCGCCTGCGATCACATACAGCGTATAAATCTCCGCCAGCTGCGATACTGCCATGTCCCTGATATATTGCTCCAGGCTCTCTGAGGTGTCAGAATCATGTTCCCAGAGATCAATCCCGTAGAAGGAGGAATACTCCTTCTGATATTGAAGCAAAATCACCTTCGCCTCCTCAACGGAACACTTCTCACTGCCGACAGAAAACACATAGTTCCCCGTGAGCGCAGACAGCACCGGCATATTGCAGGCCGGGACAAAAAACAATACGGCAGCCATCATACCTGCACATACAGTCATCGCCGTTTTCTCTACGCGTGTTCGCGGTTTCATCCGATCCGGTCTTCCGCTGCATGCCCTGATTAAAAATTTTATCCTTCTGTTCATACTCTCATATCTTTCATTGAAACGATCAGTTGACTTTAATCGTCTGTAGCATTATACATCCTGAAATCTCCGGCACCCTCAGGAACCGGACGGGTACAGTTCCCGGCCATCCCGTCACGCCAGCACGACAAGATAACGACCATCCGGGAGAGGAAAAACCTCCGCCGCATTCTCCAGATCGGCCTTCTTCATGCCGGAAATATCTGCCCCGTATTCATCAAAGCACTCCTGCACTTCATTGATATCCCGGCAGACAGATGCCATGCACATCTCCAGAAAATCTTCCGCTTCCTCCGGCGTCTCCGCCACGTTTTCAGGAAACAGCTGACGCTGCTTTTCCAGGAAGACATCTAAACAAATCTCGTCGTACTCACCCATTTCGTTCTTTCGCTCCTTTTTATGAATATGGATTGCCCCGCTCAGCGGACAGCACTGCATACGTTTCGGTAAGGAACTGTCACACATATCTCAGCATTACATTCCTACCGTATCGTATCAAACTCTTCCTTATATTGCAACAAAATATTTTTGCCGGAACTTTCATAATAAACCCATGCGCTGCTGTCGCAGCGCTCCACGCTCCAACATCTATGAAAGTCGATTGCTCCGCAGCAAGCTGCTCCCGCAATCGCCGCCGGTATTCGTATTCCGGCCTATCGGCCTACATACTCATACCGTCCTGGTCGTCGAATATCCAGCCATCTGGCCATGCAAGCATGTCCATCTGTCTGTCTATTCACGACACTTTCATAATAAAATAACAGCACACTGTTGACAAAGCCCGGAAAAGTAACTATAATACCTTGAAATCAAAGGAGAAATGTCATGGACAGAAAATTAATCACATTTACGGTTCCCTGCTACAACTCCGAAGCATATATGGAGCGCTGTATCGACAGCCTGCTGGCCGCCGGAAACCGGGCAGAGATTCTCATTGTCAACGACGGTTCCACAGACCGCACCGGCGAGATTGCCGCGCACTATCAGGAGCGGTATCCGAACATCTGCCGGGTTCTGACCCAGAAAAACGGCGGACACGGCGCCGGCATCAATCACGGACTGAGAGAAGCCAGAGGCTTTTACTTTAAAGTCGTTGATTCGGATGACTGGCTGGATGAAGAGGCGCTGCACCGAACCATGGATCTGCTGGAAAAGCTTGAACCACAG
The DNA here is from genome assembly GCA_020860185.1 of Lachnospiraceae bacterium. Classification (GTDB taxonomy): domain Bacteria; phylum Bacillota; class Clostridia; order Lachnospirales; family Lachnospiraceae; genus Eubacterium_I. Next base: position 4,093 of record JAJBUT010000093.1, on the reverse strand, counting down.
GGAGGCATCGATCTGCTCGTCACGAATTACGTCTACGATAATACGGATCCCAGTCTTACAAAGAGTATCCACTACCGGAATGTATTTCCGCAGGAACGTATTTGCGGTTGGGAGAGGACACGATATTTTCGTCCCTGGCAGTATCTGTGCATGCACGCCAGCACGCACCGCACACAGCTGCTGCGCGATATCGGCATCAGCCTGCCGGAACATATGTTTTATGAGGATAACCTCTTCAGCTACCTCCCTCTGCCCTATGTCAGAAGGATATGCTACCTGAATGCCGATCTGTACCATTATCTGATCGGCCGGGAAGGGCAGTCCGTGGAGGAAGATGTCCTGAAACGGCGTTGCACACATCAGGTTCGCGTATCCCGCCTCATGTTTGAAGCCTATGACCTGGCGCAGATCCGCAGAGATCAGCCGAAGCTGGCCAGATATCTGATTCACGCGCTTATCTTTTTCATGGTTCTCGCCACGGCCTTTACCCGGCTGAATAACACGGCGGAGGCAGACCGGCAGGTACAGGAAATGTGGGAGGTGCTCAAAAAAGAAAACAGACCTCTTGCACGCAGACTGAAATACCACAGTCTCGCGACATTTTTAAATTTTCCGGGGCACGGCGGACGCATGTTTGCCATCGCCTGCTACCGGCTCGGACATAAATTTCTTGCGTTTAACTGAAAAAACACACAGAGGAGATTACATAGTACAAAATGGATAAGGTTTATTCAATCGGAATTGATATCGGTTCTACCACAGCAAAAGTAGTGGTGCTGAACGAAAACAAAGAACGGGTATACGGAAAATACCAGAGACATTTTGCAGATATACAGGACACAGTCAGAAGCATGCTCACGGAAGTATGCGAACAGATCGGAGATCAGACCTGTACTGTTTCCATCACGGGCAGCGGCGGGTTAAGCCTGGCAAAGCACATCCATGTGGATTTCGTGCAGGAGGTGATCGCCGTCACCTCCGCGGTTCAGACGACCGTTCCCGATGCTGACTGCGTCATCGAACTCGGCGGCGAGGACGCCAAAATCATTTTTCTCAAAAACGGCGTGGACCAGCGCATGAACGGCATCTGCGCCGGCGGTACCGGAGCCTTTATCGACCAGATGGCCGCCCTGCTCCAGACCGACGCGGAAGGATTAAATGAATACGCAAAATCCTATACGGAGATCTATCCCATCGCAGCCCGGTGCGGCGTATTCGCCAAGAGTGATATCCAGCCGCTCATCAACGACGGCGTAGCGAGGGAGAATCTGGCCGCCAGCATCTTTCAGGCGGTCGTCAATCAGACGATCAGCGGACTGGCCTGCGGGCGCAGAATCACCGGAAAAATCGTCTTCCTCGGCGGACCGCTCTACTTCCTTTCCGAACTGAGAAACGCGTTTGCACGCACGCTTCATCTGACGCCGGAGAATGCCGTTCTCCCGGAGAATGCGCACCTGTTCGCCGCGTCCGGCGCGGCAGCCGCCAGCAGCAAACAGGAGCCGCAGACACTCTCCGGCCTTCTGGACACGCTGACAAACAGCGGCAGCGTCCGTTCCGAGATGAACATACTCGATCCGCTGTTTACATCCAAAGAAGACTACGAAGCCTTCCGCGCACGCCAGGATCAGTATCAGGTGCCGAAAGGTTCTCTGGAAGACTATGAGGGGAACTGCTATCTCGGCATTGACGCGGGATCCACAACGATGAAACTGGCTCTGATCTCTGAGGATGGCAGACTCCTCTACTCCAGCTATGGCAGCAATGAAGGCGATCCGGCCATGGTCGCTAAAAAGGCTCTGCTGGATATGTTTGCGCACATGAATCCAAACGCGACGATCGCGCGTTCCTGCTCCACCGGTTACGGCGAGGATCTCATGAAGCATTCTTTCCACCTGGACGAGGGAGAAGTCGAGACCATCTCCCACTATCAGGCAGCCCGGTTTTTCGAGCCGGATGTAGACTGTATCGTGGATATCGGCGGACAGGACATGAAGTGCATCACCATCCGCGAAGGCGCCGTAGATTCCATCATCCTGAACGAAGCCTGCTCCTCCGGATGCGGATCCTTTATCGAGAATTTTGCGAACTCCCTGGGATGCACAGCTGAGGAATTCGCGGCAAAGGCCGTGCAGGGCCGTCACCCGGTGGATCTCGGTACCCGCTGCACCGTCTTTATGAATTCCAACGTAAAACAGGCGCAGAAAGAGGGCGCAAAGGTGGAAGATATCGCCGCCGGACTCGCCTACTCCGTCATCAAAAATGCTCTGTTTAAGGTAATCAAACTAAAAGATGTCTCAGAACTGGGTGAAAAGTTCGTGGTACAGGGCGGCACCTTCTACAATGATGCCGTGCTGCGCTGCTTCGAGCTGACAGCCGGCCAGGAGGCGATCCGACCGGACATTGCCGGTCTGATGGGCGCGTTCGGCGCGGCGCTGATCGCGAAAGAGCGCTACACGGGACAGCCGTCTGAAATGCTTTCCGAGACAGCGATCCGGCATTTTACATACAAAACTCAGACAGCCCATTGCGGCGGCTGTCAGAACAACTGCCGTCTGACGGTCAACCTGTTCGCGGACGGGCAGCGCTATATCTCCGGCAACCGCTGTGAGAAGGGACTGCACAACAGGCAGGACGACAACCAGGCACCGAATCTGTTCGATTACAAACGGCACAGGCTGTTCGATTATTATATTCCTCTGGACAAACAGGAGGCCGTACGCGGCACCATCGGCATGCCCAGAGCGCTGAATCTGTATGAGGACTATCCGTTCTGGGCTGTCTTCTGGAAACAGCTCGGCTTTCGCACCGTGATTTCTCCCTACTCGGACGGGCCGCTGTTCCGTCTGGGCATGGATTCCATTCCCAGTGAATCCGAATGTTATCCGGCCAAGCTGACGCACGGGCATGTAGAATGGCTGATCCGTGAGGGCGTGAATACCATCTTTTATCCGTGTATCTACTATGAACGAAAGGAGAAAGACTCACTCCAGAACAATTTCAACTGTCCGATGGTCATCTCCTACCCGGAGAACATAAAAAACAACGTAGAAAATCTTCGTGAAAAAAACGTCCGGTTTTTAAATCCGTTTCTCGCGTTTTCCAACGAAGAGATTCTGTCGCAGGGTCTGTGTGAATTTATGAAAAAAGAATTCGGCATTGACAAAAATGAAGTAAAACCTGCCGTACATGAAGCGTGGACGGAGCTGCTTCGATTTAAGGACGACGTGCTGAAGGAAGGGCGGCGCGCCCTTCAATGGATGGAGGAACAGCAAACCTCCGGCATTGTGCTCGCCGGCCGGCCTTATCATCTGGATCCGGAGATCAATCACGGCATCCCCGAGATGATTCACAGCTTCGGATTTGCCGTCCTCACCGAGGACAGCATCGCGGGGTTGAATGATCAGGAAGTAAAACTGCGCGCCACCAACCAGTGGACCTACCACTCCAGACTCTATGCGGCGGCCCAATATGTTTCCACGCGGGAGGATCTGGAGCTGATTCAGCTCAACTCCTTCGGCTGCGGACTGGATGCGGTTACGATCGACCAGGTGCAGGATCTCATGGCTCAGGCCGGAAAGATGTACACCCTCTTAAAGATCGATGAGGTCAGCAACCTGGGCGCGGCAAAAATCCGTGTGCGGTCCATGATGGCTGCCATGAAGATGCGAAAAATCGGAAAAATACCGTCCGATATCGTCCATAAGATCAAAGACTATCAGCGGCCGGAATTCACGCAGGAGATGTATGAGAAAAAATATACCATCCTGTGTACGGCGATGATTCCGTATCATTTTGATTTCATCGAAGCCGCCATGCAGTGCTGCGGATATGATTTTGTCGTCATGAGGGATGAGAACCAGAACATCATTGATCTTGGTCCGAAATATGTCAACAACGACGCGTGTTATCCCGCCATGATCACGACCGGCCAGATTCTGGACGCCGTCATGTCCGGCAAATACGATACGGACCGTCTGGCTGTCATCATGGTACAGACCGGCGGCGGCTGCCGCGCATCGAACTATGTCGGATTCATCCGCAAGGCGTTAAAAGACCCCTGGTTTGAGACTATTCCGGTGATGTCCGCAAGCAT
>JAJBUT010000036.1 GCA_020860185.1 Lachnospiraceae bacterium | reverse complement strand
GAGAAATACGACAGGAAGACGGCGGAGGATACGGTCAGCGGCAGATGTGTCCATCATGCATCGCTGCATTTTCTGTATTATCCGGAGATAGACAATTATTACGCGCAGCCGCGGATACAGCTGAAAATCACCGGGTTTTGCGCGTAAAAAGGAAGGTTGGAGATTTCATCTGCAATACAGAGCATTATTTTTCAGAATTAACCGGAAGTCTTTTTATAATTTTGTATTTTGAGGTTATCATTCGAATAAAAATGTGGTAAGGTATTATGAAAGTGTCGTGAACAGACAGACAGGCTTTTGTATCATGAGGAAGGAGCATCGCGATGAAAACCCGATTTTTAAAGAAAGCAGCAGTATGGATTCTGACCATAATCCTGGGCGTCGGATTTTGTGTGAGCGCCTATGCGTCAGATACCGATGCGGACACAACTACTGAGACAGTGACTGAGAATGAGGTCACTGTGGATGAGAATGACAGGCCGTACATCGCGTTGGGCGCAGATCTGAGTTCCGACGAGCGTGCGACAGTGCTGAGTCTGCTCGGTGTGACGGAGGCGGATCTGGAAAACTATGACGTGGTCACAGTCACCAACGATCAGGAGCATGAATATCTGGATTCCTATATTTCATCGAGCACGATCGGTTCCCGCGCGCTTTCCTCCGTTGTCGTCATGGAGGCGGAGGAGGGGAGCGGCATCACGGTGACGACGAAAAACATCACCTACTGCACGGCCGGCATGTATGAGAATGCACTGGCGACCGCCGGCGTGGAGGATGCGGAGGTGATCGTGGCGGGACCGTTCGCGATTTCCGGGACGGCCGCGCTGATCGGGGCACTGGAAGCCTATGCCGTGATGACCGGGGAGAAGATCGACGAGGATGTGATCGACGGCGCGATCAATGAGATCGTGATTACCGGAGCGATCGAGGAGTCCACCGGCAGCACGGATGAGGTGGAGGGCATGGTTGCCTATCTGAAGGAGCAGGTCGCCGACTCGGAGGATATGACGGATGAAGAACTGGAGGAAGCGATTCAGGATGCGGCGGATGAGTTCGAGGTGACATTGACGGATGAAGAGGTTCAACAGCTGAAGGATCTGCTGAAAAAGCTGCAGGGGCTGGATCTGGACTGGGATAATCTCGCAAAGCAGGCGCAGAGCGTCTATGATAAACTGAAAAATATGGGGTTTGATCTGAGTTCCATTGATACTGATGAGCTGGCGGAGGAGGCGAGCGGATTTTTCGCGAAGATCATCCAGTTCTTCCAGAATCTGTTCAGCCGCTTCGGGAGTTGAGAGACTGCATATCATGTATATGGATATACGGTTGGATTTCCGTGCAAGATACAGTTTCCGCGCAGCCCGATCTGCATTCGCCGGACTGCTTACAAAGGAAAGAGGATATAGATGGAAGCCTACGGAAGATTTGCAGACGTTTATGATACATTCATGGATAATGTCCCCTATGAGGAATGGTGCGAGTATATCTGCGGTATATTGTCAGAAAACGGCATCCGGGACGGCCTGGTGCTGGATCTCGCCTGCGGGACCGGCGCGATGACCCGGCTGCTGAAAGACCGGGGATATGATATGATCGGAGTGGATGTCTCCGGGGATATGCTGCAGACTGCACGCAGGTATGAGGATGCGGATATTCTCTATCTGCAGCAGGATATGCGGGCGTTCGAACTCTACGGCACGGTGCGGGCAGTGGTCTGTCTCTGTGATTCGCTGAATTATATTCTGGAGGAAGACGAACTGGAGCATGTGTTCTCACTTGTCAACAACTATCTCGATCCGCAGGGGATTTTTATTTTTGATATGAACACGGTTTATAAATACAGGGAAGTTCTGGGAGAAACCGTGATCTGCGATAACCGGGAGGATGCGTGTTTTACCTGGGAAAACTGGTTTGACGAGGAGAGCTGCATCAATGAATACGCGCTGAACTTTTTCGTAAAGACAGAAGGCGATCTCTATGAGCGCTTTGAGGAGGTTCATTATCAGAGAGCGTATGAGATTCGCGCTGTGGAGCGGCTGATCCGGAGTGCGGGGCTGAAGCTGCTGGCGGTGTACGGCGAGGGCGGCAGAAAAAAGCCGGAGCCGGACTGTGAGCGCGTGTATTTTGTGGCGCAGGAGCAGGGGAAATCCGTTGTATTACATTAGGCGCTTACTAACCTTTTTTTGCGCACAATGGCAAAAGTTCTGTTCCGGTTTATCCGGGTCAGAAACTGTCAGGAACTGATTGGCGCATCTTGGGCGGCTTCGTAATATTTTCGGATCCGGGACTGCAATGATACAGGGGACAGAAAGGGTATGGTATACAGGAGAGACAGTATGAGTCAGGATTATATTGTGAGGGCTGCGGCGGCGGACGGCGCCATCCGCGCATTCGCCATTACCTCAAAGGAGATCGCGGAGGAGGCCAGAGCGAGGCACAATACCAGCCCGGTCGTCACGGCGGCGCTCGGACGGCTGCTCACCGGGGCAGCCATGATGGGTGTTATGATGAAAGGTGAGCGGGATCTGCTGACGGTTCAGGTGAAATCCGGCGGACCGATACAGGGTATGACGGTGACGGCGGATTCTCATGGACATGTCCGCGGCTATGCGCAGGTTCCCGATGTGATGCTTCCGCCAAAGAACGGAAAACTGGACGTCGGCGGAGCGGTCGGCGTCGGTATGATGAATGTCATCAGGGATCTGGGATTGAAAGAGCCCTATGTGGGACAGACTGTTCTGCAGACCGGTGAGATCGCGGAGGATCTGACGTATTATTATGCGGCTTCGGAGCAGGTTCCCTCATCGGTGGGTCTTGGCGTGTTGATGAATAAGGACAATACGGTCCGGCAGGCGGGCGGTTTCATTCTGCAGCTTCTGCCGTTTACGGAGGAGAGGGTCATCGACGCGCTGGAGAAAAAAATTGCGGATCTTTCTCCGGTGACGGAACTGCTCGAACAGGGACATACGCCGGAGAGCATGCTGGCGTATATTCTGGGCGATTTCGGTCTGGAGATTACAGATCGGATACCGGCATCCTTTCAGTGCAGCTGCTCCCGCGAGCGTATCAAAAAGATGCTGATCAGTCTGGGACGGGAGGAACTGCAGGCGATGATCGACGAGGGCGAGCCGGTGGAGATCAAATGTGATATGTGCAGTTCGGCATATACATTTGAAATCAATGAAATCAGAAAATGTCTGGATGGGGCAAAATAAAAATAGAACCACAGATAAAATATAAGGAGAGACATGGAATGAGGCATGGTTTTATCAAAGTGGCTGCGCTCACCCCGAAGGTGCGGGTCGCGGATCCGAAATATAATAAAGAAAGAATCTGTGAACTGATCGATACGGCGAAGGAGGCCGGGGCGCAGGTGCTGGTGTTCCCGGAGCTCTGTATTACCGGCTATACCTGCGGAGATCTGTTTTATCAGGAATTACTGCTGGACGAAGCAAAGGAGGCTTTGATTGATATCGCATCCTTCACGGAGAAGGTGGACGGGATTATATTCGTGGGACTGCCTCTGGAGTACAATGGGAAGCTCTACAATGTGGCTGCCGTCGTCTGCGGCGGAAGTATTCTCGGTCTGGTTCCGAAAACGCATATTCCGAATTATAACGAGTTTTATGAGCGGCGTCATTTTGTGAGCGGATCTGCGGAACCGGTGCCTGTCCGTCTGGACGACGATCACATCGTTCCGATGGGAACACAGATTTTATTCGGCTGCCGTCAGATGCCGGGTTTAAAGATCGGTGTAGAGATCTGTGAGGATCTCTGGGTGCCGGATCCGCCCAGTATCGGTCATGCCATGGCGGGGGCGACGCTGATCGTGAACCTCTCTGCGAGTGATGAGACGACCGGCAAGGATATCTATCGCCGGAATCTGGTCAACGGACAGTCCGCGCGGCTCATCTGCGGTTATGTCTATGCCAGTGCGGGTGATGGTGAGTCTACGCAGGATGTTGTGTATTCCGGGCACAACCTGATTGCGGAGAACGGTACCATACTGGCTGAGTCCGCACGGTTTATTAATGAGAGCATTTATTCTGAGATTGACATTCAGCGGCTGAAGGAGGAACGGAGGCGGATGTCCACCTACGGTACGACGGATGCCGTATATCTCGCCGCGGAGTTTACTCTGGGTGAACGGCGTACTGAACTGACCCGTTTTGTGGATCCGGCTCCCTTTGTGCCGGGGAAGAAAGCGGATCGTGAAAAGCGCTGCGAAGAGATTTTCATGATTCAGGCGATGGGATTGAAAAAACGTCTGGAGCACACCGGCAGCCAGGCAGCGGTGGTCGGTATTTCCGGCGGTCTGGATTCCACGCTTGCGCTGTTGGTCACATCGAAAGCGTTTGATCTGCTTGGAAGAGACCGCAGCGGTATCATTGCCGTCACGATGCCGGGTTTCGGCACGACGAACCGGACTTATGAGAATGCGGTCGGTCTGATTCAGTCTCTCGGCGCGACTTTCCGGGAAGTCAGCATCGCGGACGCAGTGCGGACGCATTTCCGGGATATCGGACAGGACGAGAGTATTCATGACATCACCTACGAAAACGGGCAGGCCAGGGAGCGCACTCAGATTCTGATGGACATCGCCAACAAGCTCGGCGGCATGGTCATCGGTACCGGCGACATGTCGGAGCTGGCGCTCGGATGGGCGACCTACAATGGGGATCATATGTCCATGTACGGGGTGAATGCCTCTGTGCCGAAGACATTGGTGCGCCATCTGGTGCGGTATTACGCGGATACCTGTGAAGAGGAAGAACTGCGGGATGTTCTGCTGGATGTGCTGGATACACCGGTCAGCCCGGAGCTGCTTCCACCCGAGGACGGTGAGATCTCGCAGAAGACGGAGGATATCGTAGGTCCCTACGAGCTGCATGATTTTTTCTTATATTATGTGCTGCGTTTCGGCTGTACGCCGAAAAAAATCTATCGACTGACAAAATACGCGTTTGCCGGGACATATGACAACGAGACAATTGCCAAGTGGCTGCGCACTTTTTACCGGCGATTTTTCAGTCAGCAGTTCAAGCGCTCCTGCCTGCCGGACGGACCGAAGGTGGGTACCGTGGCGGTGTCTCCGCGCGGCGACCTGCGTATGCCGTCCGATGCCAGTGTACGGATCTGGACGGATGAACTGGATCGGCTGCACGAAGAGGACGAGGCGGAGCACAAGAATAAAGACAAATTGGATACCCTTGATGAGAAGCTGGATGCCATTTTCAGGGGATTTATGAACGGCTGAGGACGTCATAACACCATTTGCTTAGGAACTGTTCAAAAATAACTTTTAAATAGTGCGCCGGATTTTTCTTCGAGAGTGCCGCTCAATAATC
>JAJBUT010000152.1 GCA_020860185.1 Lachnospiraceae bacterium | reverse complement strand
CTATCGGAGAAAAAGACAAGCAATATTAAAAGTTATTTTTGAACAGTTCCTAAGTAGTTTATCATCAGAAAATCAGAAAGTCAAATATAAATTCAAAGAATCGCTGATTGTATACAAATTCAAAGAATCGCTGATTGTAACATTAAATACAATGTTTTGCATATTGTATACAGGAAAGAATTGACAAATCTGAAATGTTGTGTTTTAATGTGCGGGAAAGGTACCAGCAAAACAAACGTTATTTTCACGGTATAGCCTGTGAAAATAACAGACCTGTTTGATGAGTTGCAGAAAGGGTGATTTTATTGATGAAACAGACAATGATTCAGTTAAAAGCAACGGATGAAGTGCAGGAGTTTGTGAAGGCTGCCTCCGCATGTGATTTCGATATCAATCTGCAGTGTGAAAGAGCGATGGTGGATGCGAAATCCTTTCTCGGAGTCCTCAGTCTGGGCTTATGCAGGAGATTGACCGTTACCTATGTCGGTATGGACGGCAGATTTGAACAGATTCTGAATAAATACGGCGTTGCTCAGTAATGAGCGGCAGAATCCGTCGGGGAGGACAGCAGGTGATTATCTTTATGAAAAGAGGAAGAACAGGATGAATAAAAATATTGAAGAGGATAATTCTGCTTATATGATGTATGAGCTGCACCGGAAGGATGTGCGCAGACAGATGGTTCCGCCGATTATTTTTTTTGCGGCGATCGCGGTCATCGTCCTGATTTCGGTGGCGCAGTATCGGAAGCAGATGAATTCCGGTGAGGTGCAGATTACATCCAACGCCATGCTTGTGGATTATATGACGCTTTCCCTGGGTCAGACCATTTTTGAGAATACAGACGAGCTGGAGGACAGCTATGACGAGTATTTTTATCTGGGATCCGATTTTCTTGTGGTCGGATCGGATGTGACGCTCGAGGTGTTTGATCATGTGGGAACTGTTGTATTTGAGGGCGTGGATATCGTGGAGACTTATTGCTGGACCTGCGACGACGAGGTGAGCCAGACGGAGGTGGACGCCATGGCTGAGGAGCTCACGACCGCTTACGGCGATTACACGGAGGACGGTTCCGGCACGTATTACTGGTATGCCGATGAGGACGGCATGCTGGGCGACAATGACGGAGCCGCGTGGGTTTCCTGCGGACTGAATGAAGATGGGATTCTGACCATACAGGGTGAGGCGCTGGAATGATCAGAGCGGCCACCGTTTTTGAGATGTACCGGTTGTGAAGCAATTATGATGAAGGAAAATCATAAGTTATTTTTGAACAGGTCCTAAGATGATTCGGAATCTGAGAGGAGGAATACAGAATGATTTACAGAAAATTTCAGGACATGGAGATTTCCGCTTTGGGTTTTGGCGCGATGCGTCTGCCGGTGATCGACGGGAAAGAAGGACAGATTGATGAACCCGCTGTGCAGGAGATGGTGGATTACGCGATGGCGCACGGCATCAATTATTACGATACGGCCTGGGGCTACCATGAGGGACATTCCGAGCCGGTGATGGGGAGAGCGCTGAAAAAGCATCCCAGAGACCGGTTTTATCTGGCGTCAAAGTTTCCGGGGTATGATCTCGCGAATATGACAAAGGTGCGGGAGATTTTTGAAAAACAGCTGGAGAGATGCCAGGTGGACTATTTTGACTTTTATCTGTTCCACAATGTCTGTTCCATGAATATTGACGCCTATCTGGACGATGAACAGTACGGGGTTTATACGTATCTGACGGAGCAGAAGAAGAACGGCAAGATCCGGCATCTCGGTTTTTCCGTGCACGGGGACTATGAGGTGACAAAGCGTTTCCTGGAGGCTTACGGAAAGGATATGGAGTTCGGTCAGATCCAGCTGAACTGGGTGGATTATGATTTCCAGGAAGCGAAGCGTAAGATTGAACTGTTTCGGGAATATCAGATTCCGGTCTGGGTGATGGAACCGCTGCGCGGCGGCAAGCTCGTATCCCTTGCGGATGAATATATTGAAAGGCTGAAGACCATGCGCCCCGATGAAAGCATTCCGGGCTGGTCATTCCGTTTCCTTCAGACGATCCCCGAAGTGGTTGTCACGCTTTCGGGTATGTCAAATTTCGAACAGTTGAAAGAGAATATCGGCATTTTTGATACAGAACGTCCGCTTGAAAAAGAGGAATGGGACGGTCTGATGGCGATTTCGGGGGAAATGCTTCAGAAAAATGTGCTCCCGTGTACCGCCTGCCGTTACTGTACATCCTATTGTCCGCAGGAACTGGATATTCCGTCATTGCTCTCTCTGTATAACGAGCATGCCTTTACAGGCGGCGGTTTTATCGCACCGATGGCGCTGGCACGTGTTCCGAAGGATAAGCGGCCGTCTGCCTGCGTCGGATGCAGGAGCTGCGAGGCGGTCTGTCCGCAGGAGATTAAGATCTCTGAGGCGATGACGAGATTCACGGAGCTGCTGAAATCCTGACAGTGACTGCAGATGGTCGGAATTTTGACCTTTGCAGGATATTTCATGATTATTTGTGCGGTATTGACTGATTTTTGTATGTAATACACAGAAAGAGGAAGTGACATGAGTGGGGGTACAGACGTCAGAGATCTGACAACGGGGCCGGTGGCGCGAAAGCTGTACAGGTTTGCTCTGCCGATCATATGTACGAATCTGCTACAGGCGGTCTATAATGTTGTGGATATGGTGATCGTGGGCAGAGTTCTCGGTTCCGCCGGCATCACGGCGGTGAATGTGGGCGGACAGGTGGTGATGATCGTCTTTGTGATCATCAGCGCCTTCTCCAACGCGGAGGCGGTGGTGGTCGGTCAGCTGACCGGCGCCGGCCGGCAGAAAGAGATTTCAAAGGCTGTCAATACGACGCTGATTTTTTCTCTTGTGATGGCTGCTGCACTTATGGTGGGTATCATCGGGTTGTCGACGCCGCTGCTGACGGCGCTGAATGTGCCGGATGAGGCGTTTGACGGCGCGAAGAGTTATCTGATCGTGTACATGTGCGGTACCTTTTTTGTCTATATCTATAATGCACTGTACGGGCTTCTGCGGGGGATCGGAGAGTCCACGGCGCCCATGATATTCGCCATGGTTTCGACGGCGGTGAACATCGTGCTGGATGTTCTGTTTGTGGCGGTGTTTTCTCTGGGAACTGCGGGAGCGGCTCTGGCTACGGTTACGGCGCAGGCGCTGAGCATGATTCTCATGATTGTGTTTGTATTGAAAAAGGTGTCCGTCTATCAGTTTGTGCTGAAGCAGTTCCGTATCGCCCGGCACTGGCTGACGGAGACGCTGAAGGTGGGATTTCCTCAGATGTGCCAGTTTGTACTGACGAATATCTCCTTTTTGCTGCTCAGTGCCCTGATCAACAGCTATGGCGTGCAGGCCGCGGCGGCCGCGGGAGCGACGAATAAGATCTATACCTTTGCCGTTCTGCCCGCACAGGCGATGATGGCGGCGATCGTTACGCTGACGGCACAGAATCTGCCGGGGAAGGATTACAAACGCATTCTGCGCGGGCTCGGATACGGTATCCTGCTGGCGACGGTGATCGCGGTTGCCGTGTGGATCATCTGTGAGATTTTTCCGGGGCAGCTTCTGGGCATATTTACGACGGAGGCCGGCGTGATCGAGATCGGGATCCCGTTTATGCGGATCTTCATCTTCTGTATTCTGATTGAAAATGTGATGTTCTGCGTCAACGGATTTCTGACCGGCGCGGGATACACGCATATCACGATGATCGGTGCGCTGATTGCCGCGTTCGTGGTGCGCTACGCGCTTGCCTGGATCCTGAGCCAGAAGACGGCGATGGGATTTAACGGGATTGCACTGTCCTATGTGTTCGCACCCTGTGCAACGCTCGGGATCGGAGGGATTTTCGCACTGACCGGCCGATGGAAACGGCCGCGCGTGAAGATGTGATGATACCAGGAAATTGGAAAATCGGAACTCTGTAAAGAAAAGATTGAAATCTGTGGAAAAGTTGTCTATAATAGAACGGATTGGGCAGTGCGCATGACAGGAACTGCCCACACGGAAAAAAGATAATGATTTTGGAGGAAAAAGCATGTACGGAACAGATGAGATTCGGGCTGTTGACCCGGAGGTGGCGGACGCCATCGACGCGGAGCTGAATCGGCAGAATGATCACATTGAACTGATCGCGTCGGAGAACTGGGTGAGCCCGGCTGTGATGGAGGCGCAGGGCAGCGTGATGACGAATAAATACGCGGAGGGATATCCGTCGAAGCGTTACTACGGCGGCTGCCAGTGCGTGGATGTGGTGGAGGAGCTGGCCAGAGAGCGCGCAAAGCAGCTTTTTGACGCGGAGTATGTCAATGTACAGCCACACTCGGGCGCACAGGCGAATATGGCGGTACAGTTTTCCCTGCTGCAGCCGGGCGATACGGTGATGGGCATGAATCTGGATCACGGCGGACATCTGACGCACGGTTCACCGGTGAATTTCTCCGGCGTATATTTTCATATTGTCCCTTACGGTGTGGACGACACGGGCTTTATTGATTATGATGAGGTGGAGCGGATTGCACTGGAGTGTCAGCCGAAAATGATTATCGCCGGCGCGAGCGCTTATGCGAGGACGATCGATTTTCCGCGTTTTCGTGAGATTGCGGACAGGGTCGGCGCTTATCTGATGGTGGACATGGCTCACATCGCCGGACTGGTGGCGGCAGGACTTCATCCGAGTCCCATTCACTATGCGGACGTTGTGACGACCACGACGCACAAGACGCTGCGCGGGCCGAGGGGCGGTATGATCCTGGTGTCAAAGGAGTCCATGGAGAAAAATAATTTCAATTTCAATAAGGCAGTGTTTCCGGGCATCCAGGGCGGACCTCTGATGCATGTGATCGCGGCGAAGGCAGTCTGCTTTAAGGAGGCACTGAGTGATTCCTTTAAAGTATATCAGCAGGGGGTGGTGGACAATGCGCAGGCACTCTCAAAGGGACTGATGGCCCGCGGTATCCGCATCGTATCCGGCGGCACGGACAACCATCTGATGCTGATTGATTTAACGCTCTTCGATCTGACCGGGAAGGCCGTGGAGAAGCTTCTGGATGAGGCTCATATCACGGCGAACAAGAACACGATCCCGAATGATCCGAAGTCGCCCTTTGTGACGAGCGGTATCCGTCTCGGTACGCCGTCCGTGACCTCCCGCGGCATGAACACGGAGGATATGGACCGGATTGCGGAGGCAATCTCTCTGGTCATCAAAGAGGGTGAGGCCGGTGTGGAGCAGGCTCGTTCGATCGTGGACGGGCTGGCAGCGAAATATCCGCTGAAATAAGGAATTGTTCAAAAATAACTTTTAATATTGCTTGTCTTTTCTCCGATAGCACCACTCAAAAATCAGTTACATAGCCCGCTATGCGCCTGA
>JAJBUT010000001.1 GCA_020860185.1 Lachnospiraceae bacterium | reverse complement strand
GCTCACGGATTTCTGGAGAATCGGGCGCGGCACGGCCGGAAGACTGGAAAGGCGCCGGATCTACACGATGGGCGATCTGGCTCAGGCATCCGTATATGATCAGGAATGGTTCTACCGGACCTTCGGCATCGATGCGGAGATTCTGATCGACCACGCCTGGGGCGTGGAGCCGGTCACGATGCAGCATATCCGGGAATACCAGCCGTCCAGCCGCTGCATCTGCGAGGGGCAGGTGCTGATGGAGCCTTATACCTGTGAGAAGGCGAGGATCATTGTTCAGGAGATGAGTGACAGCCTGATGCTGCAGCTGGCGGGAAAGGGTCTCTCCACGGATCTTATCGCTCTGGATATCGGCTATGACCGTGAAAATGTGGACAGCGGCCGCTACAGGGGCAGCATCCACATCGACCGCTACGGCCGCGCTGTTCCCAGCCCGGCACACGGCAGCGCCAGGCTGGACACTCCGACAAACATCGGCAGCCTGCTCCGGGAAGCTTTTCTGGGCATATATGACAGAATTGCAGATCCATCCCTGCTCATCCGCCGCATCAGCCTCTCTGCGGAACACGTTGCGGAGGATACCGAAATGATACAGCTGGATCTGTTCACAGATACAGAAGCATTAAATAAGGAAAAAAAGCTGCAGGAAGCCCTCCTTTCAATCAAAAGCAGATATGGAAAAAACGCCATTCTGAGAGGCACAAGCTACCGGGAAGGCGCAACCATGCGCGAGCGCAACGGACAGATCGGCGGACATAAAGCTTAGAAACTGTCGCAAAACGACTTAATGTCGTTTCCTATAATATATACATCCTGCGCTGCCTGATACACCAATCACCTTTATATTCAGAAAGGAAAATCATGAGTTCCTCAGAAGAAAAATACAAAGATATCATCCGCATGGAGCGCCCGTGGGACGCGGTGACTTTGCAAAAACACCCCAGGATGGATCTGTCCGCCCGCGCAAAAATCTTCTCCCCCTTTGCGGCCGTGCGCGGTCACAGTGACCGGCTGCGGGAAGAGGATGACAGTCTGACCCGCGTGGAGCGCAGGTACTTTTCGGAAGAAGATACCGTCCGGCTGTCTGCCGTGCTCTCCTCCCTCAAAAAAGGAATGCATGTGACGGTTACTTATTTTCTCCCGTGCAGCGATGACCCGGAGATGGGGGATTATATGGAGATTTCCGGCAGGATCACGGCAGTGGATGATGTTTTCCGGACGCTTCGACTTGCACTTGAACCGACAGACAGTCTGGCCAAAGAGAGATCTGTCTCTATCCCGTTTTACGATATTGCGTCAGTGAATCACACCCGACGCCAATGATCCGCAAAACTAACGTCATTTGCCGCGGAGCTTTTTTGTTTCCGTTTTGTTTCAGAAATATTATATTTGTTGTAATGCTTCTGTTTTCATTGTATAATTGTAACTATTCAAAACAGTACTTCGCACTTGCTGCAAAGCACGTATAATTCCGGATATAGACCATGCGCCGACATGGTATACAAAAACAGGGAGGGACGTAACATGCGCATTCTGATCGCGGAGGATGAACGGGACTTAAACCGCATTATCTCAAAGAAACTGACATCGGACGGATACAGCGTGGACAGCTGTTTTGACGGCAGGGAAGCCATGGATATTCTTTCCTACACGGACTACGACGCCGTTATTCTGGATATCATGATGCCGGGGGCAGACGGCTTTGCCGTTCTGCAGGCGCTGCGCAGCGCCGGGAAATCAACACCGGTACTCTTTCTGACTGCCCGCGACTCCATCGCGGACCGCGTGAAAGGACTCGACAGCGGAGCCAACGACTACCTCGTCAAGCCGTTTTCGTTTGAAGAGCTGGGCGCACGCCTCCGGGCCATGATCCGGACCTCCCACGGCGCAGCGGACAGCAGACTCATCGCCGATGATCTCATTCTGGACTGCGCGGCAAAAAGCGTGACCCGCAAAGGCCGTGAAATCACGCTGTCTGCGAAGGAATATGCGCTTCTGGAATATATGATGCACAATCAGAACAGGATTCTCTCACGCGAACAGATTGAGAATCATATCTGGAACTATGATTATGAGGGCGGCACCAATGTCGTGGACGTGTATATCAGTTACCTGCGACGCAAGATTGACGGCGGTCAGGAACGGAAACTGATTCACACTGTGCGCGGCAGAGGATATGTCCTGCGCAGCACAGACCCTTCAAAATAAACGGAGACGGAGTACTCCCCATGAAAAAATTATCCATACGCACAAAGATCACACTCTGGTTCTCCGCCATCCTGATCATTGTGGTAGCGCTCACCTACCTTGTCATTCTGTCCGTCAGCAGTCAGATCCTGCAGAAAACAGTCCGGGACAACCTGATCCAGACCGTGGAAAACAATGTGGATGAAATTGAATATTACACAACTATTGATTTTGCAGATATGGCGGAGGATCCGGATTTTTATCTCCGCTACGGCGACGGATACATCCAGATTGACGACGATTTTCTTGATAAAGTCAATCAGATTTATACCTCTCTGTACCAGTCGGACGGGACGCTGGTGTACGGTATAAATCCGATTTCCAGAGAAACCGACAACACTGCTTTTACGGATTCTCAGATTCAGAAAATCACGGCCGACGGAACGATCTATTACGTTTTTGACCGCAAGCTGGATCTGGAAGGTCTGGAAGATCTCTGGCTGCGCGGCATTGTATCGGAGACACAGGGCGCGGCAGAACTGTCTGCCATCTCGCGCACCTCCCTGATCCTGCAGCCGAGCCTTCTGGTTCTCGCCATTATCGGCGGATATCTGATCGCCAGACGTACTCTTCGCCCGATCAAACAGATCGCGGACACCGCATCGGAGATCCGTCAGGGGGACGATCTGAAAAAACGGATTCAACTCAACGAGGGAAATGACGAACTGCATCAGCTGGCGAAGCAATTCAACGAAATGTTCACCCGGCTGGATGATTCCTTTCAGACACAGCAGCAGTTTATCTCCGATGCTTCCCATGAGCTGCGGACACCGATATCCGTCATCAACGCGCAGTGTGAGCTGACGTTAGATGCAGATTGGGAGGACGCCGAATACCGGGAGGCGCTGGATGTCATCCAACGCCAGGGCCATAAGATGAGCCGACTGATCAACAGCATGCTGGAGTTTACCCGGCTGGAACTGCAGCCGGAACGCTACGCAAAAGAAGACCTGGATCTTACCGGGCTGGTGGAGGATGTCTGCTCCGATCTGGCACTGATCCGTGAAAAAGACATCACTCTGACCTGTCAGACGGAAAAAAATGTGTGCTTTTGCGGCAACCGCGAGCTTCTGACACGGCTGCTCTCCAATCTGATCAGCAACGCTTATCGCTATGGCACACCCGGCGGACATACGATCGTCCGCCTCCGGACGGATGAGGACGGACTGCTGCTATCCGTGCAGGATGACGGCATCGGAATCGCTCCGGCGGATCTGCCTCATATATTTCAACGTTTTTATCAGGCTGACACCTCCCGCACCGGGGAGGGAAACGGGCTTGGACTGGCCATGGTAAAGGAAATCATGGATTTTCACGGCGGCACTGTTTCTGTGGAAAGCGAACCCGGCCGGGGCAGTATATTTTTTCTGAAATTTGCACCGGTTCCGCCGTATTCCACCTCATGTTACAGGTAAGAAACTGTCACACTCAGCGGAATGATTGTCCCTGAGAGATATTCAACAGAGAAAAATGATGTATTCCATGATATTGGTTGACAATGAAAAAATCGGGCTGCGTAAGCAGCCATTCCCTGCGCGATCGTGTGCATAATATTTATAGTAAACGGCAAATATTTTTTACGTTTACTATAAAATGCCGCAGATGGACGGACTGGAGTTCTCTGTCCGGGCAAAGGAAATGCTGCCCGATGAAAAGCTTCTGGGCGATACGGCAGCCCGGTTGCTGATATATGAAATTATGATAACTTTTCAGGAGAGTACTTTCTCCTCCATTTTAACAGCAATGCTGAATTTATAATTACCAAGACCGATCCCGCGTTATGAACCAGCGCGCCGACAACCGGGTTTAAGATGCCGATGATCGCGAGAACAATCGCGATAAAATTAAGCGTCAGTGAGAATGTCATATTCAGCCGGATCGTCCTCATCATCCTCCCGGAAAGGGCGATCAGATGCGGCAGTTCCTTCACCTCATCATCTACAAGCGCAATATCCGCCGCGTCAACCGCGATGTCGCTGCCGACGCCGCCCATGGCGATACCCACGTCTGCTTTTTTTAGAGCCGGCGCATCATTGATTCCGTCGCCGATCATGCAGACCGCTTCCCCGCTCTTCTGATAAGAATCAATCTGATTCAGCTTATCCTCCGGCAGGCAATTCGAATGCACTTCCTCAATATGTAACTGCCGGGCAATCGCGGAAGCGGCATTCACATTGTCGCCGGTCAGAAGAACAGGCTGCACATTCAGCTCCTTCAGCGCGTCGATCATACCGGCGCTTTCATCACGAACCGTGTCGGACAGGACAATGTATCCGCCAAATTCCCCCGAAACCGCGAGATAGATCACCGTACATCCCTTTGACAGATAATCCTCCGATTCACTCCGGACACGGTCTGATATCATGATTTTATCCTCAGCGAGCATTTCAAGATTTCCCGCGAGAACCGCTCTGCCGTCAACCATTGCGGAAACGCCACGACCGGGCACCATCCGGAAATCTTCGCAGGGCAGTATGTCCCGCTCCGCATTCTGTTTATAACAGCGGACGACCGCCTTTCCCAGAGGATGCTCTGAAAGCTTCTCCGCCGCCGCACAGAGGCCATACAGTTCATCATCTGAAATACCGGCATCGGCAGATGACACCCGGATCACCTGCGGCAATCCGTATGTGAGCGTGCCGGTCTTGTCAAAGGTAATCCTGGAAACATTTGCCAGACGCTCCAGAGCATCACCTTCCCGCACAAGAAAACCATGCTTCGTCGCGTTACCGATCGCAGCCATGATCGCCGTGGGCGTGGCAAGCACCAAAGCACAGGGGCAAAATACGACCAGTATCGTTACGGCCCGGATGATCTCTCCGCTGAAAAACCATGTGAGCGCGGCGGCTGAAAGCGCGATGACAACAATCCATGTGGCCCAGCGATCGGCAAGCCCCACAATTTTAGCCTTACCCGCGTCGGCTGACTGCACCAGACGGATCATCCGCTGAATGGAACTGTCTTTACCGACCTTTGTCGCCTTCATCTCAAATGCTCCGAACTGATTCACTGTACCGCTCGACACCTCATCGCCAACCGTTTTATCAACCGGCAGCGACTCGCCGGTCATGACAGCCTGATTGATCGAGGTCTGTCCCGATACGATTACGCCGTCAACCGGGACGGTCTCCCCGGGCAGAATACGCAATAACGCACCAACGGGCACATCCTCGGCGGGAATGATTTTTTCGCCCTCGTCAGATATGATTCTGGCCGTCTGCGGGGTAAGATGAACCAGTTTTTCAATGCCGGCTCTCGCTCTCGCGACAGTCAGATCCTCAAGCAGACCGCCGAGCTGCATGATAAAGGCTACCTCACCGGCGGCAAAATCCTCGCCGATACACAGCGAGGCGATCAGAGCCAGGGAAACCAGCACGTCCGCCTTTATATCAAAAGCCGTAACCAGCCCGATGACCGCCTCCAGAATGATCGGAACGCCGCAGAGAATAATGGCAATCCACGCCAGATCAAATGGCAGCGGATCCCATTTGGACAGGCTGAGAATCAGGAAAACACCAGAAATAATCAATAATGTAATCTCTTTCTTTGTGCCGCCCAGTTCAAGAAAATATTCCAGCTTATCTGTAATCTTATTAATGATTTGCCTCATAGAATCCCTCCCTGTAATCCAATATATACCCATTGGGGTATTAGTATATTATACATAAGGGGGTATGGTTTGTCAATAATTGTCTAGATGATATTTTCTATAAAAAAAACCAGCGGATATAATCCACAAGCATTATTTCCCAAAATCGCGATTCAACAAATGCTGAAAACCCCGGGAGAAAATCTCCCGGGGCATCCGTAAACAAATGCAGGAAAAGGGACTTGAACCCTCATGAGCGTAATGCTCACACGGACCTGAACCGTGCGCGTCTGCCAATTCCGCCATTCCTGCATATTATATTTGATACGACCCCCGGACTGCTGTCTGCCGTCCGGATCCTGTATCAGACTGTTCAACACCTGTTGAAATGCGTGTGCCAAACCAGTGCGGAAGATGGGACTTGAATGGATTGTACCGCACAAATTCCGCATAAAACAGGGCTTTTTGCCAATATTCTTTAAAATGGTACCCAAAGTGGTACCCAAATTACACATTTGAAAGAAAGGAGAAGCACGCACAGCTAATTCATGATACTCCGGAAACAATACTTGTCGTTATCAGGTGCCATAAACTCACATATGAATTTTATGGCACCATTTCATTAAATAAGTGGTTTATCATGTAATTTATAAAAGACCGCTTCTACATATCACATATCCATAATTTCCTTTATAGAATAATCTGGTTGGCTATATTTTTCTTTCGTATAGTCGCCTGTCCCTCCACCATCATATTCTTCCAGATACCTTGCCATTCCAACAGGACCTAACGCATTAAGCAAAGCTTTTGTTCCCACGCTGCGTACCTCACTAATTTTTACTAACTGCATCGTCATTCTCATTCACCTCCAACAGAAAATCAATCGGATTTTTTACTTTAATTCCTGTTTTAAGATTGTTAGCTGCTTTAAGGAATTTTATATCAGTTGTAAGCAATATGTCTGCATAAGCTTCTGCACAAGCCAGATGCAGGCTATCAAATGCCTTGATTGAAGACATCTTCATAATGTTTTCTGCGCGCATTATAATCGTATCATCTGCTTTTATGATGTCCGGCTTTAAGAAAGTATATAGTTCACGCACGTTGTTTCTTTTTATCTCATCCGATATTTTTGACATCTCTTTTTGTAATATATCAGAACCTACAATGCAAAACAATCCCTCATGTGCCATTTGCATTATAATTAAAACAGCTTCTCTTTCAAGATAATTCTTAATATTAGTCCTATCATCATACGGTCTGTTATAACAACAGTTATCTAAATATATTCTAATCACAATTTCTTATTTCCTTTTTATATTCCAGCATTTCTTCGAGTATCTCTCAATTCTGTGATTTTTTGGAAAGCTTCATCCAGAGATAATTTGCGTCCGGCTTCCATATCGTCAATTCCTCTGTCTAATTCACGCAACACATTGTTATAAGTTTCTTGTTGCTTGTTAGTTGCAGCTGCACCCATGAAATCACCTCCGATACAAAAGAAAAACTGAAGGTTTATTTTTAATATAATATAACATAAGAAATTGTGGCAAACAATCTATAATTGCAAAAAATATTATCCTGATTTAAAACTTTTGAGTTATGAAACGGTTGCAAAACTTAGTCCACTGGCGTATAATATCGGTGTAAAAACTTAGTCCATAAATAATCAGTGTCAAAAGTGAGGAATTTATGATTTTTGGGTATGCCAGAGTATCGACAAAAGGACAGGCTGCGAACGGCAACTCTCTGGATTCGCAACTGGAAGATTTAAAAAAAGCCGGAGCGGAAGAAATTTATACGGATACATTTACCGGAACAACTATGTCCCGACCGGAGTTTGAAAAGCTGCGGATGAAACTGCGCCGGGGCGATACCCTGATCATTACCAAATTAGACCGCCTTGCCCGGTCAGTTTCACAGGCATCCGGGTTAATTACCGACTTAATAGACGAAGGTATCACGATCAACGTCTTAAATCTCGGTGTGCTCAGTAATGATTCTGTCAATGTGCTCATGCGCAACATCTTGCTCTCCTTTGCTCAGTTTGAACGTGACATGATTGTACAACGCACGCAGGAGGGAAAAGAAATTGCCAGAGCAACAAAACCCGGATATAAGGAAGGACGCCCGCCAAAGTATGATAAAGAACAGCTCGACAATGCATTGGAATTACTCAAAACAAAATCCTATTCAAAAGTAACAAAATTGACCGGAATCAGTAAAAGTACCCTGATTCGAGAGCGGAATAAACGGCGGCAGGAAAATATATCAGATAAGTGAATTTCGCTCTAATCCTTCCATAACACTTATTACTATACGTCTTAATATTATCTTTACTGATTGAATGGTCAGACAACGTCCCTTACCTCCGGCTCCATCAGGTTAAATTTCTTAAATTCAGGAATCGCCTCCTGCTCTGCTTTTTCTTTATATTTGTTTGTGCCAAGTGTTTTTTATGATTGTTTTTTCCTGTAGAGGTCAAATCCGATCCACCCATTCAGACAAAATAAGGATCAGCACACAGAGCGCCAGCAGGAAAACCGGAATCGTATATAATCCGGCACGCTCCGCGACAACACCGATGAACGGTGAGATCAGGACATCGCCCGCATAGGCCGCGGCCATCTGAAAGCCGACAATACGCTGGGAATGCTCCCGGCCGAACCTCGCGGGCGTCATATGGATCATACTCGGAAAAATCGGAGCGCAACCCAGGCCGGCCAGCGCGATCGCTCCGTAATACAGCACGGAAGGAAGCGGCAGGCTAAGGAAAAAGGTTCCTGCGATACAAAGTCCGATTCCAAGCCGAAGCAGCGCCTTGTCAGAGAACTTTTTAGACAGAAAACCGCACACGAACCGCCCCATTATCACACAAAAATAAAAGACGGATATTGTCTGAGCCGCCGACTCCGGCGAAAAAGAGCGAAAACCAACCAGATAACTCGGCGTCCACAATGCTGTGCCGTATTGAATGGCAAAGAAAAGAGCAAAACAGATCAGGGCAAATGCAACGCCCGGTATCAGGAATAAGGGCTTCCTTTTTTCCTCCTCTGAAACAGAATTCGTCTGTGTTGTATCCTTCCCCGAGTCTGGGGCGGCATCTTTCTCTTTTCTGCGGATAACCCCGTTCTCTTTTCCTCTGTAATCCCTCCCGCGCCACACCGGAAGCGTGATCACAAGAAGTACGGAAATACATATCTGAATCAGAGAGATGATCAGATAACCTCTGCGCCAGCTGCCGCCGTCTGCCAGCACAAAGGATAAAATCAGGGGGCCTATCGTCGCTCCCAGTCCGTAGCAGCAGGTCATCCAGTTCACATGCTTTGCTTCGAGATATAAGGCTCCGTAATTGTTGAGACAGGTGTCTACAGCGCCCGCTCCGAGCCCCAGCGGAACGGAAATAACGATCAGCCACAGATAAGAAGGACTTAAGGAATATCCGAGAAGAGAAGCCGCCGTGATAAAACCGCAGAGCGCCGCGAGCCTGGCCGTACCCAGATAACGCACGATCCGCTCCGTCATCAGGCAGGAAAAAATCGTTGCGCAGGATACTGTAACCGTGATCAGCCCCTGTGCATCCAGCGAGACCCCCAGTTCTCCCTGCATGACCGGCCATGCGGAGCCGAGCAATGTATCCGGAAGTCCCAGACTGACAAATGCGAGATATATCACCAGCAAAAAAATAATATTCATCATACATCTCCTGTTGTATTGTAGCTCTATTATTATACGAAAAGCAGCCGCAAAACACAATGTATTTTTAAGGATTTAATCAGCGCTTCCCTAATATTTTTGATATAAACTACCCATCCCAAAATTCTTTGCATCGTTGGAATGCAAAACTCCAGTCACTTGTACCTGCTGCCCGGTATAATCCCCTATGTCGCCGATTATCTGATCTGACACCGTAATCGGCACTATATCAGGATATCTGTAATTTCTCCGTCTTACCTCCAATTCCGCTCCATAAATCCTGCATCCGTCATCACCATCATAGCCATATATAAATGCAGTACGCATCAGTCCCATTAATGTAACACAGTTATCATCCATCATCGTATCTCCCATATCCACACTCACTTTCTTATGATAATACTATCCCTGTTCTATCTAAAAGTCTCCTTTAACTCCACCTTAAAACACCTATGCCATACCCTGTCCCTATACGCTTCATCCAACCATCATATCTCTTAGATAACAACCAACCTGCCCAATTCATCGTTTTCTGTTAACGCATCCCTAAAGCTTTTGATTACCCTTTGCCTATGGTTATTAGCATTGCTAACCGGGATATCCGCACTTTAAAGACAAGGGACATCAAACTGTGGCTTTTAGATATTACACACAGCAACAACCTTGATCGCAAAAAGTACAAAGAAATGAAATCAGTGATTAATATGATGCTCGACTATGCGGTAGAGGACGGCACGATCGTACATAACGCCGCAAGGGAAATAAAGAACATAAGCGACAAGCATTTCAATGAACCGGAAGCCGAGGATTATGTGAAGAAAATCATAAAACATAATAAATCCATTGACCCCGAATCAGAATGGCTGTTTCTTTCCCTCGATGGAAAACAGCTTACGAAAGACAGTATCAATAACGTACTGAGAAGAGTGAATAAAAAGCTGGATATTATTCAGCAAGGAAATCACTCCATTAGAAAAACGGTGCTGACAAGCTTGTTCAAATATGGATTTATGGAAGAAGAGGTGCGAAAATTTGGCGGACAAAAAAATGCTTCCACCACGCATACGTATTACGAATTTGCTAACCCGGACGACCAAAAAGATGTGTCCAGATACTCCAAAGCGCTGCATATAAACAGCAGTCCTAAAACAAAACCTTAAAGTGGTACCCGGGTGGTACCCAAAATCGCGATTCAACAAATGCTGAAAACCCCGGGAGAAAATCTCCCGGGGCATCCGTAAACAAATGCAGGAAAAGGGACTTGAACCCTCATGAGCGTAATGCTCACACGGACCTGAACCGTGCGCGTCTGCCAATTCCGCCATTCCTGCATATTATATTTGATACGACCCCCGGACTGCTGTCTGCCGTCCGGATCCTGTATCAGACTGTTCAACACCTGTTGAAATGCGTGTGCCAAACCAGTGCGGAAGATGGGACTTGAACCCACACGACCCGAAAGTCACAAGATCCTTAGTCTTGCTCGTCTGCCAGTTCCGACACTTCCGCGTTCACCGCCATTTGCTGACGACTTGAATATAATATCAAATAGATTTTTTTTTGTCAATACATTTTTTTGTTTTTTATGTCGATTTTACATGATTTTTTTTTTTCTCCGGGATTTTACATCAGACTCACCGGCACATAGGCCTCCACATAGATGCCGTTCTCCCGGTATTCCTCTGTGATCAGCTCGCCGTACTTTCGGATACGCTGAATCTCTCCCGCCTGATCATAGGGAAACGTATGCCGCAGCAATACCTTGTCCTCGCGGAGCAGCTGCTCCAGCTCTGTCTTCAGCTGATCCAGCCCCTCCCCCGTTTTTGCCGAGATGCGAAGTGACCGATCCGCACGGAAATCCTGAAAAACCTCCTCCCCGGAAAGACAGTCACATTTATTGAACAAAGTAATGACCTTTTGATCTGTTACGCCCAGCTCCTGAAGCGTTTCATACACCACATGCATCTGAATATCCCACTGCGGATTTGAGGCATCCACGACATGGATGATCAGATCTGCATACCTCGCCTCCTCCAGCGTGCTTCGGAACGCATTAACAAGATGATGCGGCAGCTTTCGTATAAAACCGACCGTATCCGTCAGAAGTATCTGCTGTCGGTTGGACAGCTCCAGCATCCGGGTGGTCGGATCCAACGTTGCAAACAGCCGATCCTCCTCCGGGACGGACGATCCGGTCAGGACATTTAAGAGGGTAGATTTCCCCGCGTTGGTGTAGCCCACGATTGCCGCTACCTTCGTATGGTTTTTCATGCGCTGGCTCCGAGTGACCTCCCTGTGGCGCACGACCTCCCTCAGCTCGCGGTTCAGCTGTGCCACTCGGTTCCGGATCACCCGCCGGTCTGTCTCCAGCTTCTTCTCACCTGGCCCACGCGTTCCGATACCGCCGCCCAGGCGGGACATGGATCGCCCGAAACCGGTCAGACGTGTCAGGCTGTATTTCAGCTGTGCCAGCTCCACCTGCAGTTTTCCCTCGCTGGTAGCCGCCCTGGAAGCGAAAATATCCAGGATCAGAAGCGTACGGTCCATGACTTTGGTATCCAGCATCTCCGCCATATTTTTCATCTGCATCGGTTTTAATTCGTCGTCACAGATCACGCCGGTAGCATCCTGTTCCCAGATCAGATCCTTTAGCTCCTCCAGCTTGCCGGAACCGAGATAGGTACCCGGATTTGCCCGGTCCAGGCTCTGAATCAGGATGCCGACTACCTGCGCCCCCGCTGTATCCGCCAGTTCTGTAAGCTCCGCCAGTGAATTTTCCGTATCGTCACCGTCGCGCTCCCGGACGGCAACCAGGATGACGCGCTCTGTTAATTCTTTATTCTCGTACATAATTCATCTTTCAAAAATATCGGATTCGTCTCATTCATCTCCGCCATCCGTATCATCCGTATCCCCTGTCTCATCTGAAGCATCGGATTCATCGGCAGATTCGGTCTCGTCCGTCGTCTCCTCATCCTCAGCAGCCGGCTCGATATCCGCTCCGACACGGGTCTGTAAAAACTCATACTCCCGCTCGATCTCCTCGTCCGAATATCTGGAAAGATACTCTTCGGCCATATCACATGCGCTCTGGAAATCATACGTATACTCATAGGCGATGATCAGATTCTTTAAAACAGCCTCATCCGTGCCCGCATCTGCCGCTTCCAGCGCAGCCTCCAGGTAAGCGACCGCATTTTCATATTCGCCGGCTTCCAGCGCGATCTGTCCGAGCTCATTCAATGCCTCCGCATCATCCGGATATTTCTCCATATAGGATTCAAATGCGGCTTTCGCCCCCTCGTCGTCTCCCTCAGCTGCATAAATACGGCCAAGCAGCAGCAGAGCCTGATCGTAACCCAGCTCCTGCGCCTGCAGAAGGCTCGTCTTTGCATTATCATAGTCGTCATTCAGATAATAGATATCTCCCAGATAATAATAATCCTCTGCATCCGACGGTTCTATGTTCAACAGGATCGTCAGATATTTCTGACCGCTCTCTTCCATCCCGGCATGAACCAGATTTTCATAGATATGTGCACAGAGCTCCGTGTCGTTCTCATGCAGGGACACAGCCTGCTCATAATCCGCCAGTGCCTCCTCTGTCTGTCCCTCCTGCAGGTAAACATT
Organism: Lachnospiraceae bacterium; assembly: GCA_020860185.1. Taxonomy (GTDB): domain Bacteria; phylum Bacillota; class Clostridia; order Lachnospirales; family Lachnospiraceae; genus Eubacterium_I. The sequence continues at coordinate 19,899 of JAJBUT010000001.1, read as the reverse complement.
CCCTCTCAGATAATAGACTTCCCAGTTTTTGCTGTCATATTCCACCAGAGCTATGTAGGCTTCAATCGCGCCCTCTGTGTCTCCGGATTTATACAGAGCCAGCGCTTTATAATAACAGATGTCCAGTTCCTCCGCACCGATGCTTCCCACGGACTGATCCAGTGCTTTCTGAAAACTATCCACCGCACTCTCGTAATCTCCGGTCTCCATCTGGGAAATCCCCAGCACTTTGTATTCCTGCATTTTTTCATCCGCCGCACTCTGACAGCCGGACAGAAGAGGTGCCAGCAAAAGCATCCCCGCCGTCAAAAAGAGCGCTATCCGTTTCTTCATATTATCTGTCATCCTCCGATCAAACCGTCCTGTTTCAAAATATCCCGTTTATTATAAGAAAAATATCGACCGGTGTAAAGAGTTTCTCACAGAAAAAAGCCATGGCTAACACAGTAATCAAAGCTACAACATTTTCGGCCTGACCCCACAGTAAATGCGTGGTCAGGGAGTGACATGTAACCAGTAATCACTGTTTTTCCCATGGCATATATCACTTTTCCGGGGTACTGTCCACTATTTGCGCAGCAGATAGAGCAGCGCTCCGAAAAAACCGACCACCAGACCCGGATATCCGGCAATCAACCCTGTATACCGTATGGCATCCGCCGTCGGAAGCGACAGTCGCATGCAGACCAGAAATACCGCTGTCCCGATCGGCAGGATCCACAGCAGCGTGTGCAGCAATAAAAACAACAGACCGGTCTGATAATTCTCTCCCCGTTTTCTGCAAAGGAATTTCCACAATACTTCCATAACGTCCTCCTCTGTTCTTTATGGCCTTATTGTAGAAATCCAATGTAAATTTCCCAATCATGCGAATGTATATTTCACGTAAATTTTTCTGACACTATAGACATATCTTTCTGTTTTGTGATATGCTGAATAAGTACTTTACAGAAAAAAGGGGAGAATCGTCGTCATGCGGTTTGACATGCACTGCCACACGAAGGAAGGATCGGTCGATGCAAAGATCTCGCTGAAGGAGTACGTCTTTTTCCTGAAAAAACTGGGATATGACGGTATGCTTCTCACCGACCATAATTCTTACAAAGCATATCGATGGTATTTAAAAAACAAAGATGACCAGACATTTCAGAATTTTACCATTTTAAAAGGGATTGAGTATGACACCTGCGATGGCGGTCACATGCTGATTGTGATGCCGGAAAATGTCCGCATGCCGATTCTGGAGCTGCGCGGCCTGCCGGTTCGTCTGCTTATTGAGATCGTCCATGCATTCCACGGTATTCTCGGACCCGCGCACCCAACCGGTGAAAAATACATGAGTATCACCAACTGCAAATATTACCGCAGACATCCGGAGATACTGCAGGAGTTCGACTTTATGGAAATATATAATTCCTGCATCACCCCGGAAGAAAACAAAGCTGCGGCTCTGCTGGCACAGCAGTACGACCTTCCGGGTATCGCGGGCAGCGATTCCCACAAGACGGACTGTGTTGGTCTCGCCTATACAGATTTTGACCGGCACATTCGTTCCGAATCAGATCTGATCGAATATATGACACAGGAACAGCCTGCTCTCTGCTGCGGCGGCAGCCACTATCCCGGCAGCAACAGGGATCATCTCGGCGCAGCTTACGATTTCATGCTCCGCCTGTTTTATCTGTACAACAGGGCATCCGGTTTTTTTCGTCGCTCCCGGCGCGAGATTGAGATCGAGGAGCTGCTGGCTCTCTCCGACAACCTGATGCAGAGGATTCAGGAAGTGCAGCTTTTCAAACTGCTCCAGCAGCAGTTCCGAAGCCGCGGACGCAGAAAACGCGTACAGCGGCAGTTTCAGTATCACAGGGAGATAAACGCAGCACACTGCCTGACAAACCGCTCCGCGAATTCCGGATTGGAATAATAATACAGGTGAGGGAATCCCGCCGCAAAGTTTTCTCCCGCAAGCATACACTCCCATCTCCGATTCCGGTAAGGTTTTTCGGCATGAAAAGCGTCCCCGTTATCGGAGCTTTCAAAATAGTGGAATTCATGTGCGCGAATGCCGCATCCGGCATCCCCGAAGATCTGGGGACGGTTTGCGCGCAGGGAAATATAACCGAACCGGCTGAGGTGATCTGTCTTCCGCACGGCTCCGGGAAAGATGCCGGCCATCGGCCAGATTCGGCCGCTCATATCCTCCATCGCGGCATGAAGATACATGAATCCTCCGCATTCCGCCAGATAGGGGATTCCATTCTGAATCGCTGTTTTTATCTGTCTGAGCATATCTGTATTTTCACTCAGCTGCTGTGCATACAGTTCCGGATAGCCTCCGCCGATCAAAAGTCCCTGCATCTGCTCCGGCAGATGTCTGTCATGCAGCGGAGAAAAGAAAACCAGCTCCGCGCCAAATTGCCGGAGCAGATCCAGATTATCTTCATAATAAAAGCAAAATGCCTCGTCCCGGGCCACTGCAATCCGGATTGTCCTGTCTCTGAACCTTCTGCCTCCGCTCAGCATCTCTTTACTTTTCTGTTTCACAGAAGAACCGCCTCTTTCCGGTATCCCGCATGGTTCCCCTGCCGCTTCATCCGTAACTCTGCCCGCTATCTCCATCTGTCTGTGCAGATTCTCCGGTATCGCGGCATCCAGCTCCGCCGCTTCCCCCGCCAGGCGCAGGATACCGTCAATGTCCAGCGTCGTCTCAAAAATCTCTGCCAGCCTCCGCAGTTTATGCTGAAAATCACGTATCTCATCCGGCGTCACCAGCCCCAGATGACGGCTTGCGATCACACAATCCTCCGCCTTCGGCACATAGCCCAAAACCCTTACCGGAAGAGATTCTTCTATTTTCTGTTTCAGTCCGGGGTAGACGGAGGCGGAGACCTGATTTAAAATCACACCGCGTATATGGCTGTCAAACGGTTTGTACTGATGTGCGCCGCTCGGTGCCAAAGAAGGACAAAATGACAGAAAACCCTGAATCAGCGGGATGACTGACAGACTCATCCCCTTTGCATTGACAACCAGGATCACCGGCGTTTCTGTTTCGTCCGCCAGCTCCCAGGAGGATGCCTCCGGAGTAACACCCGCCACACCGTCATAGAATCCCATGACACCCTCCATGACAGAGATATCCGCCCCCGCCGCCTGTCTGCCGAAAAGATAACGGACCATGTCCCCGGAGACAAAAAAAGTGTCCAGATTGCGGGAGGGGATACCGATCACCTTCGCATGGAACATCGGATCAATATAATCAGGTCCGCATTTGAAGGATACCGTTTTCTTCCCCCGGTTGACAAACGCCTGCAGCAGCCCGCAGGTAACCAGTGTTTTTCCGCTGCCGCTCGCCGGCGCGGCGATCATAATTCTCGGTAATTTCATCATGGATTTACACTTCCTGTCTCATTTACGACATCATATGTACTTCGCGGCAGGTGCAAAGTACTTTCCGGAACAGCTACTCCTGTTTCACATTCCCCGGACGGACAATCCCGCGGTTTCTAAACCTGGCCGCACCGTAAGGAGCTGTCCTGAAACCACTCACCGCAAAGCCTGAAGCGTTATGATTGTGACCGGATTCCGAGCCGTCATCATGTGATACGAACCGACCGGCTTTGACTTTGCGATGCTGACAGATGTGATGTCCTCAATTTCCATGCGCAGTTCGTTTGCCGCCTCCATGGTTTCACTGACCGTCTCCAGCGTGATACAGTTGATCACGATCCTGACATCCGGATTTTTGCGAACCAGGGTTCTCAGAATATTTTTCAGGCTGCCGCCGCTGCCGCCGATGAACGCATGGGTCGGAGCCGGCAGATTATTTAATTTCTCCGGCGCACGGCCCGCAACAATCTCCAGATTGGGGACAGCGAACTGTTTTCTGTTTTCCGCGATCAGCTTCCAGGCGTCCTCCTTCCATTCGATGGCATAAACTCTTCCGCGATCCGCCATACGGGCGCACTCGACAGATACCGAACCGGTGCCCGCCCCCACATCATATACGATGGCGTCTCTGGTCAGGCGCAGCTTCGAGACCGAAATGCTCCGCACCTCCTCTTTTGTCATCGGCACATTCCCGCGCACGAACACTTCGTCGGGTATTCCATGCGTGACCGTCTCCCGTCCGGCCTGTTCATTGCAGATTACGGCCGAAAAGACGCCTGTCCGGTCAAAGCAAACAAAGTCTGCAGCTTTTCCTTCATAAATATGTTCCGTCGGATAGCTCATATCCGCTCCCACGTATACTTTTACATCCCCGAGTCCGAACAATTCCAGCTTTTCAGCAATGGAACGGATACTCTTCGCATCTGAGGCCAGTGTAAATACCTTCCGATTTTGCCGTACGGCACTGACGAGGTTCTGCTCTCTTCCGTGACTGCTCACCAGCGCCATATCTTCCCAGGCCATCCGCAGACGGGACGCAAAATATACAACACTGGAAATCCCGCACAGCAGACGGATATCCGTATGCTGATCGTTCTGACTGTCGGTAAGCGCCTCTATAAGCTTTCTCGCTCCGCTGTAGAAACCGATATCACCGGAAAAAGCGACTGCAAACTTCCGGTATTCCGAATGGCTTTCCATATATGATGCGATCTCATCACTCCTGTAGAGAGATGCCATGGGTTTTTCAAAACGCCGCAGGGTCTCCAGCATCCGGCTAGCGCCGATGATGCAGTCAGATTCACGGCAGGCAGCCACAGCCTCCACAGTCATATTGTCATCGCTTCCCATCCCAATGCCGAGAATTGTGACACGGCGTCTTTTGTCCGCGGATATCTCATGCGGTGTTTCCTGCGCTTCACACCCCCGGACTTCGCTGTTTTTGCAGGAATTCTCTCTCCACAGCCGTATAATTATTCTTCGGATCTCGTCAGCTGAAAACCCCGGTTCCGATGCCGGACGCCGGATCACCAGGCAGACCGCTCCGCATTCTCTCGCGGCCTCAGCCTTTTCTCCAAATCCTCCGATTCTCCCGGACTCCTTTGTCACGAGATATTTTGCGTCCGTCATTCGAAGCGTTGCCGCATTCATCTCTCTGGAAAAAGGCCCCTGCATACAGATAATCTGTTTTCCGGACAGGCCATATGTCTCAATCTGTGCAAACACTTCGGCCTGCGGGAGCGTTCTGACAAAAAGCCGGTCTCTCAGCTCAGGCCGCTCCGCAAACACAGACAGCTCCTTCATTCCCGTCGTAAGAAGAATGTTTCCCTGTTTGCCGCACAGCCAGTCGGCGGCACCGGCGGCATTTTCAAAAAATCTCATTCCTTCCGTCTGTTCTGAAACTGACTCCTGCCGCAGAAGACGGTATACATCCGTCTTCTCCTGCTCACAGGCCCGGCGAATGTTTTCAGTAACGGCATCCGCGTAGGGATGCGTGGCGTCAATCACGGCCAGCGGCCGCTCTTCACGGATCAGCGCCGCCATCTCCCCACAGTCCATCCTGCCCGTCCGGACACGAATCTGCTCATTTTCCGTCAGAAGCGCTTCCCCATAGTCTGTCGCCACACAGACGACGGCCGGTATCTGCTGTTCTGTCAGGAACTCCGTCAGTTCGCGGCCCTCCCTCGTTCCCGCAAAAACAAGAAATTGTCCGGTTTCCATCTCTTCCCCTCCCATCCGCAGCTTTCGATTCATACAACTCCATCCTGTTCAAAAAAAACGGTCCATGGTTTCTCCAGCAGCGCGGCGGTCATTCCGTTTTCCGAGATCTTTCTGCAGAGAAAACGTGCGTTTTTTTGCTCTGTTTCCGTCAGGAACGCCATCGCCGCGCGTTCACAGACATTATCCACCCCGGTCGTCTCATACACAAAGGGGGACGGGCTGTATGTTCCCGGAACCTCCCGCAGAGCCTCCGCGGAAAAAGTCACAAACGGGGCGCCCAGTTCCTCCGCCAGCCGATTCAGCCCGGGTTCCTCTGCCTTCAGATCTATGGAAGTCAGTGCGCATATGCTTTTCGGTGAAATCCGGTGTTTTTTCAACAGACAGTATACAAAATCCCGAATCTCGGCAAATGATTTGCCCTTTTTGCATCCCATACCCAAAACGACAGCCCGCGGAACCAGATGAAGACTCTGTCTGTCATCACAACCCGAAATCACATCTCTCACAGAGACAATAACGTTTTCCGCAGATATTTCGCTTTCATAGCCTGTATGACTGCCCGGTGAAGCAATCCTTCTGTCTGCAGGTTTCTCACTCTCACATGTCCGAACACGCTGCGGAACAATCTCTCCGTCTCCCGGACTCTCACACCGGTGAATATGCTCTGTCAGCATCAGTTCCGGCGGAATCTCCCCCCTGATACGCCCCTCACAGTAAAAAGGCAACTTCTCCCCGTTCACAATCCGCGAGGCTATCCTTTTAGCTGCCCTCTGATCCGTAATAAACAGATTGTTTTTCTGCGCCCACACATCAATGGCAATCTTTCCTCCGACATCGGAAGCCGTAGTGATCACCGGATCGGCGCCCATCTTTTCCGCCAGAAATATTGTCATCGCATTGCCGCCGCCGAGATGTCCGGACAGCAAAGAGATGATATGCTGTCCGCATTCATCCGCCGCCAGCACTGCGGGGTCCTCTGTCTTGGAACGCAAAAAAGGCGCGATCGTGCGCACCGCGATCCCGACAGCTCCGATAAAGATAACTGCAGCCGATTTCACAAAAATCTCTTCGCACCAGCTGTGCAGGCTGCCTGTCACAATTACCGACTCCCGGCACTGTATCTGTCTATTTTTTGTATATGATATAATCTGCACTTCGGATACCGATGTGTTCTTCCCATCTGATCCGGAAGTTTCCATTCCCTGCCGCACGTTTTTCATCCATCCGGCCAGCCATACACGCCCGTCCGTCGACAAAACCGTCTGTATCTGTTTCGCAATCCGAAACCCCTGTTCCGTAAATGATAAAATGGAAATCTGTTCTTTCATCTCTCCGCTTCCCGCTTTTGTCTGTCATCGTCCCGGTTCATAGGAACAGATGCATGCCGCCAGCGTCATTCTGTTGCCGGACCGGTCTGCTCCCGCAGCGCAGCCAGCAGCTCCGGTACGGCTTCCGTCCGTCCCAGCTCGCCGTATACATTGGAGAAAACCACCGCACCGACCTTCATCCGGCTCTGCGCCCTGCGATTTAAATTTTCATGGATGTTTTCCATGAGAACAGTCAGCGCCTGCTGCCAGCCATCCGTTTCGCGGAGGACACGAAGTCCCTCTTCGGTGGTAACCGCATTCAGGATTCGCCGTGCGTGATCAGCGTCGAGCCCCGCTCTCAGCGCGCAGGCCGCAAGGATTTCCATCCGGGCGTCCGCCTCACGGGAATGCGTGTTCATAATTCCGCCGGCAACTTTTACGAATTTACCGATATGCGCCACGAAAAGAAGTCCGGAGAGTTCCAGATTGACCGCGAGATCAATGGTCTGCCCGACATAATTACTGCATTTTACAGCCTCCTCCGCCTCAAAAGGAAAATGACCGGCCAGATACCCGGTTCCGTAATTGCCCGGCGTGACGAGCAGATACTTCTGAGAGGCCGCTTTCTGCCTCATCTCAACCTCGATCGCCGATACCAGCGCCTGCTCACTCATGGGTTCCACAATGCCGGTGGTTCCGAGAATGGAAATCCCGTTCCGAATCCCAAGCCTCGGATTGAAGGTTCGCTCCGCCAGCCTGCGCCCCTCCGGTGCCGATATAGTCACCTCAATCCCGTCTGTATAGCCGTATTCGCCGCAGACCTTCCGCACCTCCGACTGTATCATGCTGCGCGGAACCCGGTTGATCGCCGGAGCGCCGATCGGCTGCTCCAGTCCCGGCATTGTAACCGTGCCGATACCATCGCCGCCCAGGATGCTGACAGCTGCCGGACGCACCATTGCTTTGCCGGATATTTCTATATTCACACGCTCCTCTGTACGATCGCTTTCGCCTCCGGGCGACAACGGCAGTTCCCCGGATTTCGTCTGCTGCAGACCTCCTGTATGCTGCGTATTCTCAGTCTCTGCCGTCTGGCCGTACTGCTCCATCTGCTCCGCGCATTCCTCTCTGCCGCAAATCCGGGCACGGGCATAGACAAGCAGCCCATCAGTCACGTCCGGATCGTCTCCCGCATCTTTGCGGATGGCACAGCTCACTGCGTCTGTTTCCCAGTTTACATCCAGCGGTTCCAGAAACAGCGTAATGCCCTTCGGAGTCGTCAGCCGAACCACGTCCACCGCTTTTTGCGAGAACAGCATCCGAACCGACGCCTGCGCGGCTGCCGCCGCACAGCTCCCGGTCGTATATCCGTAACGCAGTTTTTTATTATCTTTTATAATATGAAACGCTTCCAGCCCATTCGTCATGAACTCGCCTGTGTCCTTCTCTCATAAACGGATATGACTGCTGACGCAGCTATGTCCGGCAATGTGTACGGCTTAAAAATCTCGTGTAATTTACGTCATCATACGTACTTCGCAGCAGTGGCAGGGTGCTGTCCCGAATAGTTGAAAAACTTCCTTTACAACGGATTTTCTTCAAGAAACGGAAGAATCTTCTCCAGCGAAGGATTCTCTTTTTCCGGCATCCACGCTGCAATGATATCGACCTGATCCTTTGACATACCGATCGGGATTGTAACGATCTTCCCTCTGGACGCCGCCGGTATTGCCATATAGGCCGGCAGTATGGTAATCCCCATGTTTGCGGAAATCATAAATATGATCGTCTCCACATCCTCTATGTGATCCGCCACATTGGGCTGAAGACCATTCTGAATAAAACTCTCAATGATATCCAGGTCTTCACCGATCTCGCTGCCCGGCGTCGCCGCCAGAATCAGCGGCTCCTCCTTCAGATCCTTCCACGTGAGAAACTGATTCTGTGCGAGAACATGATTTCTCGGCAGAATCGCAACATAATGATCCCTCACAACCCTTCGAAAGCAGATGCCGGTGTAATATTTTTCCTGAAACATCGGCATCAGCGCCAGATCCAGTTCTCCCTCTTTCAGCTGGCGCAGCAGCACAGAGGGACTCAGACTTATAAAGCGTATGACAATATTCGGATATTTCCGGTTAAATGCCTGCATCCGGTCCGAGATCTCCGTGTTCCCGATGCCGATCGTAAACCCGATATTCAGAGAGCCGACAAAACCGCTGGAGGCCTCCCTCGTCCGCTGCACGGCGGCGTCCATGCGGTTCATGATACCCATCGCCTCACGCTGAAAGACTCTGCCCGCCGGAGTCAGCTCCACTCTGCGCCTGGTACGGGTAAACAGCTGCACGCCGAGCTGCTCCTCGAGTACCCGGATCTGCTGAGTGACAGCCGTCTGCGAGACATACAGAGACTCCGCCGCTCTTGTAAAATTCAGTTCCCGCGCCACGGCGAGAAAATATTCCAGCTGCCTGCGATTCATGATTCCTCCGTATTATAATATGGTTCAGACGACAAAATGGTATGATACTACGGATCCCAAGGTCATGAATTCGAATGCGAGCATTCGATTCATGACCTTTTGACCCTGGTATCATCATTATATTTTACATACCCCGGATGTCTGCCCGGCATCTTATATCCGTTCACACGCAGGTCCAGAAGCCCGTCGATCTGCTCCCGGTCCATATCCGGCGCGCCGCCGAGCAGATGGATATACAGCGATGTCTTTGCGTACATCTCCAGAGATTCCATCCGAAAGTAAGCTCTGGTCAGGGTATCGCCCACGGTCAGCGCCCCGTGATGCGCCAGCAGGATCGCGTCGTGTTCCTGCAGAAACGGCGCAATGGAATCCGGCACCTGATCCGTAGATGGTTTGGCATAGGGCGCCACCGGAACCGCGCCGAGATTCACGATGTTTTCCGCCGTATGATATCCGTCCAGCGCCCGCCCCATGGAGGCGTAGCTCGTCGCAATGGGCGGATGCGCGTGTACGACGGCAGAGACATCCGGCCGTTCCGCGTAACAGCGAAAATGCATCTTCATTTCCGAGGACGGGCGGTATCCCTCCGCAGCCAAAATCACGTTTCCGTCTGAGGACAGATGAACCAGGATCTCCGGAGTCATCGCACTCTTGCTGACGCCGGACGGCGTACACAAAACCGTACCGTCTGCCAGCTTCACGGAGACATTTCCGTCATTCGCCGCCACGATACCGCGCTGCCAGAGCTTGTGGCAGACATCACAGATTTCTTCACGCTCTTTTTCATACAACAATTTCACGTCTGTCCCTCCATTTCATATCACCCACACGACTCAGGCGCTTAGGAACGATTTTTGCGCAGAACAGCAAAACTTCTGTCCCGGTTTATCCGGGTCAGGAACACTGTTACGGTAACAACCGTCCGCAAAACGCTTCCGCGAACAATATGCCGCAAACACCGCGTCATGTGTCCTGCCTGTCGCGAAAGCAGATATATTCCTTCTCATAATTTCCCCACCAGGTGGTCCGCGCCCGGCCTGCCGGATCCGGCTGCACAAAATAAATCGTGGAAAAAAGCATCTCCGCGGCATTCAGTTTTACAAGAATCCTCAGCAGCCTGTCGCTCAGAGGAAAAATAATCTCCTTCTCCGACTCATCCGGAGCCGGCGCAATCAGCCCAAGATATGATCGTTCCTCCTCATCGAGCAGTTCTTCAACCATCTCCCTGGCGTCCGGATCCAGGCGAAAATAATAAAAATCCGCATAGGCATTCTCCGCCCCGTACTCCTTTTTCAGACTTTTAAAATGAGTAAAGGCCTTTTTTTCATCCATGACCAGTTTTACGTCCGCGTACTGCTTCAGTCCGTCCGTGATCCGCGCAAACCAGATCGCGCCTTTATCCTGTAACTCTGCTGTCGTCATCTGTCTCCCCTTTTGTTTCAATCTACGCCCGGTATTATTAAAAATGAAAGGTATCCTTAAGACCAACCCAGAGCTGATCCTTATCACTTAAATTCAGCGGTGTTCCATCGCTCAGATAATACCCTTCTGCCGATGCCGAACCGGGATACGCTCCGGTCAGTTCCGGCCACACGATCCCGATCTCCGGATCGTTCCATGCCAGTCCGCCCTCATCCCCCGGATGATAAAAATCGGTGCACTTATAACAGAACTCCGCCAGTTCGGAGAGAACCAGAAATCCGTGCGCAAACCCCTCCGGAATATAAAACATTTTTTTATTTTCCTCTGTCAGCTCTACGCCGAACCATTTCCCATAGGTTTGGCTGTTGCTGCGAAGATCGACCGCCACATCAAAGACGGAACCCCTTACCACGCGAACCAGCTTTCCCTGCGGGAATTCCTTCTGAAAATGAAGGCCGCGCAGAACGCCTTTGACGGAGCTGGACTGGTTGTCCTGAACGAAAACCATGTTCAGGCCCTCCTCCTCCATATCTCTCTGGTTATAGGTCTCCATAAAATAACCGCGGGCGTCGCCGTGGACGGTCGGTTCGATCACACACAGGCCTGCGATGCCGCCCGCGTTCTTTGTTACTTTTATCTGGGACATAAGTCTCTCCTTCCTTACACACCGGGAACACGAAACGAATACATCTGTTCTGTAGCCGCGTCCCGCAAACATATACATGATAACCGTTCAGCACCTTCACAGTTACAATACATTCTGCTTCGGAAACGCCTCATCCGTCTGCAGAAAGCGATGCAGTGCATCCTGCCAGGTCGGAAGCGGTACGAATCCGTTTTCCGTCAGTTTCGTTTTGTCAAGGCGGCTGTTAAACGGACGCGCCGCTTTGGATATGCCGTATTCCGCCGTAGTCACGGGTGTGACCGTAAGGCTGTCTCTGCCATACTCGGCATGACCGAGCTCCGCCGCCTGACGGAATATCTCAACGGTAAAATCATACCAGCTGATATACCCGCCCTCGTTGGTAGCGTGATAATAGCCGTATTTTTCAGTCTCGATCATATCCGCCAGAAGTCTCGCCAGGTCAAAGGTATAGGTCGGCGTGCCGATCTGATCGCTGACCACCTTCAGCCGGTCATGCGTTTTTCCGACATTCAGCATGGTTTTTATAAAATTCTTTCCGTTTACACCGAACACCCAGGCAATACGGACAATAAAGAACTTTTCCACCGCGGCCGTCACCGCGAGCTCGCCCTCCAGCTTTGTCTGCCCGTATACATTCAGTGGTTTATAATCCTTGCAGTCCGGCTGCCAGGCTTTCGTCCCCTGACCGTCAAACACATAGTCGGTGCTGATGTAGACCATCTTACAGTCCAGCTTTTTGCAGACCGCGGCAATATGCTGTGTGCCGCCCGCGTTGATGGCTCTTACCTTATCGACCTTGTCTTCATCCTCAGCCAGATCCACCGCCGTCCATGCCGCACAGTGAACCACAACGTCCGGCCGTATCTCCGAGATCGTCCGGTCCACCATATCGGCGTCCGTGATGTCCATCGAAACGTAAGGCATCCGCGTCACCGCCGTACCGTCCTGTGCGCCGCTGTATACCGGCGCGAGATCCGTACCGATTCCCTCATGGCCGCGCAGGTAAAGCTCATTCATCACGTCGTGACCCAGCTGTCCGGCCACTCCGGTTACAAATACTTTCATTACGCCTTCCCTCCTCAGATTGCATAAACTCACTGCCCGGATTTACCGGTTTGCATACATTTTCTCATAGTAATTCTGGTACTCGCCGGAGATAATGGTCTCCCACCACTCCCGGTTGTCCAGATACCACTGAATCGTCTTCCTGATGCCGTCCGCAAACTTCGTCTCCGGAAGCCAGCCCAGTTCATTGTGAATCTTGGTCGGGTCGATCGCATAGCGCATATCATGTCCCTTTCGGTCCGTCACATAGGTGATCAGACTCTCCGGCTTGCCGAGCTCCTTGCAGATCATCTTTACGATGTCAATGTTTTTCATCTCATTATGGCCGCCGATGTTGTATACCTCTCCCACCCGGCCGTTATGGATGATGAGGTCGATCGCCTTGCAGTGATCCTCCACATACAGCCAGTCGCGGACATTCTCGCCTTTGCCGTACACCGGGAGCGGCTTGTCATTCAGCGCATTGGCGATCATCAGCGGTATCAGCTTCTCCGGAAAATGGTACGGCCCGTAGTTGTTCGAGCAGCGGCTGATCGTCACAGGCAGGCCGTAGGTTCTGTGATAAGCCAGAACAAGCAGGTCAGCGCCCGCCTTGGACGAGCTGTAGGGACTGCTCGTGTGAATGGGCGTCTCCTCCGTGAAAAACAAATCAGGCCGGTCCAGCGGCAGATCCCCGTACACCTCATCGGTGGAAACCTGATGGTAGCGGACAATGCCGTATTTACGGCAGGCATCCATCAGCACCGCGGTTCCTTTGATATTCGTATCCAGAAAGACCTCCGGATTCTCAATGGACCGGTCGACATGGCTCTCAGCGGCAAAGTTCACCACCATATCCGGATGCTCCTCCTCGAACAGTTTATATACCGCCTCCCGGTCTGTGATGCTCTCCTTCACGAAACGGAAGTTCGGGTTATCCATCACCGGCTCCAGTGTGGATAAATTGCCCGCGTAGGTCAGACAGTCCAGGCATACGATCCGGTCATCCGGGTATTTGTTCAGCATATGGAAGACAAAATTGCTTCCGATAAATCCGGCTCCGCCGGTCACGATAATTGTCATTTCTTTTCTCTCCTTATATATCACATCAATACAGGCCGTCCTGGTACTTTCCGTCGAGAACGTCTTTCAGGTACTGGCCGTACTGGTTTTTCTTCAGCAAATCATATACTCTGAGAACATCTTCCCTGGAAATCCATCCGTTCAGATAGGCGATCTCCTCCAGGCAGGCGATCTTCCGGTGCTGGTGCTGCTCCACCGTTTTCACAAACGTGGTGGCGTCCACAAGGCTCTCATGCGTGCCGGTGTCCAGCCAGGTGAATCCCTGACCGAGCAGTTCTACATTGAGCGCGCCGTTCTCGAGATAAATTCGGTTCAGATCGGTAATCTCCAACTCGCCTCTGGCGCTGGGCTGCAGATTCTTCGCGTATTCAATGACTCTGTTGTCATAGAAATACAGCCCGGTCACACAGTAATTGCTCTTCGGGTGTTCCGGTTTTTCCTCTATCGAGATCGCTTTGCCGCTGTGGTCAAATTCCACGATACCGAACCGTTCCGGATCGTCCACATAGTAACCGAACACGGTGGCTCCCTTCCCGGACTCGGCGTTTTCTACCGCCGCCTTCAGCCTCTTTTTCAGCCCGTGACCCGCAAAGATATTGTCTCCGAGTACCATGGCTGCCGTGTCGTCCCCGACAAAGTCCGCTCCGATGATAAACGCCTGCGCCAACCCGTCCGGACTCGGCTGCACCGCGTAAGAAAGGTGAACGCCGAAATGGCTTCCGTCCCCCAGCAGCTCCTCAAAACGCGGCGTGTCCTGCGGTGTGGAAATGATCAGAATGTCCCGGATGCCCGCGTTCATCAGAACCGACATCGGGTAATAGATCATCGGCTTGTCATAAATCGGAAGCAGCTGCTTCGATGTCACCATAGTCAGCGGGTAAAGCCTCGTGCCGGAACCGCCCGCCAGAATGATTCCTTTCATGAAATATATTCCTCCTTTTGTAATCTGCATATACTATAAAAGGTGACGTTACGTCACCTTCAAGTCCTTTTTGATAAAATTTAGAAAAAATTAATATCATTACTATCATACTGTGAATCATGCGACAGAAAAGTAAGTAATTACGGACTGCACATACCGCAGGGATCATATCCTTCCTGTATCAATGTCTCCCGGTTCGCTGTAACAGTTTCTTTGTTTGAATCCTTCATCTGAGAAACACCGGAACAGTCGGGGTAGTGAAACTTCATCGTATGCGTGTTCAATACATATTCCTGCGGTTCAGAACTTTCCTCCGCGGATGATGTTTCGGCAGACGATGTTTTCAGATACTCTGTTTCAGAGGATGACAGGTCTGAACCGGACTGCCAGTTATCTGTGCTGTCAACATTAAACCAACAATCTGTTCCGTCTGTATAGCATATGATCTCACCCTGCACATCCGTGCGGTACAATTCCGCTTCGAATGATTCCAATGTGGACAGCGTCTCTTCCGTCGGATGGCCGTAGGAATTGCCCGCTCCCGCGCTGATCACCGCATAGAGCGGTGATACGGCACTGACAAAGGCTTCGGAAGAAGAATACGAGCTTCCATGGTGCCCCACAACGTACAGATCCGAGTCAAGCGTATATCCGGACGCGATCATATCCGCCTCAGCTTCCTCTCCCGCGTCGCCGGTCAGTATACAGCTGAAGCTTCCATAAACAATGCGCACAGCGATCGAATTATCATTTTCATCTGAATACGTGTAATCCGCCGGACTGAGGATCTGTACCTCAGCGGATCCAAGCATAAAAGTGTCCCCGGCCGTCGGATTTAGCTCCGGTGCGCCGTTGCTCTCAAGCATAGACCGAAATGACCGGTAAATACTGCTGTCAGCGGTATAATCGGGCGTTAACGCGGTCACCACCATCGTTGTATTTAAGACGCCGACCAGACCGCTTATGTGATCCTCATCATAATGTGACGCAACGAGATAGTCCAGCGTATCGATGTCATTCTGCTGCAGGTAAGCTACGACATAAGACGAATACTCATATCCGCCCCCGTCATACAACATATAATATCCGTCTGACTCGACCAGAACGCTCAGCCCCTGACCCACATCCAGAACATGCAGTTCAAAAGTGCCGTCTGATTCCGCATCACCCGTTGCATCCGAATCAGCGTAATCGACGGATGTGTCTTCTGTCGTTCCGTTTTCATCTGCCTTCTGCCCCGCCTGAGCTGCGGAAATTTCCGTATTATCTCCTGTCTGATCGGAAGCATCACATCCTCCTGCAAAAACAGCGGCCAGAAAACAACATATGATCATCGGAAATAAAAACACTCTGATTCTCTTCAATTTGAAATTCATTCCTTTCCCTTTCCCTGTTCCTGTCACTTTATTGTAACAGATAATCCCGCTGTTTACACTCTTTTTCTTTCAGATAGACAGTGTAAATTTACTGCAGGAAAAACACGGTGGCTTGACAAGCCGTCAAAGTCTAACTATAATATACGAATACCCCTTGATGTATCGGAGGAATTCAGTATGAGACAATGTATGGATGCGGAAAATCTGCACCGCAGATTAAAGAAAATAATCGGTCAGGTACAGGCGATTGACCGTATGGTAGATGAGGATGTCCCCTGTGAAGATATTCTGGCTCAAATTAATGCAGCGAAATCTGCCCTGCATGGCTGTGGTAAGGTTGTCCTGGAAGGACATATACAGCATTGCGTGAGGGACGGTATTGAGCACGGTGACGCAGACAAAACCATAGCCGACTTCACAAAGGCAGTGGAGCGTTTTGCGAATATGAAGTAATTGCATAATGAACACCATCGTTTCATTCTCGCTCATTCTGCTATTCCCTCCTCCATCATATGATACGCCTGTTCGATCATCTCCGCACTGCGCTGCAACCCGAACAGTCCCATGTCGATGCACAGGTGATAATTGCAGTTTTATCTATAATGCTTCTGTCATAACATGGAATATCCAAATGTTTCGATATGAGATGGCCTATGTCTCGGCCGCCGCTGCCGTACTGGCGGCTTATAGTGATAATCGTATGTTTCATTAGCTGGTCTCCTTTGAAGATATACATATCCTTTCATTATTAATCCTGTTTATTTTAAACCCCACCATAATAATGGAGTCAAGAAATCGTTTGAACAAAAAATCGCAAAATCACATCATTATTTATGGCATATGTCGGAAATAGTTCTTGACATATGCCATAAATAGAAATATAATAGATACAGACTCAATCTATGGGCGAATAACCAGTGAAAATCGCAGTTCCGCCGGATGAAGACAAGCAGGATGTGCGCGCGCCTGTTTTATACTTATTGAATGATATTATTACAGCCATTGAAAGGTAAACAGGAGGTAAAGGAATGTCGAGACCGACCAAATGCAGGATGATTTGCCGATTCCCACAGACGCTGGAATTTATCCCGACAAAGAACGGAGGTGATATAGAGCCTGTGATTTTGACCGTGGATGAATATGAAACGATACGCCTGATTGACAGGGAAAGGTTGTCTCAGGAGCAATGCAGCCAGAGGATGCAGGTTGCCCGCACCACGGTACAGAAAATCTATGACTCCGCCCGAAAAAAACTGGCAGATGCCCTGGTAGATGGACACCCGCTTAAAATTGAAGGTGGGGAATATCGCCTTTGCAATGGCAGGAATCAATACTGCGGACTGAACGGATGCTACAGGCAGGAAATTCAACAAGTGTTTCAAAAGCCAAAAGAAAAAGCTGTCACCCGGATTGCCGTCCCCTATGACAATGGTTTGATCTTTCAGCACTTTGGCCGCACAGAGCAATTCAAAATTTTCGATATTGCGGATGGGAAAATGGTAGTCTCCGAAGAGATCAGCACACGTGGACATGGACACGGCGTATTGCCGGAAGTCCTAAATGCAATGCAGGCAGATGTACTGATCTGCGGCGGGATCGGCGGCGGTGCGCAGGCTGCGCTGGCCTCGGCAGGCATCAAGCTGTATGGCGGCGTGACCGGCAATGCGGACACTGCAGTAGAAGCGCTTCTGGCTGGAACCCTCGCTTATAGCCAGGATATTCAATGCAGCCACCACGATGGAGAGCATCACGGAGAAAACTGTGGCGAACACCATCACGGAAAAGGCCATGAATGTCGGCACGGCCTGTGGATGGCATAAAAACTTCGTTTTAAACAGTGAATTCAAAAAGCAGAGAGTATGATATTCGTATACCAGGCTCTCTGTTTTTTAACTATGAGTGATAATCACATTTCTGGCAGTGAGCCATCTCATCATCCGGATTTTGCCGATAAAAAATGCCTGACCACTGGCAGATACTCTGTAAAATCGGGACAACAGTTTTTCCGTTGTCACTCAGAGAATATTCCACCTTTGGCGGAATCTCGTCATAAGATTTACGTTCTACTGCAATGTCCTTTTTTATTATCACTACACCATTTTACACCAAAATATAAGAATTTATAAGAAAATATTCGGTGTTTAAAATTCTCCCCGATCGCTGCAAACCTGCATAAATCAAGGCTTTCTGCGGGGCCAGAAAAACTTTTTTAAAAAAATTAGCACTCACCACTTGCAGGCACTGATTGATTTTTGTCTTACGTTAACAGATGCCGGAACGCCCATTTTCAAGGCTCTTCGGCATCTTCTGCCTTTTGTCTGGTTGTATCATTTGGTGTCATTTTGTGCAATTTTGGTGTCAAAGTTGGTGTCAGCTTCCGCTGTCCGCAAGCATCACTTTGCATCGTTTTTTATAACAGGCGATTCCATACTTCAGGATGTGATCAATCCCGTCATCTTTCAGATTTTCATCATAGTGCATTTTTTCAATCTGTTCCAAAGCCTCCTGACATGCTGCTCCCAGATCAGCGTTATCAGCGTACTTTACCTCTATGATAATTCCAATCTCTTCATCTATAATCTCAATCTGGATATCACTGTAACCGTCACCGGCTTCGCTGTTTGACGAAACTACCCAGGATTCTTTTGCAGCAAGTATACCAAGTAAAATACCATGGAAAAAACTTTCTTTTCGTTCTTTTCTCAAAAATGTATCCCGCAGGCTGATGGTTTTTCTCAGATATGCGCCAAACTGGCTTTCAATCCCCTTTTCATCTCCGTTCTTCAGCGCTTCACAGAATCGTTTGACACCCTCGCCGTCTTTTTTTACATTTTCTCTGAACAGATCCGTAATCTGTGTTGCAAAGATAGAACGTATTTCCCTGTTTGGGATAACCAGTTCGAAACGGGTATCTTCCCGCCTTGCTCTCTGTGTAAGGTATCCGGTCATAAACAGGACACTCCATATATTTTCTACAGAAGAATACATATCACGGTAGGTCAGTTCCTGATGGATTTCCTTCACAACGGCTTCGCCTGCAAGCAGACTCTCAATTTCACGCTTTGTGCTGACGCTGTTATCAGATTCCCTGATAAAACGCCGCACGGCATCATTTCCGCTCGTATTAATCCAGTAATTCTCCGGCAATGCATCAGGATCCGCATTCAGTTTCCTAACATGGCAAATGACATCCCACGGGCAATATACGGATGTTTTCCCAAACAAATATCCGTCATACCATTCTTTCACCACTTCGTAGTATTTCGTAAGGCCATAACACTCCAGCATTTCCTTTACTTCGTCATCCGTAAAGCCAAAGTATTCGTTAAATTCCACATCAGCTACAGATAAAACGGATACATTATTCAATCCTGTAAATATGCTTTCTCTGGATATCCTCATGCAGCCGGTCAGCACTGCAAACTGCAGGCTGTCGTTTGTTTTCAAGGCCTGCTCAAACAGATTCCGAATCAAAAACACCATCTCATCATAATAGCCGTTCTCATGAGCTTTCGCAAGCGGCACATCATATTCATCAATCAATATGACAACCTTACTTCCATGATGTTTCATAAGCAATTCGGATAAGACTTTCAGGCTGCTGTATAATAAAGACTCATCCATGTCTCTTCGGAGCAGCTCTTGAAAAGCGTTTTTTTCAACTTCCGACAGGCAATCACTATCCAGAAGATATTGAAACCGCCGTGCCAATGTATTCACAGTCTCTACCGCCATATCAAATGCAGTCTGAAACGACGGCGCATTGATTCCTTTTAAAGAAACAGAGATTACAGGAAATTTCCCCATATATTCGTCGCAAAGCTGCGTCTCGTTCGCAATTTCCAATCCCTGAAACAGATTCTCATTATTCCCTATGCCAAAAAAGTATTTCAGCATGCTCATATTGAGGCTTTTCCCAAAACGGCGGGGACGGGTAAAAAGATTCACTTTTGCCCAGTTGTTCAGGAGATCCCTGATCAGGCCTGTTTTATCAACATAATAAAAACCAG
>JAJBUT010000007.1 GCA_020860185.1 Lachnospiraceae bacterium | reverse complement strand
GATTGCAATTACCAGATGGTAATCGCGATATAATAATTTATAGAAAGAGGGGGGCAGGACAATGGGAAAAGAAATAGTCGCCATGCTTCTCGCCGGAGGTCAGGGATCTCGTCTTTACGCACTGACACAGAAACTGGCGAAACCTGCAGTTCCGTTTGGTGGGAAATACCGCATCATCGACTTCCCAATCTCGAACTGCGTAAATTCCGGCATTGATACCGTGGGGGTTCTGACACAGTATCAGCCATTTGTACTAAATGAGTATATAGGAAACGGCCAGCCGTGGGATTTGGACAGACTGAACGGCGGTATCCACGTACTTCCGCCTTATCAGCGGGCGAGCGGTTCCGACTGGTACAAGGGTACGGCGAATGCGATCTATCAGAATATCCCGTTCATTGAGCGATATGACCCGGAGTATGTGATCATTCTTTCCGGCGATCAGATCTGCAAGCAGGACTACAGTGATTTCCTTCGTTTCCACAAGGAGAAGAATGCCGAGTTCTCAGTGGCGGTTATGGAGGTTCCATGGGAGGAGGCATCCCGGTTCGGACTGATGGTGGCGGACGAGGATGACCGGATTACGGAGTTCCAGGAGAAGCCGAAGGAGCCGAAATCCAATCTGGCATCCATGGGTATCTATATTTTCAACTGGGATGTGCTCCGCGAATATCTGGAGGAGGATGAGGCGGATCCGGAGTCTGAGAATGATTTCGGCAATAATATCATACCGAATCTGCTCAAGGATGAGCGCCGCATGTACGCATATCGTTTCAGCGGATACTGGAAGGATGTTGGCACCATCTCATCCCTGTGGGAGGCCAATATGGAGGTCCTGGATCCGGAGCACAGCGGCATCAACCTCTTCGATGACAACTGGAAGATATACAGCCGCAACGCGGGTATGACCGGACACAAGATCGGTGCGAACGCCAAAATTGAGAATTCCATGATCACAGACGGCTGCCGTGTGGAGGGCGAGGTGTCCCATTCTATCCTTTATTCCGGCGTGAAGGTGGCCGAAGGGGCTGTCGTGAGAGATGCTGTTGTGATGGGCGGTTCCGTGATCAAGGCGGGCGCTGTGGTCGAGCATTGCATTATTGCCGAGAATGTCGTGATCGGTGAGAAAGCCGTGATCGGAGCGGTCAGAGAAAATGAGGTACAGGGAGTGGCGACGATCGGTCCCGGTGTCTATATCGGCAGCGGAGCGACGATCGGTTCCCATGCGATGGTAAATGAGATAGTAAAGGACGGTGAAGAACAATGGTAAAAAGCGCACTTGGCATTATTTTTCCGAATCAGTATGATGAGCTCGTTCCGGAACTGACCAGCGAGCGCCTGATGGCTTCCATTCCGTTCGCGAGCCGTTACCGTATGATCGATTTCGCACTGTCCAGCATGGTAAACAGCGGGATCACCAATATCTCAGTTCTCGCCCGCCAGAACTATCATTCACTGATGGATCATCTGGGAGCCGGCCGCGAGTGGGATCTGGTCCGTAAAAACGGCGGTCTGACAGTATGGCCCCCGTTTGCGGAGAAGACGATGAGCCTGTTCAAGGGACGCATTGAGGCGCTTGTACATATTGTCAGCTTCCTCACCGAACAGAAGGAGAAGTATGTGATTCTCTCCGATACGAATATCGCGACATCCTTTGATTTTAAAAAGTTTATCCAGGCGCATATTGACAGCGAGGCGGCGGTTACGGTGGCATACACCAGACAGCCTTTGCCGGAGAGCGCCATGGCAGCGAAGCAGATGAACAAGGGCATGTATTATACCTATGACATCAGGGACGGCGTTGTGACCAATATGTACATCAATGCCCAGGAGCCGGGAGAGCAGAACTTCGGTATGAATATCTACTGTATCGACCGGGAGCTTCTGATCAGACTGGTCAAAGAGACCTATATGCTCGGCGGCGTCTATTTCGAGCGGGATGTACTGCTGAAGAAGCTGGATGAGATGAAGGTCGTTGCTTATCGGTTTGACGGATATTACGGCCGCATCAGTGATATGAAGTCCTATTTCGACGAGAATATGAGACTCCTGGAGGAGGAGAATCTTGAAAAGCTTTTCTCCACACCGGTCTACACAAAGCTGCGTGACGACAATCCGACACGATACATCAATGGTTCTTCCGTCCGGAATGTGATGGCGGCGGACGGCTGCGTGATCGAGGGCACGGTGGAAAACTGTGTGCTGTTCCGCGGAGTCCGGGTCGGTCACGGCGCGGTCGTGAAAAACTGCGTGCTGATGCAGGATACGGTCGTCGAGCCGGGCGCCAGTCTGGAATATATCATTACCGACAAGAATGCGACAATCACGGAAGGCAAGGAAGTGAAGGGTACCGATACCTTCCCGGTATTTGTGGCAAAGCATCAGATTGTATAATTGCGGGAGCACGAAGTGCGAAGCAGTCATTTCCATTTATAAAAAATATGCAGCGTCCCCTGTGCCGTGTGCACAGGGGACGCTGCACGTTTCCGGCAAATCTGCAGATGATTTTCACCTGCCTGTTACGCAATATAGACAGGGGGTGTTCAAATATTCTTCACAATTTCAACGTACTATCTTCACATTCGCGACGTAAACTGAAAAAAGAAGTATCATATGTTGCGTCTGCTCCTGTGCAGGTAAGGCGCAGGACTCTGAATGGCAGCGGTATGATGCGAAAAAGAATGTCTGCTGACAGGCAGGATGGAAACGGAGGAAACGGATTTGATTGAAATCAGGCATTTGACCAAAAAGTATGGGGAGAATGTAGCCGTAAATGATCTGAACCTCACGCTGGAGCCGGGAAATATCTACGGCTTCCTCGGACCAAACGGAGCAGGGAAAACGACTACGATGAATATCATTACGGGGTATATCGGCGCGACTTCCGGTGAGGTAGTGATTAACGGTTATGATATCAATAAGGAGCCTGAGAAGGCGAAGCAGTGTATGGGATATCTGCCGGAGCTTCCGCCGGTTTACGGCGATATGAGAGTGACGGAATATCTGGATTTTGTTGCCGATCTGAAGCAGTTAAACCGCCATACCCGCGCGGCAGATATTAAGCAGTCGATGGATCTGACGAAGCTTCACTCCGTGAAGGACCGGCTGATCCGGAACCTTTCCAAAGGTTACCGGCAGCGCGTGGGTCTGGCGCAGGCATTGATGGGTATGCCGGAGATCATCATTCTGGATGAGCCCACGGTCGGACTGGATCCGAAGCAGATCATAGAGATCCGCGATCTGATCCGGTCTCTGAAAGAAAATCATACGGTTATTTTAAGCTCGCACATCCTGCAGGAGATCAGCGCGGTCTGCGACCATGTGTTTATCATCTCGAACGGGAATCTCGTGGCGAGCGATACGATGGAGAATCTGGAAGAGAAGATGAGCGGCGCCCAGCAGGTGGCGGTCACGCTGCGGACGACGGAGGAGCTGGCCGGAAGCCTGGTGAAGCTGGCCGGCGTGAAGTCTGTGGATGTGCTGGAAGTGAAGCGGCTGAAGCGTGAGATGCAGGATGCTGTGCCGGAAACGACTGAGGTACGTTTGTCTGCGGAGGATGCGGCTGAATCTGTGGATACGGCGGCGTCAAAGTCGGATGAGGGATTGCCGGAGAACAGCATGACAGATGCAGCGAAAACGTCCGAAGATGCGGAGTCAGTGTCAGACGAGGCGGTTGAATCAGCAGAGAAAACAGAGGATGCAATCGAATCCGAAAAAGATACAGAGTCAGCTGTTGAAAATATAACAGAAGAGAATACAGAGGTAGTCACACCGGATATGCCGACGAAGGATATTCTGGATATAGAGGAACTTCTCCCGGGAAACCCGGAAATCCGCATGGAGATCACAGCGAAGCCGGGTATGGATGTGAGAGAGGACATCTTCCTTTATTGCGCGGAGAATGACATGGTTCTTCTGGAAATGACGAGTATCACGAAGTCGCTGGAGGATGTATTCCTGGAACTGACGGAAGAAAGGGAGGAGGCGTAACAGATGAAAGCGATTATAAAAAGAGAACTGAGAGCTTATTTTACGTCTGTGCTGGGCTGGATTTTCCTGGCGGCGTTTTTCTTCCTGTTTGACCTCTATTTCTGGGCCTACAGCTTAAACAGCGGATATCCGTATATTGCCTATTCGATATCCGCAGTCACCTTTATCTTTCTGATCATCATTCCGATCCTCACGATGCGGAGCATGGCGGAGGATCGGCGGACGAAGACAGATCAGCTGCTGTACACGGCTCCGATCTCGATTCCGCGTGTGATTCTCGGCAAGTTTTTTGCCATGGTGATCATCTTCAGTATCGGCATTGCTTTTGTCTGCCTGTGCCCGCTGATCATGAGCTGCTTCGGCACGGTGCCCTACGCGCAGAGCTATACGGCAATCCTTGGCGTCTGGCTGTTCGGGCTGCTGGCGATCGCCATCGGCCTGTTTCTCTCGGCGTTGACGGAGAGTCAGGTGATCGCGGCTGTGCTGTCCTTCGGCGTGCTGTTCCTCGGCTATATGATGGACAGTATCACCAGCATGATCTCCAGTTCGGGAAATGTGCTGACAAAGATTCTGAACTGTCTGGCGATCGCAGTGCCGATGGATAATTTTACCAACGGGATTCTGGATGTGACCGGCATTGTCTATTACGTGTCGGGAACGATTCTGTTCCTGTTTTTTACCTGTCAGCTGGTACAGAAATACCGCTGGTCCGTCAGCTCGAAAAAAATAAAGAGAGGCGTGTTCAACTCCACGTTTGTCCTGATCGGCGCTGTGATCGTTGTTGTGGTCAATGTATTGTCGTATCAGCTGCCGGAGGGCGTAAAAAATGTCGATGTGACCAATCAGAAGCTGTATACGCTGACGGAGGATACGTACACAGTTCTGGATGAACTGGATCAGGATGTGACGCTCTATATGCTTTCAGCAGAGGAGGATGCGGATGATATTATCTCGAAGACGCTGAAACGCTATGCCGAAGCCAGTGAGTATATCACGGTAGAATACATCGATCCGACGGTTTCTCCGAATTTTTACTCGACTTACACGGATACCTCGCCGACGGAGGACAGTGTGATCGTTGTCTCCGGGGATTACTCGAAAGTCATCGACTACTATGATATCTATGAGTATACCGTTGACTATTCTACGTACACACAGAGCATCAGCGCGTATGACGGCGAGGGACAGATCACAAGCGCGATCAGCTATGTGACGAGCGGCGATCTGCAGACTGTCTATATGATTTCCGGCCACGGTGAGACAGATCTGGATTCTTCCTTTACGGATGCGCTGGAGAAGCTGAATCTGTCGGTGGAAGATCTGACCCTGCTGACGGAGGATGCCGTACCGGATGACGCGGCCGCCGTGATCATCAACGGACCGACTTCCGATTTTTCCGAGGACGATGCGCAGAAAATCATCGATGAACTCGCTTCGGGCGGAAAGGCGCTGAGAACGACCTCCTATGAGGCAACAGGCGA
>JAJBUT010000052.1 GCA_020860185.1 Lachnospiraceae bacterium | reverse complement strand
TAAATATCCAGAGGTAAATGATATTTTACACAAGGTTATTTATGATAGTTCCTTCGAAACATTAATGGACATTGTTTATTCCCGAACTGCATACCGTCTTACGGAGGTTATGCATACAGATCATCCGGAGGCTCGATATAAAGAAGATGAAAACGGCAAAAATATAGGATTACTGAGTAAGGGACACGATTACGATATGTCATCGAACATCATGAATTTAATACCAGCAATATTTCATGATGAAAAGCCTGAAGACGGGAGAGATTATATCCAGATTCTGGGCAGAGTAAATAATAAGCGTATCTATAAATATATTCGCCGGGATTATGTTAAGACTGTAGATAACCTGGATTATTATAAGGTTTATGTGGCGCAGGCTAATGGTAGCGGAGAGTTTGGGGAAACCATGAGCGAGCCAGTTGTTGAAGGTCCAGGCGTAGGTTCAACGGAAACATTCCTGAGTATAGGTAAGTTTCAGACTGTTGAAGATGCTCGTGCGGTTGAAAAATATATAAAAACAAAATTTGCTCGTACTTTACTCAGCGTGTTGAAAGTAACTCAGAATGGCAATAAACCTGTCTGGAAGATGATTCCGCTTCAAGACTTCACCACCGACTCCGACATTGACTGGTCGAAGTCAATTCATGAGATTGACCTGCAGTTATATCGCAAGTACGGCCTAGATGAGAAAGAAATCGAGTTTATTGAAACACACGTAAAGGAGATGGCATGATGGCAGCGATTAATATAAAAACATCTTCAAAGGTCACTCCGCAGTGTTATGCCTATACCACTCCTGGCGTACCTGCGCATGATGGCTGGACGAAAATAGGTTTTACGGAGCGAGATGTAGAGACTCGTATTAATGAGCAGACGCATACTGTAGGTGTTGCGCATAAGACTTGGTGGGCTATGCGTGCTGCGTATATGACGGAACCCTACGGAACATTTACGGATAAGGATTTTCATGCCTATCTGAAAAAGCTCGGAGTCTCCCGCGAAGCAGGAACAGAATGGTTTCTCATCGAACCGAATACTGCCCGTGGAAATTTTATTGACTTCACGCAGAATCATGGTTCCGTATCGGAGAAGGATGCTGATGCAGCAATTCCATATAAACTTCGTGATGAACAGGCTGAAGCTGTACAGCGGACTGCGGATTATTTTGGAGGCAGAGAGTCGGCAGAATTTTTGTGGAATGCAAAGCCGCGTTTCGGGAAGACTCTGTCTGCCTATGATTTGTGCATGAAGCTCGGCGCACAGAATATCCTCATTGTTACAAATCGCCCTGCTATCGCAAATTCATGGTATTCGGATTACGAGACTTTCTTTGGTCCGCAGTCGGGTTACATCTTTGTGAGTAATGTGGACGGCATTAAGGACAAAAAGTTCGTATATAGTCGTGAGGAATACAGAAATAAAGTCCTTACAAGCGATGACGACAGCATTAAAGGCTGCATTGAATTTGTCAGCTTGCAAGATTTGAAGGGATCTATTTATTTCGGCGGTCATGTTGACAAGCTGTCAGAAGTCAGCGCTGAGCATGGCATGACATGGGATATTCTTATTATAGATGAAGCCCATGAAGGTGTTGATACCTACAAAACCGATACGGCATTTAATCATATTCGCCGCAAATGGACGCTGCATCTTTCCGGGACACCATTCAAGGCGCTTGCAAATGATAAATTCCCGGAAAGCGCAATCTATAACTGGACTTATGCAGACGAGCAGAAAAAGAAGCGTGATTGGGATTCTTCCAGCGAGCTTGAGAATCCGTATGCCAATTTGCCTCGACTTTCTCTTTTTACATACCAGATGTCCGACATTATCCGGGACAAGGTGAAAAAGGGCATAGAATTGGCTGACGATGATATTGAAGAGTACGCCTTTGACCTGAATGAGTTTTTTGCGACAAATGAGTCTGGAAAATTCATTCATGATTCGGATGTCGACAAGTTCCTTGACGCCATGACACGGCAGGAGAAGTTTCCGTTTTCCACTCCTGAACTCCGGGATGAATTGAAACACACATTCTGGATACTGAACCGTGTGGCAAGCGCAAAAGCACTTGCTAAGAAACTGAAACTACATCCCGTATTCAAAGATTACGAGATTATTCTGGCTGCGGGTGACGGGAAATTAGATGACGATGATGAAAACGAAAAGTCCTATGACAAGGTGGTAAAGGCAATCGCTGAACACGATAAAACCATTACACTTTCCGTAGGACAGTTGACTACGGGAGTTACAATTCCTGAATGGACGGCAGTTCTCATGCTTTCCAATATGGCAAGCCCTGCTCTTTATATGCAGGCTGCTTTTCGTGCGCAAAATCCGTGTCTGTTTACAGACAGCAACGGCAATTCATACAGAAAGCAGAATGCTTATGTGTTCGATTTTGACCCTGCCCGTACCCTGACGATTTTTGAGAAATTTGCCAATGACCTGATTCCTGAAACTTCTGGAGACAAGGGTGACTTTGACAGCCGTAAGCAGCACGTGAGGGAGCTTCTTAATTTCTTCCCGGTCTATGGCGAAGACGATGAAGGCTCAATGGTAGAACTGGACGCAGAGAAAGTCCTTACGATTCCTCGGCATATCCATGCCAGAGAAGTCGTAGAGCGCGGCTTTATGTCCAACTTCCTGTTTGCGAACATTGGCGGTATTTTCGGCGCGCCGAAAGAAATTATCGATATCATCAACAATATGCAGGCAATCGAGGAGCCGAAAGCCCTCACTCCTGCTGATGTAGATGAGACGACAGCGGACACTCTGAATCTCAATGAAGATGGAGAAGTTGAAATTCCGAGAGAACAGGTCATTGGTACAGCCAGTGAGCTGTTTGGAGATAAGGTTTATGCGGATGTTGATGAGCAGTTGGAAGCCGCTGTAGAAGAAATTCAGCGGAATGTGGATTTGACACCAAATCCCAAGAAGGATGAGCTTAAGGCACTCCGTGAGAAGTTTTCTAAGCCGATTGCGGATACGCTTATGGAATCCGCCAAGGCGCAGTATGGTGGCGATTTAAGGAAATCTACTCAGAACCAGTTGGAGCGCAAAATCCAGGAAACCACTGACACTGTCGTAAACCGCGAATATGGTGATTTTACGATTCGTGACCATCAGCTTGCCAGAGAACATGAGGACAGAATTCATGAGGCACAGCAATCTGGCGCTTCTATGGTAGAAATCACACGTATTGATGAGGAGTATACTGCCAGACGTCTACAAGGCTATCAGGACATGGTGGAAAATATCAACAGGCAGCTTCACAGTAACGAGACTGTGAAGAAAGCAGCGGAAACTATCGTTGAAACCGTTGAGACGGAGAAGCTGAATGCCCAGAAGGATTCTATTGAAGGAAGTGTCCGTGACCATTTGCGCGGATTCTCCCGTACTATTCCTGCGTTTCTTATGGCCTACGGCAATGAAGGCACTACCCTTGCGAACTTTGACACACTTGTACCGGAAGATGTCTTCTGGGAGGTTACTGTCAATCCGCAGAACGGTCAGGGTGTGACACTCGATCAATTCCGTATGTTGCGCGATGGCGGGGATTATACGACAGAAGCCGGTGAGCAGAAACACTTTGATGGACATCTTTTTGATGAGGTTGTATTCAACGACGCTGTTCAGGAGTTCCTGAAAAGGCGGGCTGACCTTGCGAATTACTTCGAGCCGGAACACACGGGAGATATTTTTGACTACATTCCGCCGCAGCGTACAAACCAAATTTTTACGCCTAAAAAGGCTGTCCAGGATATGGTGGACAGGCTGGAGCAGGAAAATCCCGGCTGCTTTGATGACCCGGACGCAACCTTCGCCGACCTGTATATGAAATCGGGGATGTACATAACGGAAATTGTAACAAGGCTCTATCAAAGCAAGCGCATGAAGGCACTTTATCCTGATGATGCTGAAAGGCTGAATCATATCTTTGCCAAGCAAGTGTATGGGTGTGCGCCGACAGAAATAATATATCGTATTTGCCTGCGTTATATTCTCGGATTCAGTGACGAGATACACATTGAAAAGAATAACATTCGTCTTTGCGATACCCTGGAATACGCAAAGAACGGAACAATGGATGCAGAAATGCGGAAATTGTTTGATTTGTAAAGGCATCGTCAGGATAGAGAGGAGA
Organism: Lachnospiraceae bacterium; assembly: GCA_020860185.1. Taxonomy (GTDB): domain Bacteria; phylum Bacillota; class Clostridia; order Lachnospirales; family Lachnospiraceae; genus Eubacterium_I. The sequence continues at coordinate 1,385 of JAJBUT010000052.1, read as the reverse complement.
ACCACACTATGGCACGAAGCAAGACGATAAAACTATTTTTGATGGATGGCGAAGCAACTGGGCGGATAAAATGCTCTCTTGCCAACTGGACAGGCATTGCCTATAAGATTCCGAGGACGGCACTCGATAAGTGCAAGAATATTGAATACCTGCAGCAGAGCGGCGTATATTTCCTGTTCGGTACAGATGAAAAATATGACCAGATTGTTTATGTAGGACAGGCAGGTGTCAGGAAGAATGGAAAAGGTCTGTTGCTTCGTGTGCAGGAACCGCATAACTCTATTGACTGGACAGAGGCGGTCATGTTCACAACGACAAACAACTCATTCGGTCCCACGGAGATAAGCTATCTTGAGAATCGTTTCTGCAATCTCGCATTGGAAGCAGGTCGCTATCAGGTGAGAAATGGGAATGATCCCAATCCCGGCAATATCACCGAGGAGACAGAAAGTGAGTTGGAGGAGTTCATCGACTATGCTAAAATAGTCATGGGCGCGCTTGGACACAAGGTTTTTGAACCGCTTATGTCTCAAACATCCGAGGCAGAGAAAGATGAACCTCTGCTTCATATGGACTATAAAAAAGGTCATGCTACTGGAAAAAGGACAAGTGATGGTTTCGTAATTCTCAAAGGTAGCACCATCAATCCGGCGACAACAAAGAGTTGTCCAGAAAATGTACTTAAGGCTCGGCAGAAATATGCTGACAGAATAAGCGATACATTTGAACTGACAGCGGATATTCTTATGACGAGCGCCAGTGCAGCGGCAGGATTTATTGGCGGAGCATCGCTGAGTGGCAATGCTCTGTGGCATGATGAACAAGGGAAATCCCTCAAGCAGATAGAGGGATAGTTTGGAGAGGCTATGTTCGGAAAGAAACCAAAGCCAAGAAGAGACCTTCCGGCGATAGACATCACAAAGAAGCCGGTCAAAGGAATGTTCGGCAGAACTAAAATGGTGCCGACTACCAAGAAGGAACAGCGCCAGATGAAAGCAGTCCTGATGAAGAAATATCCGGACCGCTATTTTGTCGATGACCTGAAGGAGTATAATTCAGTAAAGCAGGACTTGTCGTGGATTGACCGCATTGAAGAATTTGATGCATTTATGGACGATTGACAGATAGGGACACTTTTTGGCGATAGCTAAACCTTTTGGCGATAGCCCATACTTTTTGGCGATAGCTTTGATGGAAAGGAAGGTGGGGACAAAACCTATGCAGACGGCAGCAGCAAGACAAAATTTCAGAATGTCGAGCGGCGGGATTTTCCCTGCCTGCGCACGGAGCAAAAGTCGCAGAAATGCCTGTTTTTCAAGCATTTCAAGCACTTCTGCCCTGACTTACACAGAAACCCCTTGTATCAAAGATGGCGTCGGGATAGA
>JAJBUT010000039.1 GCA_020860185.1 Lachnospiraceae bacterium | reverse complement strand
TGACAGCAAGACAGCAGAATGCTGACAGTTACCTGGGCTGTCGCACGGCATCATCGTGCGGCAGCCCGGCGCATATAAAAAAGTCTCAGACCTTCGCAAAACGAATGTCTCAGACTTTCTTACGGGTTGGGCTGTTCAAATAAACAGTCAGCAGTTCGTAGGGGAATCGAACCCCTGTTTTCGCCGTGAGAGGGCGACGTCTTAACCCCTTGACCAACGAACCATGTATATTCTGTTACTGCCATGCGGCAGAGCAGTTCGTAGGGGAATCGAACCCCTGTTTCCGCCGTGAGAGGGCGGCGTCTTAACCCCTTGACCAACGAACCAAACAATAAGGATTATACAGATAAAAACAATCTGTGTCAACCTGTTTTTTTGATTTTTTGATGAAAATTATTTCACCGGACTCATAAGCTTTCATGAGAAGCCGAAAGCGGCTTCCCATGAATCAAACACTGAATCTAAGCCAGCTTTGCCTTCGCGGTATCCACCAACGCCGCAAAACCATCCGCATCATTGACCGCCATCTCGGCCAGCATCTTGCGGTTGATCTCAATCCCGGCCAGCTTCAGGCCATACATAAACCGGCTGTAAGACAGACCATTCAGTCTTGCCGCCGCGTTGATACGGGCAATCCACAGCTGACGGAACTGTCTCTTTCTCTGCTTCCGGCCCTCGTAGGAGCTTGCCAGCGCACGCATCACAGACTGCTTGGCCACCCGATACTGTTTTGATCTGGCTCCTCTGTAGCCCTTTGCCATCTTCAATACTCTTTTATGTTTCTTTTTCGCGTTATATCCGCCTTTTATTCTTGCCATTTCATTGTCCTCCTGAATTCTGCTTACAGATACGGTAAAATCTTCTTCATGTTCTTAACATTGCTGGCGTCGGTCATCGTCGGCTTTCTGAGATTCCTCTTTCTCTTGGCAGTTTTCTTGGTTAAGATATGACTCTTGTAAGCTTTATTTCTCTTCAACTGACCGCTTCTCGTCTTTTTAAAGCGCTTTGCTGCTGCTCTTTTTGTTTTCATTTTTGGCATAGTGAATTCCTCCTGAAAAATAGTCTTGCGTGCCGGAAACAATCAGCACACTAGCGTTTCTGGCCAAGCACCATCGTCATGCTGCGGCCTTCCATCTTGGGTGCCTTCTCCACAACTGCAATATCGGCAAGCGATTCTGCAAAATCAGTCAGAATATGCTTGCTGTTCTGCACATGCGCCATTTCTCTGCCACGAAAGCGCAGGGAAATCTTTACCTTGTCGCCCTTCGTGATAAATTTCCTGGCGGCGTTTACTTTGGTATTCAGATCATTCGCTTCAATATTGGGAGACAAACGCACTTCCTTGAGTTCTACGGTCTTCTGCTTCTTGCGCGCCTCTTTTTCCTTGCGGCTCTGCTCATAACGGAACTTCCCGTAATCAATAATCTTTACAACCGGCGGCTTTGCATTCGGCGCGATCTTTACCAGGTCAAGTCCCGCCTCCTGTGCCAGTTTGTACGCGTCCCGCGCAGACATGATGCCCATCTGAGTCCCATCCGCCGATACCACCCGGACTTCTCTGTCTCTGATTTGTTCATTAATCTGTAATTGGCTAATGGTGATTACCTCCGTAAACATAAAAAAGTGGACAGGCAGACCATCCACAATAAATCAAAATACAAAATCATGCTTTGAAATATAAACCGCAGGTCACGCGATTGTGCCAGGGTGAGAGTGGATCCTCTGCTTTGTTTTCAACAACGGAGCTATTATGGCACATTCTGAGCGGTTCGTCAAGGACTTTTTTTGGGGTTGCCGAATTCCCGTAAAAACTGTATAATAAATGCTAAAATAATCGGATATCAAAACAAATGATGAATCCGAGGGAATCTGATGAGGATACAATATATGAAACGAGTTGATTTACATGTTCACTCTACTGCCTCTGACGGCACCTGCACCCCGACCGAACTCGTGCTTGAGGCAAAAAAAGCAAAGCTTTATTCTGTCGCACTGACCGATCATGACACAGTCAGCGGCATTGACGAATTTATGGAAGCCGGGATTAAATACGGTCTCAGAACCATTGCGGGCGTAGAGCTTTCCACCGAATACGAAAATACAGAGATTCACGTAGTCGGACTTTTTATTGACCCGGAAAACGAGGCTCTTCTACGGCAGCTCCGTACCTTCCGCGACAATCGTGATAACCGGAATCTGAAAATGATCGACCGCCTGCGCGAGGAGGGCTTTCAGATTACCGCTGAGGAGATTTATGAGCGTTATCCCGACGCAGTTGTAGCCAGGCCGCACATTGCCCGGTTTCTTGCGGATACACATCAGGTTGAGAACATACAGACGGCATTTGACAAATATATCGGCGAGGGCTGCAGCTGCTATGTGGAGAGATACAAAATTTCTCCCATGCGCGCGGTCGAACTGATCCGCAACGCAGGCGGTGTCGCCATCCTGGCACACCCGTGTCTGTATAAAATATCTGATGAAACAATGAATCAGATGTTGAAAGAAATGAAAAAAGCCGGTCTGGACGGTATTGAAGCTCTCTATTCCCGCAACCAGGCTTCCGATGAACAGAAGTACCGGGCACTTGCAAAAAAATACGGTCTGCTCATATCCGGCGGCTCGGATTATCACGGGACAAACAAACCCGACATTCAGCTCGGAACAGGTACGGGAGACCTCGTTGTTCCAAAAAAAATCCTGTTGGATATCCTGTTATTTATGAAAACATTCCGGGACAGATAATTCACAGTGGCCCGGTCTTTCCGTATTAATATCCGGAAAGGCCGGGTCATCGTTCTGCTGTCTTTTATGTAAAAGATCGTAATTTACGCCATCATACGTACTTCGCAGCAGGTGCGAAGTGCTGTCCTGAATAGTTATAAAAGATCTTCTTTCTCCGCTTTTTCAGCTGCTCCATACTCCGGCATAAACTTCATCTGTCACTTTGCCGTATACAATCTGACTGAGCGTCACATTTCCTGCAATCTCCGCCTGCAGATAGCAGATGTTTCCCCGGCGCACCGCCAGTGTATCAAAACCGTCACCGTCCCAGTCGCCCGCAAAAGCCGTATCCGTACTTTTTCCGTAAACAACCGCAATGTCTGCTTCACCGTCGGCAAGCGTATTTTTGATATAATAAATATTCCCCCGGCGTACCGCCAGTGTATCTTTTACATCCACCGTACCTGAAGCATTTCCCGACCATTTTCCGGCAAGTACCTCGTCCGTCACTTTTCCATAAGCGACCGTATAATCTGCATCGCCTCCGCTCAGTGAATTTTTAAAATAATACTGGTTTCCGCGGCGTACCGCCAGCGTATCACAGCCATCACCGTTCCAGTCACCGACAAGCACTTCATCTGTTTCCTTTCCATAACAGATCACCATGTCCGCGGCGCCGGATTTTAAACTATTACTGAAATAATACATGTTGCCGCGGCGTACACACAATGTATCCACACCATCCCCATCCCAGTCACCGACAAGAACCTCATCCGTTACTTTTCCATATGTAATAACCTCGTCTGCATCTCCACTTTTCAAGCTGCAGCTGAAATAATAAGTATTCCCGCGGCGCACAACCAGTGTGTCAGTAACTGTTTCTTCTGTTACACTGCCAATCTGTGCTGTCACATCCGCAAAACCGCTGCAAGTCACAGTTATGGTATATGTACCCGCCGCCCCATAGACAAACGGGGCAATATCAAAGTTGATGCTTCCATCCTCATTGAAAAAGTCGCTGCCTGTATATTCCGGTTCTACATCATGCTGCCACTGCAATGTGTAGGAATCTGTGATTTCCTCGCCGTCCTCATTGACATAAGTAAGAGAAAGATCACCCGCCGTCTCTATATAATCAGCCAGCGTCTCGCCGTTTCCGCCGGTCAGCGTAAGAACATTATCCACAATCGCCACTGTCGCGCCCGATGTAATCATGAGATCTCCAATCTCCGATCCCGCCAGAGAAATCGTGAGATTCTGTCCGATCGTATTATATCCTCCCTCAAAGGTATTATCATCATCCTCAATCGCATAACTGCTGTCCGGTAAAATCGTAACCTGGTAGATTACACTCCCATCTGTCTCTGTATAGCTGACGGCATAATCCTTTTCCAGCTCCAGGTCGCTGCCGAATTTCCCGAGCACATACGCAACCGTGAGGTCATCCGCGTTGTAGGACTCATTTACCGCCAGATTGCTGACAGAAACCGTAAAAACGGATCCGTTCGGATCATAAACCGCATCGCTGATCGTGATTTCTGACACTGTTCCGATCTGCGCCGTCACATCATCAAAACCTCCGCAGCTTACAGTGATGGTATACACCCCGTCTTCACCGTAGACAAAAGGCTCAATCTCAAAATTAACGCTTCCGTCCTCATTAAAAAAGTCAGAGGATGTATATTCCGGTTCCACATCATGCGCCCACTGCAGCATATATGTCGTGGAAACCTCTTCATCTTCCTGACTGACATAGCTCAAAGTGATTTCAGAAGCCAGTTCCAGATAATCCGCCAGCGTCTCGCCGTTTCCGCCGGTCAGTGACAGCGTATTATTCTCCAGTGCTACCGTCGCACAGGAAGAAATCACGATACGTCCGACCGTTGTTCCGTTCACAGCGACATCCAGGTTCTGCCCCAGCGTATTATATGTCATCTCGTCGTGCTCATAGTCGTCATCATCTACATTAAAGCTGGTATTGCCGATCACAACCTGATAAACAATTTCTGTATCCGATGAGGAGAGAAGCTCCGTCGTATAATCCTCATCTGCCGTAAGATCACTGGAAAACTTTCCAACCGCATAGGAAATACTGATATCGCTGTAATCCACATCCTCTGCCGGATTTGTGATCGTAATAGTAAACGCGGTTCCATCCGGATCATAAACAGCTTCTCCGAGACTGATACTGGTATCAGAGGCCTCGCCTTCCAGAGCTTCATTGACAGCTGAAATGATTGCCACAGAAGAGCAGGTAGCGGTACTCACCGTATCTACCTCATAAGTACCGGCCGTATTTCCAACCACCTGTTCGCTGATGCCGCTTTCCGCCCGATAGGAATACTGTGTATTCTGTCCGCTGGCACCGCTGACAGTAATGCCCGTGACTGCTCCATCCGCAACTGTCACTTCCACGCTGATCGGATATTCGTTAAAATCTTCATCTTCATCATGCTCCACCGTCGCTGTTCCGGTATATGTTCCGTCCTCCAGATTTTCCGGTATCGTGATTGTATAACCGGAAGTCGTATCTGTATCACTGTCCGTTACTGAACCATCGTCTCCCTGAATCGCAAACGCCGCTGTCTGTGAGGAGCCGAAAACCATAACCCCGGCCAGAATCAGCGAACACATCTTTTTACTCTGTACCTTTTTTCTGTGCATCTTTTTCTCCTTTTTTGATTGACTAATTATAGTTAGTTATGTGTACCTGACAGAAGTATAACAGATCATTACGTATCAAATGTCATGCAATTGTTATGGAATTATATATTTTTCAATTTTTTTAGATATTTCAGAAATTCTACAATTTCCGTAT
>JAJBUT010000127.1 GCA_020860185.1 Lachnospiraceae bacterium | reverse complement strand
TCCTTGGATCGCGAAGACGCGTATGTCCACACCGGGCGTGTCGCTGATCTCACCGCCGCCGCACCATGATATTTACTCGATCGAGGATCTGGAACAGCTGATTTTTGATCTGAAGAATGCGAATAAGAACGCGCGCATATCCGTCAAGCTCGTGTCGGAGGCCGGCGTCGGCACAGTCGCGGCCGGCGTGGCAAAGGCGGGTGCGCAGGTCATCCTGATCTCCGGTTATGACGGCGGCAGCGGGGCGGCTCCCCAGAGCTCGATTCATAACGCGGGTCTGCCGTGGGAGCTCGGGCTGGCCGAGACGCATCAGACTCTGATCATGAACGGGCTGCGCAACAAGGTCCGCATTGAGACGGACGGCAAGCTGATGAGCGGCCGGGACGTCGCCATCGCGGCGATGCTCGGGGCGGAGGAGTTCGGCTTTGCCACGGCACCGCTGGTGACGATGGGCTGTGTGATGATGCGAGTCTGCAACCTGGATACCTGTCCGGTGGGCGTCGCGACGCAGAATCCGGAGCTTCGGAAGCGTTTCTCCGGAAAACCGGAGTACGTGATCAACTTTATGCGCTTTATCGCCGAGGAGCTGCGGGAGCACATGGCGAAGCTCGGTGTGCGCACCGTCGACGAGCTGGTGGGCCGAAGCGATCTGCTGAAGGTGCGCGACAATCTGACCGGACATGCGGCGAAGCTGGATCTGACGAATATGCTGCGCAATCCGTTTGCAGGACCGAAGGATAAGGTCATTTTTGATCCGAAGAAAATTTATGATTTTGAACTCGGGAAGTCTGCAGACGAGAGGATTCTCTTAAAACAGATGGGCGCCGCCCTGGAGCAGAAGCAGAAACGGAGCATTGACATCACCGTGTCCAACACCAACCGTTCCTTCGGAACGATCTTCGGCGCTGAGATCACGCGCCGCTACAAGGATACGCTGGAGGATGATACGTATATTGTAAAATGTACCGGCGCGGGCGGACAGAGCTTCGGCGCGTTTATCCCGAAGGGACTGACGCTGGAGCTGGTCGGCGACAGCAACGATTATTTCGGAAAGGGACTTTCCGGCGGCCGGCTGATCGTCTATCCCCCGAAGGGCGTCCGTTTCAAGCAGGATGAGAATATCGTCATCGGAAATGTGGCGCTGTACGGCGCGACCAGCGGAAAGGCGTTTATCAACGGCGTGGCCGGCGAGCGTTTCTGCGTTCGCAATTCCGGTGCGGTCGCCGTCGTCGAGGGTGTGGGCGACCACGGCTGTGAGTACATGACCGGCGGACGTGTCGTCGTTCTCGGAAAGACCGGCAAGAACTTTGCGGCCGGCATGAGCGGCGGCGTGGCCTATGTGCTGGATGAGGACAACGATCTCTACACCAGGACGAACAAGCAGATGGTCTTCACGGAGAATCTGACGAATAAATATGACGTGCTGGAGTTAAAGGGGTTGATCCAGGAGCATGTGACCCTGACGAACTCAGAGAAGGGCAAAGAGATCCTTGACAACTTCGGCGAGTATCTGCCGAAATTCAAGAAGATCATACCTTATGATTATTATCATATGCAGACGGCCATCGTTCAGATGGAGGAAAAGGGTTACAATGTCGAGCAGGCGCAGATTGAAGCATTCTATTCAAAATTTGAGAGCTGAGGAGGGGAGATAAGATGGGAAAGCCAACAGGATTTTTGGATTATGACCGGGAAGTAAGCAAGGATATCGACCCGAAGGAACGGATTAAAAATTTTAATGAATTTCATGTCTATCTCTCCAAAGAGAGACAGCAGCTGCAGGGTGCGCGCTGTATGGAGTGCGGCGTGCCGTTCTGCCAGTCGGGTATGATGATTATGGGTATGGCCAGCGGCTGTCCGCTCCATAATCTGGTGCCGGAGTGGAATGATCTGGTTTATCACGGGAACTGGCAGCAGGCTTATGAGCGTCTGATCAAGACGAACAATTTTCCGGAGTTTACCTCCCGCGTCTGCCCGGCGCTCTGTGAGAAGGCCTGTACCTGCGGTCTGCACGATGAGCCGGTTTCGGTTCGGGAGAATGAGCACGGCGTGATCGAGAACGCTTATGAGAAGGGCTATGCGGCTGCGAAGACGCCGAGGACGCGCACCGGCAAAAAGGTGGCGGTCATCGGCTCCGGCCCGTCCGGCCTGGCCGTGGCGGATCAGCTGAATAAGCGCGGGCATCTCGTCACGGTCTACGAGCGGGACGACCGGGTCGGCGGCCTGCTCATGTACGGCATTCCGAATATGAAGCTGGAGAAACAGATCATCGAGCGCAAGGTGAATATCATGAAGGAGGAGGGCATCACCTTCCTGACCGGCGTGAATGTCGGAAAAGATGAGAAGGCGGCGGATATCCTGAAAAATTACGACGCCGTCGTGCTCGCCTGCGGCGCGAAGAACCCGCGCGATATAGGCGCGCCGGGCCGGGACGCGAAGGGGATTTACTTTGCGGTGGATTTCCTCGCGCAGACGACGAAGAGCCTCCTGGATTCCGGGTTGAAGGACAGAAAATATGTCTCCGCGAAGGGAAAGCATGTGGTCATCATCGGCGGCGGCGACACCGGGAACGACTGTGTGGGCACCTCGATCCGCCACGGCGCGAAGAGCGTGACGCAGCTGGAGATGATGCCGAAGGCGCCGGATGAGCGGGCGGAAAACAATCCATGGCCGGAGTGGCCAAAGGTCTGCAAGACCGATTACGGCCAGGAGGAGGCCATCGCCATGTTCGGGCACGACCCGCGCATCTACACCACGACGGTGAAGGAGTTCCTGAAGGATAAGAACGGAAACCTGAAGGGTATCATCACGGTGAAGCTGGAGAGCAAAAAGGATGAGAAGACCGGACGTTTCATGATGGTTCCCGTCGAGGGGACGGAGAAGAGGATGGACGCGGATCTCGTCCTGATCGCGGCCGGATTCCTGGGAACGGAGAGCTACATCGCCGACGACTTCGGCGTGAAGCTGAACGCGCGGACCAACGTGGATACAGAGCAGGGCTCTTATAAGACCAATGTGAAAAAGGTATTCACGGCGGGCGATATGCACCGCGGGCAGTCTCTGGTCGTGTGGGCGATCCGCGAGGGACGCGAGGCGGCTAAAGAGGTGGATGAGGCGCTGATGGGTTACAGCTATCTGTCGGTGCAGTAGGCATTCGTGTGTAGTTATCTGATTATCTGAACGCAGCGGGAAGTGAAGAGTTGAGCCGCCGGCGGATGCCGGCGGCTCGATATGATGACGGCTCGGCAGTCATCACTATCTATGAAAGTCGATGATTCCACTCTGCGAGTCTACGTTTCTACGCTCCGGTCGGTGCTCAACAGACGTCCCCCGGATGTCTGGCGCCCCGTTATCGCTATGCCGCCAGTATGTTTTTTGCCGCATATTTTCTCTGCAAGTCGAGGATGGCATGGTTTTTCCTGAAAGTCAAGTTAGGATGGCTTGGATCTATTTTTGATTACAGGTGATAATTCACTTACCTCACCATCTGAGTGGTAACGAAGACTGAGAAAGGTAAAAAATGACGGCCGGTCTTTACAGGAATTCGTTTTTGTGCTTAAATGGTCGCAGGCAATGAGCTGTGCGGTTGATTGTCGATTGTTCCACAGCAAGTTGTCTATGCTCTGCTATGGTCGGCACTCAACAGACGTCCCCCGGACGTCTGGCACCCCGCCATCGCCATCGGTATTCGCAATCCGCGCTGTTGCGCTGCTTGCGAATACTGTCCTGGTACCTCGAATATTAAGTACTTCATATTACAGGAGATATAGCCATGCTTGATTTACTGGATTCCCACACACATACGATCGCCAGCGGCCATGCCTACAGCACCATGAATGATATGATCGCGGCGGCGCAGAAAAAAGGGTTATCGCTTCTGGCCCTGACAGAGCACGCGCCGGATATGCCCGGTACCTGTTATGACGGATATTTTTATAATCTGAAGATTCTGCCCCGGAAACGGGACATGCTGTGGACGCTCTTTGGCGTGGAACTTAATATTCTGAACAGGAACGGCGATGTGGATCTGGAGGAGGATTTATATAAAACGCTGGATGTGACGATCGCCAGTATTCATCCGCCCTGTTATCATGAGACGGATCCGGATGCGCATCTGGAGGCATACCTGCATGTGATGGAACGACCGTATATCAATATCATCGGTCATCCGGATGACGGACGTTATCCGGTGGACTATAAACGGCTGGTCAGAGCGGCAAAGGAACACAGTAAGTTGCTGGAGGTCAACAGCAGTTCTCTGGCACCCACCACCTTTCGGCAGAACGCCCGGGAAAATTACAGGGAAATGTTGTACTGGTGCCGGAAGTACGAATGTCCTGTCATCGTGAATTCCGATGCTCATGCGGACTGTCTGGTGGGCGAACACACGCGGGCTTTGGGATTGCTTAAGGAAGCAGAGTTTCCGCAGGAACTGATTGTGAATTCTGATCTGGAATCTTATTTTTCCCATATAAACTTTGACCCGTCAGCGATTGAAGCACAGCGGGAATGCTGATGACAGGGAATCATCGGCTTTCACAGCTTCCGGTGCGCTGCGGCAGCAGCGCATGCGGGGTTGCTTTTTAATTATTCCATTTATCAGAGAGAAAAGGACGGAGAATAGATGGCACTTGTATTTTTTGACATAGACGGTACGCTCTGGGATCGCAGGAATGTGATTCCGGACAGCACGAAGGAGGCCCTGCGTCTGCTGAAGGAGAACGGTCATCAGATTTTTATCTGCAGCGGCAGAACGCGGGTTTTTATTCAGAATAAGGAATTGCTGGCACAGGGATTTGATGGCATATTATGCGGATGCGGTACTCATGTCGAGTACCGGGGAAGAGATATTCTTTACAGGGAACTGGACCGGGATCTGCTGGTCCGGTCGATGCGGATGTTCTATGACTATGATATGCCGGTGGTGATGGAAGGTCGGAATACGCTTTTTATGGATGCAGATATGATTGGCCGGGATGAATACGGACGCTGGCTGCTGCAGTCCATGAAGGATGATATCCGGCCGATTCGCGGAAATGAAAGGAACTGGGAAGCGAGCAAATTCAGCATATTGATCGGCGGTGCGAAATATCAGGAGGTTATAGAAGCGCTGAAGGAGGAGTACGAATTCCTCGTACACGGTTCCTTTGTGATGGAAGCCGTTCCGAAAGGATATTCCAAGGCGACCGGCATCGCGTCCGTCTGTGACTGCCTGGGCGTCGACCGGACAGAGACCTGGGCCTTTGGAGACGGAGCGAACGACCTGGAAATGCTGGATTATGTCGGCGTTGGCATCGTGATGGGAAACGGCAGCGATGTGGCGAAGGCGCATGCGGATTACGTGACGGATGACATCCATGCGGACGGCATTTACAATGCATGCAGGCATTTTTCCCTGATATGAGATGCCCCCATCTGTCTGGGTTACAAGTCACATTCCCATCAGATTTACGCTTTTTAATCCTTACATGATGTGACTTGCAACAGCATCCGTCCATGAAAAATCGCTGCGCGATGGGACGGATGCTCGAAATCGCAACGTTTTCGGCCTGGTCTACGCTCCGC
>JAJBUT010000043.1 GCA_020860185.1 Lachnospiraceae bacterium | reverse complement strand
GGATAAAGGGATTCGAACCCTTGGCCTCCAGAGCCACAATCTGGCGCGCTAACCAACTGCGCTATACCCACCATATCAAACTGACATGCCTGCTTCGCAGGCACCACCATATATGAAAGTCGATTGCTCCGCACTTCGAGTCTGCGCTTCGCTCCGGTCGGCGCTAAACAGACATCCCCCGGACGTCTGTTTAGCGTCCCGCAATCGCCGCCGGTATTCGTATTCCGGCCTATCGGCCTACATACTCATACCGTCCTGGTCGTCGAATATCCAGCCATCTGGCCATGCAAGCATGTCCATCTGTCTGTCTATTGACGACACTTTCATAGTATATGCCCGAAGGGATTCGAACCCCCGACCCACGGCTTAGAAGGCCGTTGCTCTATCCAGCTGAGCTACGGACACATATGCTTTCTGAAGAATACGGAAACAACAATATCCTTTTTTGCAAAGCACAAGCGGGTGATGGGAATCGAACCCACGTATCCAGCTTGGAAGGCTGGTGTTCTACCATTGAACTACACCCGCATGATCAACAATCGGGGTGACAGGATTCGAACCTGCGACTTCCTGGTCCCAAACCAGGCGCTCTGACCAAGCTGAGCCACACCCCGCGTTCTGTTGTCCTGTACCTCATATTGATACGTCTGTCGTGACGCAAAATGTATTATATGGCATGGAAATCTGAATGTCAACAATTTTTTCTTCATTTTTGTATTGTATTTTCTCTTTTTTGTTTTGCCGTGTATTGACAAAAGAAAAAAGCGTGTTATAATGATGTAAACATATGAACAATCGTTCATATGTTGTACATATATCATTCCGTATCTGTGACCGAACAGCAGAAACGGAGAGTGACTATGGCAGATACAGAACAGAAAAGGAGGATGACCGGACGGTCCCGGCAAATGCATCATGAAAAAAACCTACAAAATCGACGTTGACTGTGCAAACTGTGCGAACAAAATGGAGGAAGCCGCAAAGAATACAGCGGGCGTTAAGAACGCGACCGTGAATTTTATGACATTGAAGATGATCGTGGAGTTTGAGGACGGCCAGGATCCGAAGACGGTAATGCCGGCCGTGCTGAAGAATTGCAGAAAGGTTGAGGACGACTGCGAGATTTTCTTCTGAAGCAGTCATGACCGGATGGACAGATAGCCGGAGCTTCGGCGGTTTTCATGCATGTGATTCACAGATGGAGAGGAGACAGAACACTTATGAACAGGAAACAGAAAAAAGTACTCATCCGCATTATTCTGGCGGCAGCTCTGATGATTGTGTTTGCCCGGCTTCCTTTTGATGGTTATCTGCGGCTCGCGCTCTTCCTGGCTCCATATCTGATCATCGGCTACGATATCCTGCGGAAAGCGTTTCGGGGAATCTGCAACCGTCAGGTGTTTGATGAAAATTTTCTGATGGCGGTAGCTACGGTTGGCGCGATTATTCTGGGCGAATATACGGAAGGCGTCGCGGTCATGCTTTTTTACCAGATCGGGGAGCTGTTTCAGAGCTATGCCGTCGGCAGAAGCCGCAGGAATATCAGTGATCTTATGGATATCCGCCCGGATTACGCGAATCTGGAACAGGAGGGTGCGCTTGTACAGGTCGACCCGGATGAGGTCGAGGTCGGTACGGTGATCGTCGTGCAGCCGGGAGAGAAAATACCCATCGACGGCATTATCGTCAGCGGAGCATCCTCACTGGACACCAGTGCGCTGACCGGCGAGAGCCTGCCGCGCGATGCGGCCGAGGGTGATGAAGTCATCAGCGGCTGCGTCAATATCACCGGCATGCTGAGGATTCGCACGACGCGCGAGTTCGGGGAATCAACGGTCTCTCAGATTCTGGAGCTTGTGGAGAATTCCAGTTCAAGGAAATCGCGCTCGGAGAATTTCATCTCCCGTTTCGCGAAATATTATACGCCGGCGGTCTGTTTTCTGGCGCTGGCGCTTGCTGTGGCGCCTCCGCTGATCCGGCTGGCGACTGGTCTGCCGCCGGAATGGAGCCGCTGGGTTTACCGTGCACTGACTTCACTTGTCATCAGCTGTCCGTGTGCGCTGGTGATCAGCATACCGCTCAGCTTTTTTGCCGGCATCGGCGGGGCGAGCGCACAGGGCGTCCTGGTTAAAGGGTCCAACTATCTGGAGGCACTCTCACAGGCAAAATGCGTCGTGTTTGACAAAACGGGGACGATGACAAAAGGTGTTTTTGAGGTGAACGGCATCCATCACAGCAGCATGCCGGAGGAAGCGCTGCTGGATTACGCAGCACATGCGGAGTGTGCATCCTCTCATCCCATCAGCAAAAGCCTGCAGAGAGCGTACGGAAAGCCTGTTGACCGCAGCCGGGTGTCAGATATAAAGGAGATCGGCGGAAATGGTGTGACAGCGGTTGTGGACGGGCGTACCGTGGCTGCCGGGAACGCAGGGCTGATGACGAAGCTCGGCGTGGCATACCGGGACTGTCATCAGGTGGGAACCGTGGTACATATTGCGGTTGACGGAGTCTATGCGGGACATATCCTCATATCGGATGTCCTGAAACCGACCGCAAAAGAAGCAGTCCGGCAGCTGAAGCGGGCCGGAATCACGAGGACTGTCATGCTTACAGGGGATGCCGCACCGGTTGCCGGACAGGTGGCGGAAGAGCTGGGCATTCAGGAGGTATACAGCGAGCTGCTTCCCGCGGACAAGGTAGCAAAAGTGGAAGAGCTCCTGGCACAGAAGAGCGGAAAGGAAAAAATCGCATTCGCAGGAGACGGCATCAATGACGCTCCGGTGCTTGCCAGGGCGGATATCGGGATTGCCATGGGTGCATTCGGCTCGGATGCGGCGATCGAGGCGGCTGATGTCGTACTTATGGACGATGATCCGCTGAAAATAGCCAAAGCGGTCCGCATTTCCAGAAAATGTGTCCGGATCGTTTACCAGAATATGTATTTTGCCATCGGAGTCAAGGTGCTCTGCCTGATTCTGGGCGCATTCGGTATCGCGAATATGTGGATGGCGATTTTCGCGGATGTGGGAGTGATGGTGATCGCGGTGCTCAACGCGGTGCGGGCACTCTTCGTGAAGCGGCTGTAGGAAAACACACTGAGTTTCAGACGCTTATTAATGATTTTTTTGCGCAAAATGGAAAATTTCTGTTCCGGTTCATCCGGTCAGAGACGTCAGTTTACAGGAGGATTTACAGCATGCAGAATTATGAGATAGATGTCTGCGACACCGTTGAGGTGCACGAGGAGCTTCTGGAAAAAGTGAAGGCAGGTATGCCGGAGGAAACAGAGTTATATGATCTCGCGGAATTGTTTAAAATATTCAGCGATTCTACGCGAATCCGGATTCTTTTTGTACTGTTTGAAGCGGAGGTGTGTGTCTGCGATCTGGCGAACATGCTGCACATGACGCAGTCGGCGGTTTCCCACCAGCTTCGAATCCTGAAACAGAGTAAGCTGGTGAAGAACCGCCGCGAGGGAAAGTCTGTCTTTTACTCTCTGGCTGATGATCATGTGCGGACGATTATCGCGCAGGGTCTGGATCATATCGAAGAAGAGTAGCGTGTCCGGATGCTGTCCCATGTGATGTTTCCGCGGTAGATGTATCTGTTGGAAAAAGGCTCAAATTCGGTTGGGTGGTTTTTTTGTTTCAAAACAGTTCTGCATCATCGAGCAGGAAATCAATCAGGTTACAATGGAAGAACAGGAACAGAAAAAAATGATTGCATACAAATGAGAACTGTAGTAATATATAGAAACGACGGTTTTTGAACCGACGGATGCAGGATGAACTGCTGTCGAACGTTGGCTTACAGTATTTGAGGAGCAATGATTTATGGTAAGGGGCTATTGGGACATCCACAATCATATTTTACCGGGAGTGGACGACGGTTCTTCCTGTGTGGAGGAGACGATGGCTCTTCTGAAAACAGAATATGAACAGGGTATTCGAAATATTGTATTTACACCGCATTATCGCCCCCGTATGTTTGAAGTGTCTGCTGACGACCGGGAGTCTGTATATCACAAAGTTGTGGCGCAGGCGGAGGATTTTTTTCCTGATATGAGCTTTTATCTCGGATGTGAGTATTTTGTAAACAGCAGGATGATGCGGGATTTGCAGGATCCCAGATGTCGGATGGCCGGTACCAGGATTGTTTTGCTGGAGTTTTCTACGGTGACGCCGTATCACGATATTCAGAATGCGGTGAAGGCGGTGACAGGCGCAGGCTATCGGGTTGTCATAGCCCATCCGGAGAGATATCAGTGTCTTCACGCCGATGTGGCGCGCATTGCCCGTTTGAGGCAGCAGCAGGGCGTATGGCTGCAGATTAACGCAGGAAGTGTGATTGGGAAGAGCGGGCGCATGCTGAAGCATTTCTGCCACGATCTGTTAAAGGAGGATATGGTGGATTTTATTGCCAGTGATGCGCACAGTACGGAACACCGGCCGGTGGAGATGGAGCGCTGTCTGAAATTTGTTCAGAAAAAGTTCAGCAGAGGTAAAGCTGAGCGATTGTTTCGGGAAAATCAGAATCATTTATTTGCCTGATCCGGTCTGACAGACAATTCGGAAAGAAGGGTTTACGACGTGAGCAATGAGACTGGTGCGGACGAAAAGAAGCCCGCGAACAAAAAAGCAAGGATTATATTTTATATCTGTCTTGCGGTGCTGATTGTTGTTATTGTGGCAGCTGTCGGCTATATGTGGAAACGAAGCCAGAAATCGCAGCGGGATGAGGAGCTTGCGGAGTCTGTGACGGTGGATATGTCCGTGTCCGCGGAGGATGAGGAGGATGCTGAGCCTGAGGAGCAATCAGACGTGGTTATTCCGGTGGATTTTGAGGCGCTTCAGGAGGTTAATCCTGACATTTATGCATGGATTCACATTGAGGATACGAATGTAGACTATCCGATTCTCCAGTCAGAAACGGACGATGATTATTATCTTGACCATACGGTAGACAAAGATGAGGGTCTGCCGGGCTCCATCTATACGCAGTACAGCTATAACAGCGGCTGTTTTGAGGACAATGTGACGGTAATCTACGGTCACAATATGCGGGATGATTCTTATTTCGGCCAGCTTTCCGAATATCAGAATGAGGATTTCCGCAACAGCCATTCTACCATAGAAATATATACGCCTGAGCATATATATACGTATCGGCTTGTATTTGCGATTACCTATGACAACAGTCATCTGCTGGCCAGCTATGACTGCAATGAGACAGATCGGTATGAGAGTTTTCTGAACATCCTTCAGAAAAACCGGACGATACCGAGCTGGATTGAGGTTCCGTTTACCGTGACTACGGACGATAAGCTCATTATACTGTCTACCTGCAACGGCAACTCCAGCCAGAGATATCTGGTCGGCGCGGTGCTGGAGCAGATTGATCTGAAAGATGTTGTTTTGGGCGAATCACTTTCCGAGTAGGTGGATGATGGCTGTGTGGCAGTCATTTCTGCTCAGGAACGAATATAAGCCGGGAGGGAAAGCGTGTGTACTATGTAGTATAATTCGATTTAAATAGGTTTGCATTATTACCCTGAAATGGTATAATATC
>JAJBUT010000193.1 GCA_020860185.1 Lachnospiraceae bacterium | reverse complement strand
GCTATCGGAGAAAAAGACAAGCAATATTAAAAGTTATTTTTGAACAGTTCCTTATTACAGGTCACATAATTCAACAGAATATATGACACAGGGATATTTTTCCTGTGATAAAATGGTTCAGGTGATAAAAGTCTGAATCATTTTTTGTCTGTTGCAGGAGAGGAGGAGAACAGTGTATGATGTGTTTTTCAGACGAAGAGATAAGTGAGATACAGAAAATCAGCAGAAGGCTGTACGCGCATTCCCTGGCAGATCCGGAATATAAGGATGTATTTATAATAAATGCGCTTGCCGGCAATCCGAATCTGGATCGCCGGAAACTGGAGGAGGATTACGAAAAATCAGTGAACGGAAGAGAAGTCTGGCTGAAAATGTATCAGATGACTTCGGACAGATCTTCCGCCGGCATTATGAATTACGTGGACGGACACCTGCCGGAGGATATGACGGAGCTTCAGAAAAAAGGATTTTACCAGTCGGCGATTTCCCTGTTGTCCGGAGAAGATGAGTCGGAAGAGGAGGTCATGGCCCGTGCCGGACTGGATCCGGATGAACAGAGAAAGCTTCTGGAAAGCCGGATGGAAGCTCGTGTGGATGAGATGATGGATCGACTGGCGGAAGAAAAGGTGGGCGTGGTATATTCCGATTTGTCCGCGGCGCCGGAGCCGGCAGGGGAATTGATTCCGGCAGGGAAGCAGAATCCGATGGAAGAGCATGACCCAATGGGAGGGCAGAATCCGATGGGAGAGAAGAACCCAGTGGAAGCACAATCTTCTACGGACGGCGCGGATGACCTTCTCTCTGTGCGAAAACAGACGGCGGAAGCCATGTATCTCGCGGCGGAAAACGGAGATATTGATCCGGCGTGGGGGAATCCCGAACTGCTTGGCGTCCTGTCCACGGCGGATGAGATGTTTTGCAGTGAGATGATCGCGTATGCGGAAAACTCAGATGTGTATTCGGGAAGCGTCGCGGAAATCGAGGAGAAAAAAGCGAAAATGGCCGCTTTTCTGAAAGAACTGCTGCGAAACATCCTGTTTGTCCTTCTGGGAGTCATGATTCTGTTGTTTTTCTGGCATACTGCTTACGGTATGGTGGATGCTTTATTCGATCTGATCCCGTTGAATCTGGCAGCCTGGGCGAATACGGCCGCAATGGCCGCAGTAGCAGGACTTGGCACGTTCGTCATGATGGCTGAGATATGCTCAGGGCTTCTGCTGTCTGTCGGCGGAGCGGCGGGCATCATGAATCAGCTGCTCACATGCTATGAGGAGTGGCAGCAGGAGCGGGCGAAAAGAAATGACCGTTCGCATTCGGAGCCTGCTTATAAGGCGGAAAATCAGACGCAGACAGAAGCTTCAAATCAGTATAAACGGTGGGCGGCGGACGACGAGGAAATCTTTGAGCCTGCCTGAGACAAAGCGGGAAATGTGATCCGCATGTCGGGCATAAGGGCGGATGAAACCGGCATGATACGGGAAACTGTCTGTATGCCGGGGAAACAGCCGGAAAAATCTTGCATCAGTAAAAATAAAGCGAGGGTATAATCATGACAATGAATATGGAAATGATAGAAAAAATCAATCATATGACAGAGGTTTTAAAATCTGAGAGGGAACCGGCTCTGTCAGAGTCGGAGAATCTGGCGCTGAGTTTGAGGAGACATCTCCCGGAACATCGGAGTCCGGAGGACACGGTGAGATATCTGATGGAGGGAGATCGGGAATTCTGTGACGCGGAGACTTCCACAGAAAAGGAAGTGTCGGAAAACGACAGGAGCATGGGGGAGCAGTATCATGATTATGTAAAGCTGATTTATATGTTTACCGGGGAGCGGGCAGGCGGTTTTTATGAAAAGGATACTGAAACGGTGACGGCGGATGACCTTGCTGCTGTAAAGGAAAGATATTTATGTGTGAAAAACGAGTTTTGCCGCACCATTTTGGGAGATATGTCGGTGCAGGAAGATGCCTGTTCTCATTCGGAAGCTGGAAAACGGGAGGCGGCTGTCGCCAAAGAATTGACTGCGTCTGAGGATGCGGCAGATCTTGAGGATGCGACTGCTGCCGGAGAATTGACGGAGGCGGAACATCCGGCGGATATAGATCATCCGACAGAACGTCATTACGCGGAGCTTGCCATTTATATTCTGCTTCGGCAGGGTGAACTGGACGGCCTTTTTTCCGAGGAGATGGATGATGAGACGCAGGGGCGTATGTTGGGAAGTATGATAGCGGCAGCGTTCCGGATCGCGAATGCGAAGATCAGGATGATCCTGGGTAAGATCACCTCGGACGAAGCTCTCGAAATCATTAACGGTGCAGTCACCGTGACGGCAGTCATTTTACTTTCTGTCACCGTGGCGGGGATGGCTGTCGGAGCGGCAGTTGAGACATTGATCGTTCTGGTAAACGTTGCGTCTGTGATCAGTCTGGCCATGCTTGGTCTGAATATGGGAAGAATGGCGGCGGATGCCCTGATGATGAGAAAAAATCGAAATATGTCTGAAGAAATCTTTGGGGCGGCGCAGGATGAGGCGGATGATGCTGTCGATGCGGATGAAGCGGCTGACACAGGCGAAGCAGATCACGCAGATGAAGCAGATCATACAGGTGAAGCAGATCATGCAGATGGAGCAGATCATGCAGATGAAGCAGATGAAGCAGATAAAACGGATCACAGGTACAACAGAGATAATAACACGGACGAAGAGGATGAGACACCGGCTTACGCTTGACAGGGTATTTTCCGCCTGTCGCCGGACGAGGCAAAGCGCATGGGAGGGAAGAGCCATGTCTGAGATGCAGAGAGATCGTATGTTTGATATCCATATGCATGTCATTCCGGAGGTGGATGACGGCTCATGGAGTCTGGAAATGTCATGTGATATGCTGCATGATGCGTATATGCAGGGTGTGCGTTCCGTGATTGCTACGCCGCACGGGTCTGCATTTCTGAATGATGCCGGAAGGGTATATGAAAATTTTCGAAAGCTGAAGCAGTCCTGGGAAGCATTTGTTGCGTCGGATACGCGGTTTCGAAGCTATATGGGAGATGAACCTCTGTCTCTGTATCTGGGATGTGAGGTGTTCTGTAGTATGGAGGAGATACCAGATGGGGAGGCGCAAGGTGAGAAACCGGGCGATGTGACAGCCGGGAAAGAGAAGGCACCGGACTTTCTGGATTTCCTGCAGCGGGGGCTGGTACCTTCCCTGAATGGGAGCGGGTATGTTTTGGTGGAATTTGATCCCATGGTGCGCCCGAGCGAGGCCGTGATGATCGTCATTCTGCTTGTGAGCTTCGGCTGGGTTCCTGTGATTGCCCATGCGGAGCGCTATCCGAATCTGCGCTGCGACGGCGAGATGGACGGGCTGCTGGAGGAGGGATGCCTGCTGCAGGTCAACGCGGGTAGCCTGACCGACCGCTATTATGATGAGGCGGAATGGCAGTGGGCGAGACATCTTTTACTCGAGAAAAAAGTGACTTTTTTAGGCACCGACGCGCACCGGAGCACCTGGAGGCCTCCGGCTGTGAAGGATGGTATCCGGTATATTCTGGAAAACTGTGAGAAAGAATACGCGGAAAGGATTTTGTTTCAGAACGCGAGGGAGCTGCTGTTGGATGTATGACGCTCTGCCGGATGACACTTTATATGCTTGGGGAGGGGATTTGATTGAGAGAAAGAAGATTTTTTCCGGCCACGGCGGCAGTCTGCGCCGCGGCAGTGACTGGCGCCTGGCTGGTTCTGTCATACAGAGATGATACGGCACAGGCAATGGTTTATCTGTCAGAACTGATTGTCTGTGCGGGTGCGGGTGTTGTATGCGTGTGCGGGATCGTGCAGTTTGTAAACGATAAAAGACGGATCATCGGCGGGTTTCTGGTCTGTTTGTCTCTTCTGCTGCCGGTCTTTCTTAATCCTTATCTGCTGGCCGGTTATCGGGAAATGCCGTATCTGTTTCAGGTTCATCAGTATCTGAATCGGATGATGACGGTCCTGTGCCCGTTCCTGGCGGCCGGAGTTTTTCGTGCGATTGATTACGTGCTGCGAAAAAGAAGGATGGGATTACAGAAGATCGGTCTGACGGCGGCGATTTATTTTCCGGTGATGGTTCTGATCACTGCCGTGTTGCAGATCACGATGAATAACCAGTATCTGATTCAGTACGGATACAGGACGACATGGAACTGGTTTGAGACGATCTGCTGGGTTTTGTGTGCGGATATCGTTTTCATGATGCTGTGTCCGGAGATCGGGTGCGGTGAAGAGAAATCGTCCGGGCGGCGGATGATGTATCGTGAAAAGAAACTGACCGGATGGCGGATTGTACATTGTGAAAAGAAACTGACCGGATGGCGGATTGTACGTCGTGATGAGAAACTGACCGGGCGTCAGGATGCGCATGAAGAAAAGATATGCGGGGAGACGATACGGAGCAGATTTGCGCGAAAGACAGGCGCGGGCTGTGCGGCTGCCGCGAATGCAGTGTGTTTGATCATTTCGATCGCGCGCAGCTTTCATCTGCGGGAGATCCTTGGAAGTATCGTACAGAGGAACCCGACGGTCGGAAGTGTCGGTCTGGCTGAAGAAAATGCCGGAAGTACAGAAATGATCGGAGTAAATACCGGAAGTGCCGGAATCGCCGGGACGATTGCCGGAAACAGCGGAATGGCAGCCGTTGACTGGATCGAATACCGTCTTGCCGTGATAAGAGAACTGTTCGACGGCAGATTTCATGCAGGAGAGTCGGTCCGGCTGTCCGCTTTCCCGGAGGAGTCCCCGGTGTCTGTGCTCTGGAGCAAAGAGCCGCTGACCGGTATCGGACTGGCATATGGCTGGTTCGCTGCGGTGCTTCTGCTGATCGTTTTTGTCATTATGATTTCCGCCCTGTTTTTTGCCGGAACGAAGCCATTGATTGTAAACCGCGTTGGAAGGTTTGTCAGATTATCCATCGTGCTGATGACCGGCTTGTCCCTGCTGTCACAGCTGTTGCTGCCGGCATACGGGATGTATATGCCGCTGATGGGGGACGGATCCTGCGCCGTTTTTATTCTGTGTGTGTACTTCCTGCTTCTTGTGGTTTCCGGAAGGCCGGAGCGGCAGACAGTATGCCGGTACTGTGATTCATCATGGGGATGTTCCACGAAATAATCAGTGTGGCGGATATGTTTTATCTGGCGCACATTTGAGACATAAATCTTTAGAACCTGTTGTTTTTTCAGTATGTGTAAATATATGTACGAGTTCTGTTTTTCTTATTATTATGATGTTGCCATGGCAACATCATAGATTCCGAACGGATGCTAAACTAAGTCAAAGGATATTGTATCGGCAACGGACGGGATATGGTATATCATCCCGTTATCATCGTGCCGGATATAATATCAAATAATGCTTGACAGGACATCCGGATACATGCATAATTTCACAGACAGACAGACAGACAGACAGACAGACAGACAGACAGACAGACAGACAGACAGATAACTAAGTATGCCCTTTTTGATTCAGAGAGCATCTGTTTTCGCATGGATTTTTCCACCCCGTGCGCGGACAGGTGCTCTTTTTTTGTGCGCCGGGAGGCGCATGTTACATAGATTCCGG
>JAJBUT010000168.1 GCA_020860185.1 Lachnospiraceae bacterium | reverse complement strand
CCACTTTTCAAGGTGAATGTGTATTTTATTCAGTTGTCAGGGTACACAACCTATGAAAAGTGGCCGTTTCGCGTACAAAAAAGTAGTTTTTGGACGGCCTGGGGGGGGGTTTTTGAGTTTCTGAGACCGCTCATAAAATGAAAAGGAGGATGATCCTGTATACGCGATTGTTGAGGATACGGCAGGATGCTCATCAGCTGCCGCAACGCGAAAAATTTCGGGACTAACTGGCTGACAGCCAGCTATGGCCTCTGGTTCCTCCATGAAGCCCAGCGGATTAATAAGGGAAGGATGCTGAACGAAACAAGCTGCGGCGTATCCGGCACTGGGTTTTTCTTTTTCGGAAAAATCATGGAGCGGATGGGCGGATATACGCTGTTTACAGAGTGGGAAAAAATCCGCGCGGGAATAAACAATTCCGGAAACCACTCTCACATATGAGGTTGTCTGCTCCTGCTGATTCCTATTCCTCCCGGATCATATCACGAATTGTCTGCATCGACATATCCACTGAAGCAATTTCATCCGCGCAGCGTTTCAGCTCCTCCCGGATCACGGTTTCATGCCTGATTTCATGCTTGTATTTAATCTGGTGCTCCAGTGCTGCCCAGAAATCAATCGCAATCGTCCTGAGCTGAATCTCAGCATGAAGAATATCCCTATCATCTGTACGCACCTTCAGGATCAGATGCAGACTGCGGTACCCGTTCGGTTTTGGATAAGCCATGTAATCTTTCTGCTCCTCCACCTCAAATTCTTTCCTGTTGGATAGCCAGTCAGCGACCTGATATACATTGTCTGCAAACGAGCAGATGACCCGGATTCCAACTGCGTCATGCATTTCTCTCATGGCAGTATCTTTGTCTGTGGGAAGCTCTCGGCGCTGCAGCTTAGCGATCATGCTCTTCGGTGTTTTGATGCGCGACTTACAGTATAAGACAGGCTCATACTCCCCAACCGGGTTTTGGAGCGGGTATTCCTTTACCAGATTTACAAGCTTCTGTTCGGTTTCTTTCAGCAGTGGGTAATACTCCTGATAATATTCTTCATATGTCATATGTCTTTCCTCAAATTATTTATATATTTCCAACGGTGATTGTGAGAGATTACTAAAACAGTTATGTCTGTTTATACAGGGAATACCGCTGTGATCAGCAGCGATTTTCCGTCCTCCGTTGTGGCTGTGATCTTCCCTTTATGCGCCGCTACTGTTGATGCGGCTATAGAAAGCCCCAACCCGTAACCGCCGGTTTGGGAATTACGGGATTTGTCCGTCCGGTAAAACCGATCAAACAGATGCGGCAGGCTTTCCTTTTTTATATCTGGTGTTGTGTTGTAAACAGACAGCTGTATTTGGTGCTTTCCTTTTTTCAGTTTCAGGAGGATTTCCCCGCTCGTTTCAGAATACTTGCAGGCATTGTCCAGCAAAATACTCACCAGTCTCCGCAGAGCTTTTTCATCGCCATGGATCCTGATTTCCGGTTCAATTTCGCAGTATAGATCTTTTTTCTGCGCGGCTGCCATCATCTGAAAGGAATCGCCTGTTTCTGCCGCCAGTGCGGAAAAGTCGATTTCTTCCATCTGAGCGCTGCTGTCATTTTGCTCTTCCATCCGGGACAATACGATCAGGTCATTGGTGAGTTCTGTCAGCCGCACGATCTGGGCCTTGATATCTGCCAGCCATTCATTCTCCTCCAAATCCATCTCCAGAACCTCCGTGTCCGCGGCAATCACAGCCAGCGGGGTCTTGAGTTCATGACCTGCATCGGTAATGAAGCGCTTCTGTTTTTCATAATTCTCCGCAAACGGAGCTATTACTTTTTCAGAGAGAATCAGCAGAAGGAAAAACACAATTCCCAGCCCGCCAATCGATACACATACACTGATCAGGGCAAGCCTTTTGGCATTGCTGATGGAGCGATTACAATCCAGGAAAATAATAAGGGTTCCCTCATCCGTTTCTGTAGTCAGATAGCGGTATACGTCTGTAAACCCTTTCGTATTGCCGGATGCATAAACATCCACCGCATATTCTTCGGCGGCATGCTGGTCTATCGCTGCAATCTGATCCGTAGAAGTCAGCACAGCATCCCCATCGTCATTCAGGAGCACATAGAAAAAACGTGTCTCATAAGATAGCTCTTCTGAATCAAGAAACGCCCGCTTTCCCCATTCCTCATAGGACTCCGGAAAGGTTCCCTGGTTTTCTGTCAGAATGGAAAGCGTCAGATCAGCATCTGCAATCACTTCCCTATAATTGATCACGTTGGCAAGCAGGAGGACTGCCCCCAGAACCAGCAAAAGAGAGAGCATGGAGACACCGATCATTTTTAACCGCAGTTTTTTGATCATGATATCAGCTCCATTTCCAGACCGTATTCCCCAGGCGCTTTCTCTGTAATACAGATGTCAGCATGGAGCGCGGCGAGCTTATGCATAAGATAGGAAATATATACCTTCACTGCCTCTTGGTCTGTTTCCTCACCTTTCCAGACTTTTTCCAAAAGCCGCTCCTGCGGGATACTGCCCTGTGAATTCGTCATCAGGATTTCCAGCATCCGGGACTCCCGGTAAGCCAGACGCAGGGAGCCGGAAGGGGTGGACAGTTCCAGATTCTTCCGGTCAAGACTCACGTTGCCGAGATGCAGCTTCGGGTGCTCCTGAAAATTCTGGGCGCGGGTCATGGCTTTAATCCGCGCCATCAGTTCTTTGCCCTGAAACGGTTTCGTCAGATAATCATTTGCACCGGCTTCCAGCCCGGTCACCTTATCATCCACCTCCGCTTTTGCGGTGAGCATCAGCACCGGGGTTAAATCCCCTTCTGCGCGGATTGTTTTCAACACTGTGATTCCATCTGTCTTTGGCATCATGATATCCAGAACAAGCGCATCATAACTGCCCGCTCGTATCTTGTCCAATGCCTGACTGCCATCCTTCGTCACGTCCACTTTCCATCCGTTCCGGGAGAGGATGGTGCTCACAGCTTTTGCCAATGATATTTCGTCTTCTGCCAATAATATGTTCATATGTAGGTCTCCTTTGCTATAGTATAACAGAGAAGAGATATCCTGCGTTGTTTTTCATTGATTATTCACAAATTTATGAGAAATAGGACACGTTTGTGAAATATTATTGTTCCAATTTAAATCTCCTGCAGGATGGTGTATGAAAAGAGAACTGATTTCGGTAACAGGAAAACCGCAATCATATGAACGCAAACGTCAGCGCGCCCAATGTAATACTGATACAGGTCAATATTCATATAATAGATATGTTCTGCGTAGGGCAACGGCTCATATGCCAGGATATTATCCACAAAGAATGTATGCTCCGGCAGACGGACGCTGCAATTGCGCAGCAATCCGGTCCGATAGATCAGCGCATGCATAATGATGGACTGCGAAGGGAAGACATGTCCCATATCCTCCCAGGTGCAAAGCTTTTCTTCTGGGAAGATATTAAAAAAGATCCGCATACGCGTCAATCATTTCTCCTGTCCGGTTTGTGGACCCGTCGTCGATCAGAATGATCCCTACATCCTCTCCGCCCGGCAGGAGGGAATCCACACATCTCTCCAGATAATCTTCCGAGTTATAACAGGGAACCGCAAATGTAATGTACTTCATCGTCAAAATCCTCTCTTGCTGTTAGTTGTATTCTGCCATGTGCTCGTTTGTCTCCAGTTCGTCCAGGATCCGGATCATCGCTATGATTCTGAGGATTACTTTTTTCATCAGGATTCGGGTTATAATTGCAGTGCCATTGATGAATATTGTCACAGCTGATATAACGGAAAATAACAAGAAAACGGATTTATTATAATTTGTTTAGGAAATGTTTAGGTTATTGTGTTTAAATATAAATAGATATATGGGAAACGGAGGAACTGATGATGGGACAGAGGCGCTCAGTCTGCTGCAGTCGTTCGACTGGACACAGGAGGACTGTGAGGATGCCATGGAGGAGCTTGCGGACGAACTTATGGAGAAAGACTTTTATCTCTATGTGCAGACACAGGACCATCAGGTGATTATGGAGGATGGCATGCTGCTGGATTCTCAGGAGGATAATGGAATATCTTGTTTTTGCATTAGAAGACGGAGTCTGCATTAATTGCGGCGCAGACGAGTTCATTGATATTTCAGAATGCACAATAATATTATATTCAACCAGTTATACCTATGATGGGGAAGAGAAAACGCCCGCAGTCACGGTAATAAATTCTGATGGAAACACCTTGACATTAGGCACGGATTACACTGTATCGTACAGCAACAACACGAACGCCGGTACGGCGACAGTAACCGTGACTGGGATAGGTGACTATTTCGGATCTGACGGTAGTGGTGCCGGCTCAGATGGAAGTGGGAACGATGATACCGGCTCCGGCAACGACGATCCCGGGGATACCGGCAGTGGTGATGACACCGGCACCTCCGGCGACACCCTGATGGTCCGCCGCGGCAACACGATGTACTTCAACTACACCTTAAAAGGCGGCAACGCAGACTTTTCCATCAGCGCCGGCCTGTCCACAGACCAGGTGCTCGTGGGCGACTGGGATGGCGATGGTGAGAATACCATCTGCCAGCGCCGCGGGAATGTGTGCTACTTCATTGACGATATCACCACGATGCACGTGTACCTGACGGTGACCTATGGCCGCTCGGGCATGAGGTGCTGGTGGGCGACTGGGACGCGAACGGGACGGACACCCTGGCAATGTGCCGGAATGGCAACTCTTATTTCATCAGCAACAGCATCGCGAACCCGGATTCTGATGTGGATACGTTCACGTTCGGCAGGGCGAGTGATGAAGTGTATGCAGGGAAATGGAAATAATCGTTATTAAATGGAATGAAGGATAGCAGGGGGCGGAACTGAGTTCTGCCCCTTTCGACCATCCTGCCTATCACAGAAATACAGATTTACATTAAACGACAGCCGTCAGCTATGCTGAGGCGCAGCAGATCAAACGGTCTATACAGATAAAACCAACTATTACGACAGGGCAACAGGTACAATGCGTGCTGGAACGTAAAATCAATGAATCCTGGTGGAAGATTAGAAGCAGAAACTGGCTGTAGGGCCTGTCCTTTCATCTCCTGATGAATGGAAGGACTTGAATTTGGCAAGGACGAAAAGTCGGGGAAATGCCATATCATTTGTATATTTTGTCAATGGATTTTCCGCCGTATTGTGTATAATAGACATAGGAAGGCAGGCGACATCCTGCCGGTGCGGCTGGCACCTAAAATCCGAAAGCTAAGCCGGGTGTGTAGACCGGAGTGTTGGCAGGCAACGATAAAACCTGAAAGCAGTGCCGGACATATGGGTCGGAGTGTTGGCGGACAACGATAAAACCAGTCATTAGGGAAGAATGTGCAGCATCACGGTGTTGTCTTCTTCCCTTAAATATTTGAAGGGTTGCATGTATTTACAGCATGCATAGGGAGAGGAACTGAGTTCTGCTCTGGACGTTTGGAACCTTGGCATTTTGTTAATGTTTACGAGCGGGATCCGCGTCGGCGAGTTGGTGGCGCTGAAATGGGACTGCTTCCAGCCGGATGTGATTTACATCAGGCGGACAGAGACGCGGTTCAGGGACGGTG
>JAJBUT010000124.1 GCA_020860185.1 Lachnospiraceae bacterium | reverse complement strand
ATGCCGCGAACCCGGAAGCTGTATACGGCACGAAAAAGATGACGATGATGAGAGCTGAGATGGCGAGCAGGGAATGGCTTTTGTCCCGATAACGGTTGGAAAAGAAAGAGGTCTTTTCTATGGATAGTTTACACACCTTAAGCCTTGAAAGCAATAGCCAAATTAAAATAAATTTTGACGGAGGCGACCTGTCCTCCGATGCAGGACTCCTTTTATTCAAGGAATTCCTGTTTAAAATTGGTGCTGACAAGATCATCAACAATCTTTTTAAAACAAACGACACAGCCGGGCACCGCATCCATAAAGACGGCGACAACCTCCTGCAGGTGATCTACCAGATCATCAGCGCTTATTTTGAAGATGACTGCGCAGATGAACTAACGAATGAGCCAGTCATGACTGCGATCTTAAACAAAGATGCCCTGGCGTCCCAGCCAACCCTTTCCCGGTTTTACAACCGTATGGATGCTGACACATTGGAACAGCTGACGCAGATCAACCATGCGTTGCGGAAGATTGTCTATACCATAAAAAAACCGGAAGCCATGCTGTTTGACATTGATACTACGCATTTTGATGCCTATGGCAAACAGGAAGGCAGGGGATTCAATTATCATTATCAGGCAAATGGCTACCATCCGCTCCTCTGCTACGATGGCGTCACAGGGGACCTGCTCAAGGCAGAACTCCGGGAAGGTACTAAATATTGCAGTAACGGTGCCGGTGATTTCATGGAGCCGCTCCTGGCTGAATACCGGTCGGAGTATCCTGAAATGCCCCTGTATCTGCGTGGTGACAGCGGATTTGCTCCACCTGATTTATATGAGACCCTTGAGGAAAAGGACTGTAAATATGCAATCCGTCTCAAAGAGAACCCCAATCTGCGGAAACTCGCCTGGGATGAAGACGAAGCGCTGTACCGTGCCACAAAGTATAACCAGGTCGACTATGCGGTTGAATACGGAGAATTCATGTACCAGGCCGGCACATGGAGCCATCCGCGCAGGGTTGTCTTTAAAATAGAAAAACCATATGGCCAAATGGTGCATATGTACACTTTTATAGTTACAACGATGGAATCAGCGCCATACCAGGTGATCCAGTTCTACTGTGGCAGGGGCAAGATGGAGAACTACATCAAAGAGGGAAAAAGCGGGTTTGATTTTGCCTCCGTGAGCAGCAACTCCATGGCAGTGAATGCGAACCGCCTGCAGGTACATGTCCTTGCATATAACTTATTCAATTGGTTCAAACGGCTGGCACTGACTGTCAGTATGCGTAAGCAGCAGATAGACACCATCCGGTTGAAATTGCTGAAGATCGCCGCCAGAGTGGTGAAATCAGCAAGGTGTAAATACTTTAAACTGTGTAGCAGCTGCCCGTATAAGAAAGAGTTTTACGAGACACTGGAAAATATCCATAAGCTGCGGCCACAGTTGACGTGTCAATTAACGTAGCAGTATAGTCGAACCTTGAAAACTGTAAATGCGAATGTGTTTCTTGTTACAGGTGGAGTCTGCCCTTTTTTATAAGACAGGCAATAATTTGAGACAAAATCGTTCGCTTTATGCAGTTTTTGGGCACATCGGCGTCTGGTATATGGAAAAATCAGATCGCCGTGAATAATTCAGGTTTATCTTTAATAACTCACTTATCTCAATTTCCATGCCGCCACATTGATAATACATAAAACCTCCGCCATTCGCCGATAGTGTATCGGATTATGCCATATATTTCTTCTGTTTTTTACAATTTGCCCTGTGCAAATCCTGTGCAAATACATATAACATTCTGATAATCGTATACTGATGAAAGCGGAGAAGACAATTCACTCTCCGACGACCGTGATCGTATTTTTCAGCATTCCCATCCAACAGGAATAGGTATATGTTCCCTCTTCCCCCGGTGTAAACTCTATGACGACCTCATCTGCCGACAGTTTCACCTGCTGATCAAACTCCGACAACACAATCTCGTTATTGCAGCCGTTCAGATTACTCTCATCAACCTTTATCGTCCACACGACAGGAATCCCTGCGGTAACCTGAATATCGTCGTAGCCGTTGGCGTGAAGCTCTGTTGTCACATACTGGACATCTCCGTCAATGGTTGAAACGACTGTTCCATCTGTGTCTGCGTTTGCCGATGAGCCGGCTGACGAAACAGTAAATCCAGTCAGAACAAGATTATTCTGTATCATAAAGATTCCCATGATAACCAACAGGACGGAACCAACCTGAAGCATACGCTGCCGCCAGTGCATTTTCAGCATCCCCGCCGCCAGGCCAAATGCAAAGACGAGGGGAATCGTCCCCAGGCAAAAGGAAAACATGGACAGGGCTCCGGTCAGCATACTTCCGCTGGCGATGGCGTAAACCTGCATGGATTGCAACGGTCCGCAGGGCATCAACCCATTGGCCAGACCTGTTGCAAAGGAACTGTGCTTCCCTACGCTCTGTATTTTGGCGGAAAGCTTTCCGGACAGTCTCGGGAATAATCGGACTGACACAGAAAGACCACCAAGCATATTGATGCCCATGAGCAGCATAAAAGCGCCGGCAATCAGACCGATCACACCTCTCACCTGTAAAGTGATGGCTGCTTTTTCGCCGATAAAGCCCATGATGCCGCCGATCAGAGTATAGCTGAACAGCCGCCCCAGATTATACAGGATACTGCGGCGTAAGGGTTTTATATTTCCGGAAGAAATGCTCTGAGCCAGATTTAATCCTCCGCACATGGCAATACAATGGACACTGGTCAACAACCCGATTACGAAAAGAGCAAAATAACTCATCCGTTCTTCGCTGATCGTCGGGATATTCTGAAATATCTCCAGCCATCCCATCTGCCTGGCAATCAGGTACGCACCCAGAATAATAATCAGGATTGCCGCGGTATCCCCGGCTTTTTTGGCTTTTGGCCCATTTCGAACAAATCCGTAGCCCGTCTTTTCTATTGTCTCAATAATGATATTTTCTGTGCAGGGAGGGTTGAACTCAGCTGTCAATTCTCCTTTGCCCTGATCTGCGGTTACAGACTGCACGCCTTCCAGTGCCGATACGGCTCCTTCCAGTCGCCGTTCACAACCGGAGCAGGTCATACCCGTAACATGAAAAATAACCTTACTCACGAAAGCTCCTCCCTTAAAACTGTTTCCAGTTGGAAAAGCGATATGCGTTTTCTTCCAAAAAAGAGCCGGAAACTGTAATAATTCCGTTTTCTTCGGTATAATCATCCTCTGTGATCGGAACGGGGTTGCAGCCTCCGCTTGTAAGCCCGACTTCATCAGATGAAAAGTGATTTCCGCAGTTCTGGCAGACAAAATCATCGCCGTCCTGTTCAAAATAAGCATAAGGAGATCCGTTGCAGACCTGGCAGGTATTCATAGCAAGGCGAACGGTGCCATCGGAAGCGAGAACGGCAAAGATCTCCACGTCTGTTCCGTCAACTGTTGTGTCATAATAGCTGGCCTGGGTGCCTACATCTTCCACATTAATTTCAATACCTGCATTTCCCACATCGGATGCACTTTCCTGTACTTCCTCCGAAGCCTCCCCGGATGCACTTTCCTGTGCTTCCTCAGTCTCTGCTTCTGAGACTGTTCCGGAAGAACAGCTGGTCATAGCAGCAATTGCCGCTGCTGCAAGGATTCCGGTAAAGAGCCGCATTCTTTTTTTTCGCATGATTGATACCTCAGCTTTCAATACTTTATCAAATCCTACTATATTACTAGGCATTACACGAATTTTATACCCGTGATGGATATATGTCAAGAAAATGTCATCTCTTCACAGAAAATTAACATAAGTACGGTTACCAATTAGATATCGCAAATCCTCACAAAATGTTATGCTTTTACTTTTTTTGTATTTATCCTACTAATCCTATTGATATAGTATGCTAAAGGTGATAGAATAAGTGCATCAGATTTCATACTGATAACGGAACACGGGATATAATTTTTACTCTAAATTTCAATCAGGAGGCTATTAAAATGTCAAAGAAAGAAAACAAATTCAGAGATTACGATATTTCCACACAGGCCATCCATACCGGAACCGATTATGATGAGGAAACCGGCGCCGTCCGCCGCCCGCTGCACATGGCGAACAGCTACAAGCTGCCGGATGACCTTTCCCAGGTCAACTACTCCTCCACAGATCTTTTAATGTATTCCAGAAACGGCAGCGCCAACCAGCACTGGCTGGAGGAAAAAATCGCAGCCCTTTATCACGCCGACGACACGATCGTACTGGCCAGCGGGGTTGGGGCGCTGCATGCGCTGTTCTGGACACTGTTAGAGACAGGAGACCGTGTACTGTATCCGAACGTCAGTTACATGGCGGTCTACCGGATGTTCCATGAGCTGTTCAATAAGAAATTCGGTGTAGAAACTGTTATGGTAGACATGACAGACCTTGATGCGGTAAAGAAAGCAATTACGCCCGGCACAAAACTGGTTCACATTGAGACACCCGACAATCCGACGGTGGGAGTGACAGACATCGCGGCGATCGCAAAGATTGCGCACGAAAACGGCGCTGTCCTGTCGGTGGATAACACCTTTGCCTCACCCCTGAACCAGCGGCCGCTGGAGCTGGGAGCCGACTTTGTGGTGGATGCCCTCACAAAATTTATCAACGGCCACGGGGACGCGCAGGGAGGCGCGATCATATCCAATGATCTGGAAACCATGGATCGGATCCGCTACGAAGCGCAGGTCAATGTGGGCGCTGTGATCAGCCCGTTTAACGCGTGGCAGATTTTCCGCGGTTCCGTTACCTTCCCGCTGCGCATGGAACGGATCAACCATTCCGCCCAGACGATTGCCGAGTGGCTGGAACAGCGGAAAAATGTTACCTTCGTGTCCTACCCCGGACTCCCGAGCAATCCGGGGCACGAGCTGGCCGGGCGGCAGATGAAAAACGGGTTCGGCGGCGTGATTTCCTTCGGCGTAAACGCGGACGACAAAACGGTCGAACGGTTTTGCGCGAAGCTGAAGGTCGTCACCTTCGCCGTCTCCCTCGGACATGACGAAAGCCTGATTTTCCCGCAGCCTAGCTATGACGAGCGAATCCATCTGTATCCGGAGAGGTTTCGGAACGGCTTTATTCGTTTCAGCGTTGGGCTCGAGTCTCCCGAAGACCTCATACAGGATCTGGATCAGGCGTTTCAGGCTGTCGGGCTGTAAGGCAGCCGTCGCCTTTATTTATGATCCGCTCCGTCCTCAGAACCCTCCGTGCTCCGTCCTCGCGATAATATCATCCTGCAAATCTCTGGATAATTCGCAGAAATACGCACTGTAACCTGCCACACGAACCAGCAGATTCCCATAGTTCTCCGGGTGTTTCTGAGCTTCAAGGAGCGTCTGACGGTTGATGATATTGAACTGGAGATGCCAGAGTTTTAAATCACGCCAACTTTTAATGTAAGCGACCAGCTTCTTCGTCCCCTCCTCGCCTTTGACACACTGAGGACTCAGCTTGACATTCAAAAGCCGCGCCGCGCGATTGCGGAAATCATAGTTTTTCGTCGCATAATTAGACAAAAGGATCGCCGTCGGTCCGTTTTTATCCGCACCCTGAGATGCAGAAGAACCGTCGGAAAGCGG
>JAJBUT010000114.1 GCA_020860185.1 Lachnospiraceae bacterium | reverse complement strand
ATATCCGCCAGGTCGATTTTTACCTTTTTGCCAACCGTAAAATAATCTGTGTTCCCATCGTCCATATCGAAATCGTTCTCACTGGCTTCATAGACATCCAAGTCAGACACTCCATATTTCTCAAATCGGTTAATGGCATCTATGGTTCCCGTAATCAGGTCGCGGATGCGGGAAAGGGTCAGATTGAAGGAGTAAACGGAACTCTCCAGACGCTTCAGCAGGTTGATGCTCATGAGTCTGCGGATACCCTGTTCACGTCCTCGCTGCGTCAGGTTCTCGCCCTTGTTATGCGTTAAGTCCATATATTTCTCAATCTTGCTTGGGAAGATATAATTGGACGGTGTATAAATACACAGCGACAGCAACATCAGCTGTTCGTATATTTCGTTATAATTAATCGCCTGTTTCAAACTGGTCAGGCTTGGCCGCAATGAGATGGGTTTCCGACGCTCCGGGAACCTGCCAATCTCTGCAGTATTATAATATTTCTCGATATGCTTCCGGGAGCGGGCAATCGTCACGCTGTCCAGCACCTCGAAGAAATCAAAATCCAGCGTGCGCAGCAGAGCGTCTGTTGTGCGGTCTTTCGGATCCAGCTTGCTCCATGCATTAAACGCTTTCTGTGCCTGACGGAAGATTTCGTCGATTGGCTTCTTTGTATTCAGTTTCCCATCGATGTTTGCCGCGTCGCCTTCGTAGGCAATCGCCAGCTGGTTCCGTAAATCATTAAACCGGTTGTTAACTGGCGTGGCAGAGAGCATCAGCACCTTCGTTTTAACTCCGGCACGGATAACCTTGTCCATCAGCTTCACATAGCGGTTTTCTGTCGTGTTGGCATGGGTACCGGCACCGTTGCGGAAGTTGTGAGATTCATCGATGACCACAAGGTCATAATTCCCCCAGTTCAGCCTGTCCAAATCAAGACCATTTGAGGTGCCTCCATTTCTGGATAAATTCGTATGGAAAAGCACATCATAGTTCAGGCGGTCAGCCGCGATTGGATTGTTTACGTAGTTGTCTTTATATGTATTCCAGTTCTCAGCCAGCTTCTTGGGGCAGAGCACGAGAACGGATTTATTTCGATTTTCATAATATTTTATCACGGCCAGCGCAGTGAAAGTTTTACCGAGACCTACGCTGTCTGCAAGGATGCAGCCTTGTATTTTTCCAGTTTATTAATGATGGCAAGCGCGGCATCCTTCTGGAAGTCATAGAGCATATTCCAGATTTTGCTCTGCTTGAAGCCGGTGCTTTCATTCGGCAGGACATCCTCTGACACGTCATCCAGAAATTCGCTGAACACGTGGAACAGTGTCATAAAATAGATGAACTCCGGTGAATTCTCGTTATAAGCAGAAGTGATGTTTTCAATCACCACATCCGTGACATCCTGCATCTTTTCCCTGTCGTTCCAGATGGTGTCAAACAACTGCATATACTGCGTGGAGAAAGGTGCCTCCATGCGATTCGTCATGTTATAGCTGTTGTTACCGCGTTCACAGCCGATATCAACTGTGGTAAATCCGGCCATCGGCATATAAGCCACCTGTTCGGCTTTGTTGTCGACTGTCATGAACCCAGCCATATTCTCTCCTGTAATATTGGATTTGAACGTCGCTTTCCGGCGGATCCAGTCTGCACATTCTCTGGCGATGGCTTTCTGTGTCATTTCATTACGCAGTTTTATTTCAAATTCTGTACCATAAAGGCTATTCTCACGGCTCATTCGCGGAATATAGAATTCTCGCTTTTCCTTGGAAGCTTTCTCTGTGGTGAAAGTCGGCGAGGTAAAGATGAAGCGAAATTCATTCACTCCTTCCAGCTGTTTTTTAAGCTCCTTGTACGCATACATAGAAAAACACGCTGCCGCGATGGAGACCTTGCTTCCTCTCGTAATCATTGCGGCCATGTCATCGCGCACGATTTCAGAATATTGTCAAATATTTTCATGGATGTACCTCCAGCCTGTGTACCTATCCCATCAATTCCTCTATTCGTTCCCGTTGCTCTTTTACCACAACCTCCGGCGAAATCACTCGCATCTGTTTCCCAAACTGGAACAGCCAGCTCCAGAAGGTGGGTGAGATTTGCACGCCCACAGTTGCGACTACCCGGTTTTCACCGGAAGGCATCATGGTGACTTTTTCTCCGAAACGGTCATAGACAACTCCAATCAGTTTGCTGTCGAATTCCAGGACGATGGTCTGCATCGGACCGCCGTACATTTTGAATGCCTGTTCCGTGTATTGCGCAACCTCATCACGCAAATCAAGAGCTTTTTCTGAGATGTCTTCGTCGATTACCTCCACACATTCCATACGGTCAACGCGGTAATTGGCTGTATTATCGTGTCGTTCACTGTAGGCGACAAGGTAATAATTGTCTTCATTATATACCAGCGCTACCGGCTCCACTACATAATGATGTCCTTCCCGACGGTAGGCTTTTTCGCGGTTTATGTCTATATCAAAATAGAGGAAAATAACTTTTTTCTTCCTCTGCATCGCATCCTCAAGCGCACCTACATTATAATAAATATGCTCGTTGCTATGCTTGCGGGTATTGAAACACACCATATTACCCTTGATAATTTCAGCGCTATGGGTTCCACCAAGGTTTGCCAGCTTGTCTATCAACTCAACGGACTTCTTTTCCGTGATAAAGCTGGCGGCCTGCACGGCATCTATCAATATCTTAAGTTCCGGAGTAGAGAAACTCCGGTCTGCCACATAATAGCCTTTCTTTTTACCTACCCACTTCTCCAGAACTTCAATTCCCAGTTCATTTAAGATGTCCACATCACGGCTCACGACTCTACGATCGCACGGGATATCGCATTTCGTCATGTAATCGCAGATTTGCACGGTTGTCAAAGGGTGCTGCTCATCGGATTCCTGCCGCAGCAGCTCCACGAGTTTTACCAGTTTTATTTTCTGCCAGTTTTTTAAAGCCATCGTATGCCTCCGGTGAAGTGGTCTTTCTGTGTTTGGATACAAAAAATCAATTTATATTATACTGGAAGCAAGTCGAAAATTCAACCTTTTATTGTCGCAAGTTTGTGACTTCTGGAGGTTTTTGAAAAAACTTGCGATTTTTCTATTGACGAACATATGTTCTGTTTGTATAATACACTTGCCTGGGACATTTATCCCGGCGCGCTGAAAGGACAACTGCGATGCATACAAAGAAAGCGGAGTACTTCAAGCTGATTGAAGACTTCATCAATGACTATCAGGAATCGAACGGAATCACACCCACAATCCGCGAGATCGAATCGGGTCTCGGCATTCCCAAAACCACGGTGGGACGCTACCTCGCTTATATGCGTGAACAGGGTATGCTCGATTATGCGGGTCATCGAAACATCATCACAAAGGAAGCCAGCAAGACGCAGAGAGAAACTGTCAAAGTTCCCCTGCTCGGATCCGTTTCCTGCGGTATTCCCAAGTTCGCGGAAGAAAATATCGAGGAGTATGTACGTCTCCCCGTAGCGCTCTTCGGACGGGGACCCTTCTTTCTTCTCCGCGCAAATGGCGACTCTATGATTGACGCTGATATCAGTCACGGTGACCTTGTACTTATCCGCCAGCAGGATTCTGCTGATGAAGGCCAGATCGTGGTGGCTCTCATGGAGAATGAAGCTACACTGAAGCGGTATTACCCGGAGCCGGATAGACATCGGATCCGGTTGCATCCTGAAAATACGAGGATGCAGGACATTATTGTTGAAAACTGCATCATTCAGGGAGTTGCGGTCAAAGTAATTAAGGATTTGGCGTAACTTCGCTCGTAAAAGGGGGCTTCTTTTTTGAAAACTTATGATATCTGCTGCCCGATCTGCAGCACAATCAACAGACACCTCTATTTGGAAGAAACTGACGGTTGGATGGAATGTGAATCCTGCCACCAGGTTGTCAAAATCCTTGACGTACCTGAGACGGAAAAGGTCCGCATCCCGGTATATACTCCCCATCAGCTCGCGCAGCGTTTTCGCGCCGCCAACTAAATGGACGGTGATTATAGATGGAGGAGATACTGGGGTTATGGATGAGAGAGACGACTGGTCTTCGTTTTCGTGGTACTGCCCGAATTGCGGAGGCCTCGTAACAGGGTACAAAAACAGGGAAGGTTTTATCAAGGTTGAATGTGGAACCTGCCATTCGATCATGGTACGGCGCTTAAAAAACCACAGACACAATAATATTGATATCTTCACGCCGATAGGAATCGTGGAGATGACGGTGTAAATTTATCTGGCCGGGCAGATTTAAGCCCATCTGATGAGAGAAACTCCCGGCCTTTCATAAAAATGAATACGGCCGATATAACGACGGGCAGCGTGGCATTGTGCGTAATTCCTGTTCCAGGTCACATATCGGTATGTCTTGCAAAAGCTGTACGACGGGCAGGCGGCGAGGATGAAAATCAGGCGACTTAAGACCTGTTCCAGGTCAGCAGCAGCGATGAGCAAAAAAAGCCATCGACAGGACAGTCTTTATCTTGAATTATCGAGATAAAGCTGTTTTTGTCGATGGCTTTTTTATTTTCGCAAAGCAGCCAGCTTATGACGGCTGCCGCGAGCACCGGCTTTTCGTACATCCGTTGGCCATGGATGATCCAGTGCGGATAGTCGGCACATTTTAATAAGAACAGCTGCCTACTGGATATGGGAGCTGCAACCCGGAATGGAGAAATCCATCGGGGCTGCGGTCTGATTTTCTATGCCCTTTTTGCAGCTGCCTGTGAGTGTTCCTCCATTCCAAGAAAAACGAATGGAGGAATTTTTTTATGAAGCTCAAGTATGAATCTGTCACTGGTTATGTCGAGGAAGTCGAGATTTCTGCTGAAATCGGTGCCTATGTTACAGCCGACCGCCGCGAAGAGGAAAACAGCAACCGCCGCCATCGCTACCATGCAGCGTACTCCTTGGACGGCGCACTTTATGAAGGGGATGACTTTGCCACTGATGATACGCCGGAATCCGCTTGTATCCGCGACTACGAAAATGAGCAGCTATATGCGGCTCTGGACACGCTGACGGACACACAGCGCCGCCGTCTGGAAATGTTTGCAGATGGACTGACCTTCCGGGAGATTGCCAGACGGGAAGGTGTCAGCCACAAGCAGGTTTCCAAGTTCATCGAGCAGGCGCGTACAAAAATCAAAAAAATTTATGAAAAAAACTGATGAGGATGGGGTTCCAAAATGGAGCCCCTTTCTCCGTATTACGGAAGGAGAACCTACACTGCTCCTTCCGGATTGGAGGAAATCAAATGAGACACAATCTTTCTATTTCCGTCTCAAAGCAGCCGAAAGACGGCATCGTTTCCTGCCGGACTGTCAGGATCAGGGAGCGCCTGCTCCGCAGACTCCTCGGACTTCCGCGGACAGTGACGATCCTGGTACCGGGTGATTCCGTGGAAACGGTATCTATCACCGAGATTTCAGAAAGAGGTGACGCACGTGAAGTTGTATGAAGTCAATCAGACCATTGAAGCGCTCGTTGAACAGATGGTCGACATCGAAACCGGAGAAATCCTTCCGGTGTCTGATGAGCTCATGGCACAGCTTGAGTCTCTGGAAATGGAGCGCGACCGCATCCTCGGATACCTGGCGAAGCTGGTCTTGAACA